>DASVPW010000077.1:0-52244 GCA_036389455.1 Beijerinckiaceae bacterium
AGCGCCATGCTCCAGGCGCTCCAGAGCGACTACGTCCGCACCGCCCGGGCGAAGGGCCTCGAGGAGCGCTCCGTCGTGCTCAAGCACGCCATGCGCAACGCGCTCACCCCCGTGATCACACTGGGGGCGCTGGAGTTCGGCACGCTCCTCTCGGGCGCGGTGCTGACCGAGCAGATCTTCACCATTCCCGGCTTCGGCAAGCTCATCGTCGACGCCGTGTTCAACCGCGACTACGCGGTGGTGCAGGGCGTCGTGCTGGTGACCGCGACGACCTACATCACGCTCAACTTGCTGGCCGACGTCGGCTACATCCTCGTCAACCCGAGGCTCAGGGAATGACGGTCCATGCTCTTCCGCAGGCCGTCGCAACGGCCGGCGCGGACTTCGTCGAGACCCCGGCCCGACGCGCGTGGCGCCGGCTCGTGCGCCGCCGCGGCGCCATGGTCGGGCTTGCCGTCATCGTCCTCATCGTCGTGGCGGCCGTCCTCGCGCCACTGATCGCTCCCTACGACCCGGCGGCGCAGAGCTGGTCCGCCGTGCGAAAGCCCCCGTCGGCGGCGCATTGGTTCGGCACCGACGAGGTCGGGCGCGACCTCCTCGCCCGCGTCATCTTCGGGGCCCGGGCGTCGCTCCTCGCCGGCGTGATCTCGGTCGGCATCGCGATCGCGGTCGGCGTGCCGCTGGGGCTCCTCGCGGGCTACGCCGGCGGGCTCGTCGACGGCCTCATCAGCCGCGTCACCGACGCGATGCTCGCCTGCCCGTTCCTGATCCTCGCCATCGCGCTCGCGGCGTTCCTCGGCCCGAGCCTGACGAACGCCATGATCGCCATCGGCGTGACCGCGACGCCGATCTTCATCCGCCTGACGCGGGGCCAGGTGCTCTCGGTGAAGGCCGAGGACTACGTCGAGGCGGCCCGCGCCATCGGCAACCCGCACTGGCGCATCGCGCTGCGCCACATCCTGCCGAACGTGCTGCCGGCGCTCCTCGTGCAGGCGACGCTCACCATCGCGACCGCGATCATCGCCGAGGCGAGCCTGTCGTTCCTGGGGCTCGGCCAGCAGCCGCCGGCCCCGTCCTGGGGCTCGATGCTGAATTCGGCGCAGCGCTTTTTGGTCAACGCGCCCTGGATGGCGGTGTGGCCGGGCGTCGCGATCTTCGTCACCGTGCTCTCGTTCAACCTCCTCGGCGACGGCCTGCGCGACGCCCTCGACCCGCGCTCGAAATAAGGAGAATCACTTCTTCTCCAGCATGAGATGGCCCTGCTTCTCGATCAGCGGGCGCACCTTGTCGACCACCATGGCGAGAAGCCAGGGCAGCTGCACCTCGAGCCGCACGGAGTCGTCCATCACCTCGAGGTTGCCGCTCGCCGCCTGGCCGAGGATCGACATGCGGAAGTCGGCGCGGTTGTCGGTCCACGTATCCTCGACGGTGCCGATCTTGCCGCCGGTGTGCCCCTTGAGCTGCCCGAAGCCGTTCTTCAGGCGACGGACCGCCTCCTCTCTGCCGAGCTGATGCGGGATCGAAACGACGAGGGGCTTGGACATCGGCGGCTCCGGTGGACTCGAGGGATGTGACGCGGCAGCGCCCATATGGGTCCGGAGCGGCCGGATTCCTACGGTCGAGCGGCCGCCTCCGCGACCGTGCGCTTCGCGCCCGCCGCGAAGAGCCGGCCGAGCGCCGCCGTCACCGGGCCGGCGAAGCGCGGGTCCCCCGGCAGATCGCCGCCGAACACCTCGCGCACCTCGAAGAGCGCCGGCGCGAGCCGCCCCGCGTCCGGACCGACGGCCTGGGCGATCTCCGTGAGGCGGGCGGCGAGCGGGTCGCGCACGTCGATCGGGCGGCCCGCCTCGTCGATCCCGAGGACGTAGCGCATCCAGGCCGCGACGCCGAGCGCCAGCCGCTCGATCGGGGCGCCGGCATCGAGCCGGTCGCGGATCGTGCCGAGGAGCCGCTGCGGCAGCTTCTGCGAGCCGTCCATGGCGATCTGCCAGGTGCGGTGCTTGAGCGCCGGATTGGCGAAGCGCTCGACGAGCGAGCTCTTGTAGCCCGACAGATCGGCGCCCGGCGGGAGGGTCAGCGTCGGCGTCACCTCCTCGTCCATGAGGCGGCGGATGAGGCGCGCGAAGGCGGGGTCCGCGACCGTGTCCGAGACCGTCTCGTAGCCGGCGAGATAGCCGAGATAGGCGAGGGTCGAATGGCTGCCGTTGAGGAGGCGCAGCTTCATCAGCTCGTAGGGCGCGACGTCGCCGACCATCTCGGCCCCGGCGTCCTCGAGCCGCGGCCGGCCGTCGCAGAAGCGGTCCTCGACGACCCACTGCGTGAAGGGCTCGGCCATCACCGGCCAGGCATCGGCGACGCCGAGGCGGCGCGAGACGGCGTCGCGATCGGCCTCGGTCGTCCCCGGCACGATGCGGTCGACCATGGTGGACGGGAACGCGGCGCGCTCCGCGATCCAGCCCGCGAGCGCGGGATCGCGCAGCTCCGCCAGCCGGCGGACCACACCCGCGACCGTCCTGCCGTTCGCCGGAAGGTTGTCGCAGCACAGCACCGTGAAGGGCTTGTCCCCGGCGTCGCGGCGCCGCCGCAGGGCCTCGACCAGGAAGCCCGGCGCGCTCCGGGGGCTGAGCGGCGTCTTCAGGTCGGCGGCGATGTCTGGATGATCCTCGCGCAACGCCCCGGTCGCGGGGTCGTGGCAGTAGCCCTTCTCCGTGACCGTGAGGCTCACGATGCGGACGGCCGGATCGCTCATGGCGGCGAGGAGCGCCTCAGGATCCGACGGCGCGACGACGAGGCGGCGCACCGATCCGATGACCCGCAGGCGCTCGCCCGCGCCCGAGCGGACCGCGACGCTGTAGAGTCCGTCCTGCGGCTCGAGCGCCTTCGATGTGTCGGGCGAGCGCAGGCTCGCGCCGCAGATCGCCCAGCCGGTCTCCCCGGCGGCGAGCCGGTCGTCGATGTAGACGGCCTGATGCGCGCGGTGGAAGGCCCCGATGCCGAGATGCACGACGCCGACCCGGGCAGCGACGATGTTATAGGCCGGGCGGGCGACGTCGGGCGGGAGGCTCGCGAGCGAGCCGAGAGAGAGGCGCCCAACAGTCATGGGCTGGATTGCCAGCGTGCGTGCTTCGAGGCCGCCTTCGGCGGCACCTCAGCATGAGGGTGCCGGGCCTCGAAGGACGCAATCCAATCGCCGCTGCGCCTCACAGCCTGTACGCCTTCTTGACGAGCCCGTAGGCGAGCTCGTGGGCGAGCTCGTGCGCCTCGTCCTCGTCGAGGCGGTGCGTCACCACCTGCTCGGCGAGGAAGGCGCAATCGACCCGCCGGGCAACATCGTGGCGGGCCGGGATCGAGGGGAAGGCGCGGGTGTCGTCGTTGAACCCGACGGTGTTGTAGAAGCCCGCCGTCTCGGTCGCGAGCTCGCGGAAGCGGCGCATGCCCTCGGGGCTGTCGAAGAACCACCACGGCGGCCCGAGCCTGAGCGCCGGGTAGTGCCCGGCGAGCGGCGCGAGCTCGCGCGAGATCGCCGTCTCGTCGAGCATGAACAGGATGATCGTCAGGCCGGACTCATTGCCGAAGCGGTCGAGCAGCGGCTTCAGGGCGCGCACGTATTCAGTCGGCGTCGGGATGTCGGCGCCCATATCGCGCCCGAATCTGGCGAAGACCTGCGGGTTGTGGTTGCGCAGCGACCCCGGGTGGATCTGGAGGACAAGGCCATCGTCAAGGCTCATCCGCGCCATCTCGGTCAGCATCTGGGCGCGGAACAGCTCGGCCTCGTCCGCCGAGAACGGCCCTTCGACGACGTGCCGGAACAAGGTCTCGGCCTCGGCTTGCGGCAAATCGGCCGTGCGCGCCGTCGGATGGCCGTGGTCGGACGAGGTCGCGCCGAAGGACTTGAAGTATTCGCGCCGCTTGCGGTGGGCGGCGAGGTAGCCGGCCCAGGTTGCCGTGTCCTCGCCGGTGATCTCGCCGAGCTTGCGGACGTTGTCCCGAAAACCCTCGAACTCGGGGTCGACCACCGGGTCCGGCCGGTAGGCCGTGATCACGCGCCCGTCCCAACCGGACTCGCGGATCATGCGGTGCCACTTGAGCTCGTCGAGCGGGCTCTCGGTCGTCGCGATGACCTCGATGTTGAAGCGCCGGAACAGCGCGCGGGGGCGGTACTCGGGCTTCGCGAGCGCCTCCGCGATCGTGTCGTAGTAGAGGTCGGCGGTCTCGGCCGAGAGCCGGCGGTCCAAGCCGAACAGGTCCGCGAAGGCGTGGTCGAGCCACAGCCGCGTCGGCGTGCCGCGGAAGAGATGATAGTGCGCGGCGAAGAGGCGCCAGATCTTGCGCCCGTCGGTCTCGACCGGGCCGCCGTCGCGGCGCCGGATGCCGAGCTCCTCGAGCCTGACGCCCTGGCTATAGAGCATGCGGAAGATGTAGTGGTCGGGCACGACGAAGAGCCGCGCCGGATCCGGGAACGGCTCGTTCTCGGCGTACCAGCGCGGATCGGTGTGGCCGTGCGGCGAGACGATCGGCAGGTGCCGCACCGGCTCGTACAGCCGGCGGGCGACGGCCCGCGTCGCGGGATCGGCGGGAAAGAGCCGGTCCTCGTGGATGATCATGCGCGCGCCCTCCCGCGGGCGTTCTCGCATTTCACCCGCGTTCCGCCAACTGATATATGAGTGCGGCGCCGAGCCCGGCAGGAGCCGCCCGCGTCACCGCGTGCTGCCCGGGCGCGCGATACCCCTTACGATCCGGCGTGCCTGCCGGCCGCGCGGCCCGAGGACGGCACACCCTGGAATTCGTGACCGGCTTCGCCGAGCCGGTCGAAGACGACGGCGCCGTCGAGGATCGCGAGGTCGCAGCGGGTGTCGTGCAAGACCTCCTCGGGCGAGGCGGCGAGAAGGTCGCGGGAGAACACCGCGACGTCCGCCGCCATGCCGGGCAGGAGCCGCCCGCGCCGGCGCTCGGCCCTGTTCACGTAGGCGCCGTGCTCCGTGTAGGCGGCGAGCGCCTCGGGCATCGCGAGCGCCTGATCCGGGCCGAGCGGCGTGCCGGCCGACGAGCGCCGGGCCATCATGGCGTAAAGGTTCGGGAACGGATCGATGCCGCTCACCGGCCCGTCGGTCGAGGCGGCAGGCCTGAGGCCGGCCTCGATCCAGCTCCGCATGGGATGGGACGCCGCCGTGCGCTCCACCCCCACGACGGAGACGTAGAGCTCGCCGTATTCGTGGACGAACACCGGCTGCGGCACGGGGTGGACGCCAAGCCGCGCCATGCGGGCGATCTGGCCGGGTCGGACGAAGCTGCAATGCTCGATCCGGTGCCGCCGGTCCGGATCGGGCATGGCCCGGAGCGCCGCCTCGTAGGCGTCGAGCACCTGCTCGATCGCCCGGTCGCCGATCGCGTGGAGCGCGAGCTGGTAGCCCCTGGCGTGGTAGTCGCGCACGAGCGCGTTCAGCTCCTCGGGGGCGAGGCAGAGCATGCCCCGGTTCGACGCCTCGCCGAGGTACGGCTCGCTCATGGCGGCGGTCCGCGCCCCGGCGCTGCCGTCGGTGAAGATCTTGACCGGCCCGACGGACAGCCTGTCGTCGCCGGCGCCGGTGACGCGGCCTTCCCCGTGGGCCCGCTCGACGATGCCGCCGGCACCGCCGAGGAGGCAGAGGCTCGCCCGCACCGGCAGGCGCCCCGTGCGGCGGGCCGCGTCGTAGGCCGCGACCTCGCGATAGCCGGCCTTGCCGCCGACCGCCGCGTCCATGACGCTCGTGATGCCGAAGGCCAGGCAGTGCCGGCCCGCGCGCTCGATCGCGGCGATGAGATCGGCGTCGGTGACCGGGGGAAGCACCGCCCTGATCCGCTCGCGCGCGCTCTCCGCCAGGAGGCCGGTCAGGCGCCCGTCGCGAAGCTCGATCGCCCCGCCCGGCGGCGCCCGGGTCTCCTCGTCGACCTCGGCCTTCCGGAGCGCCTCGGAGTTGACGATCGAGACATGCCCGCAGCAGCGCACGAGATGGACCGGGTTGTGCGGCGCGGCCGCGTCGAGCTCGTCCCGCGAAGGATGCCGCTTCACGTCGAGCCGGGACTGGTCGTAGCCGCGGGCGATGATCCATTCCCCGGGCTTTGCGGCCGCGGCGCGCCGGCGGATCGTCCCGAGGAGCGCCTCGAGGGTCGGCGCCTGCCGCGGACGGACGTCCACCTCCGCCATGGCGAGGCCGATCGGGAGAAGGTGCAGGTGGGCGTCGCACAGCCCCGCCGTCGCGAGCCGGCCGGCGAGGTCGATCACGCGGGTCGAGGGGCCGACGAGCGCTTCGATCCCGTCGTCGGCGCCGGTCGCCAGTACGCGTCCGCCGCGGACGGCGAGGGCCTGCGCGACGCCCTCGGCAAGGCCGCGGAAGACGCGGCCGTTGAGGAGGACGAGGTCGGCCTTCGAGGAAGCCATCCGGGCAACGATCGGGTGATGGACAATGCCGCCGCAGGATCGTCGGGATTCGCCGGGGTGGCAAGCGCCAAGTCCCCCTCCCGCTTACGGGAAAGCGGGAGATGCGGTCACTCCGCCGCTTCGCCCTTGAGGACGCCGCGGCGGATCTGGTCCTCCTCGATCGATTCGAAGAGCGCCTTGAAGTTGCCCTCGCCGAAGCCGTCGTCGCCCTTGCGCTGGATGAACTCGAAGAAGATCGGGCCGATCACGGTCCTGGAGAAGCGCTGCAGCAGCACCTTGGTGTAGCCGCCCTCGACCACGCCCTCGCCGTCGATCAGGATGCCGTCTCTCTTGAGCCGCTCGACCGGCTCGCCGTGCTTCGGCAGGCGGCGGTCGATGCGGGAATAGTAGATGTCGTTCGGGGCCGGCATGAAGGTAAGGCCGTTCGCCTCGAGCGCCTCGATCGTGGCGTAGAGGTCGGTCGAGCCCATGGCGACGTGCTGGATACCCTCGCCCTTGTACTCCTGGAGATACTCCTCGATCTGCCCCTTCTCGCCCGCGTCCTCGTTGATCGGGATGCGGATCTTGCCGTCCGGGCTCGTCATGGCGCGGGAGTGCAGGCCCGTGAGCTTGCCCTCGATGTCGAAATAGCGGATCTGCCGGAATCTGAAGATCTTCTCGTAGAACTCCGCCCACTGGTCCATGCGCCCGCGGTGGACGTTGTGGGTCAGGTGGTCGATGTAGTGCAGGCCGACGCCCGGCGGGTGCGGGTCGCGCTCCCCCGTCCAGGTGAAGTCGACGTCATAGATCGAGCCCTTCTGGCCGTAGCGGTCGACGAGGTAGATCTGGAGGCCGCCGATGCCTTCGATCGCCGGGATGTTCAGCTCCATCGGCCCGACCTGCGTCTGCGCCGGCTTCGCGCCGAGGGAAAGCGCGCGTTCGTAGGCGTGCCTGGCGTCGACGACGCGGAACGCCATCGCAGGCGCCGAGGGGCCATGCGCGGCCGCGAACTTCGCCGCGAAGCTTTCGGGCTCGGCGTTGAGGATGAAGTTGACGTCGCCCTGGCGGTAGAGGGTCACGTCCTTCGAGCGATGCCGCGCGACCGCCGAGAAGCCCATCGTCTTGAACAGGCGGTCGAGCGCGGCGGGGTCGGGGTGGCAGAACTCGACGAACTCGAACCCGTCCGTGCCCATCGGGTTCTCGTCCGAGATCTCGGGAGGCGGCGCGTCGTGCGGGAACGGTCCCATGGGGGTCTCCTCAAGTCCTCAAGCGCCGTTGACTGGCGCAATGGCCAGCCGGGCGCGATCCCGCTACGTTTAAGCCAAACGCTCATCCGGGAGAACGGCCATGACCGTCCAGGATATCTCCGCTTTCGAGACCCGCGGCGCGCCCTTGCGCGGCAGCGCCATCGAGCCCGCCTACCTGTCGGGCTTCGGCAACAGCTTCGAGACCGAGGCCTTGCCGGGGGCGCTTCCCGTCGGCATGAACTCGCCCCAGAAGGTGAACTACGGGCTTTACGCCGAGCAGCTCTCGGGCTCGCCCTTCACGGCGCCGCAGGCCACGAACCAGCGCTCCTGGCTCTACCGCATCCGCCCGACCGTGAAGCACTCCGGCCGCTACCGGCGGATCGAGAAGGGCCTGATCCGCACGGCGCCGGCGGCCCGCGAGGAGAGCCGGATGGCGATCGGCCAGCTGCGCTGGGACCCGATCCCGCTTCCCGCCGAGGCCGTGACCTTCGTAACCGGCCTTCGCACCATGACGACCGCGGGCGATTCCGACACCCAGGCCGGCATGGCGGCCCACGTCGCCTTCGTGACGCGCTCGATGGAGAACGAGTACTTCTTCGACGCCGACGGGGAGCTTCTCGTCGTGGCGCAGGAGGGGGCGCTCCGCTTCCGGACCGAGTTCGGCACCCTCGACATCGGCCCGGGGCAGATCGTCGTCATCCCCCGCGGAGTGATCTTCAAGGTCGAGCTCATCGGCGGCCCGGCCCGGGCCTACGTCTGCGAGAACTACGGCGGCGCCTTCACGCTTCCCGACCGCGGGCCGATCGGCGCAAATTGCCTCGCGAACCCCCGCGACTTCCAGACCCCGGTCGCGGCCTACGAGGACAGGGAGGAGCCCTCGACCCTCACGGTGAAATGGGGCGGCGAGCTGTTCGAGACCGACATCGGCCAGTCGCCCCTCGACGTCGTCGCCTGGCACGGCAACTACGCGCCCTACCGCTACGACCTGCGCCGCTTCGCCCCCGTCGGGGCGATCCTGTTCGACCACCCGGACCCGTCGATCTTCACGGTCCTGACCGCGCCTTCCGAGACGCCGGGCACCGCAAACGTCGACTTCGTCATCTTCCCCGAGCGCTGGGGCGTCGCCGAGGACACGTTCAGGCCGCCCTGGTATCACCGCAACCTGATGTCGGAGTTCATGGGCCTCGTCTACGGCGTCTACGACGCCAAGCCTGAAGGCTTCGTCCCCGGCGGCATCTCGCTGCACAACCAGATGCTCCCGCACGGGCCCGATGCCGCGGCGTTCGAGCACGCCTCGACGGTGGACCTCAAGCCCGTGAAGCTCGAGGGCACCATGGCCTTCATGTTCGAGACGCGGTTCCCGCAGCGCCTTACGGCCTACGCCGCCGAGGGCGCCCCGCTCCAGGCGGACTACGTCGACTGCTGGGCGGGATTGAAGAAGCGCTTCGATCCGGACAAGCGCAAGGCTTGGTGACCTTCATCTCTCTCGCTTGCGGGAGAGGTCGAGTCGGCGCGGCAGCGCCGACCGGGTGAGAGCCAGCGCGCCCCCTCATCCCAACCCTCTCCCGCAAGCGGGAGAGGGGGCGCGGCGGCGCTACCCCCGCCCCCGCGTCCGCACCATGAAGGCGTCGTACTGGAACTCGTTGACCTGCCACCAGGGCAGCACGTCGGCGCGGAAGGCCGTCATCGACTCGTAGGCCTTCTTGAAGTCGGGACTCTTCTCGGAGAGCTCGCCGTAGAGCTCGTTCGCGGCCTTGAGCGAAGCCTCCATGATCGGTTGCGGGAAGATGCGCAGCTCCGTGCCGGCGCCGACCATGCGGCGCAGCGCCTGGGCGTTCACGGCGTCGTATTTCGCGAGCATCCAGTTGTTCGCCGCCTCGCAGGCCTGGAACACGATGGCCTGGTAGCTCTTCGGCAGCTCGGCCCACTTCGCCTGGTTGACGCAGAGGTGCAGCATGGCGCCGCCCTCCCACCAGCCGGGGGCGTAGTAGTACTTCGCGACCTTGTGCAGCCCGAGCTTCTCGTCGTCATAGGGGCCGACGAACTCGGCCGCGTCGATGGTGCCGCGCTCGATGGCCGGATAGACGTCGCCCGCCGCGATCTGCTGCGGCACGACGCCGAGCTTCGCCAAGACCTGGCCGCCGAGGCCGCCGATGCGGAACTTGAGGCCGCGCAGGTCCTCGACGATCTGGAGCTCCTTGCGGAAGAAGCCGCCCATCTGGCAGCCCGATTGCCCGATGACGTGGCCGACCACGTTGAAGCGGGCGAAGATGCCCTCGAAGATCTCCTTGCCGCCGCCGAAGTGCCACCAGGAGTGCTGCTGGCGGGCGTTGAGGCCGAAGGGCAGCCCCGTGCCGATGCCGAAGGCCGGCTCCTTGCCAACGTAGAAGTAGACCGGCGTCTGACAGCACTCGATCGAGCCGTTCTGCACCGCGTCGAGGGCCTGGAGGCCGCCGACGAGCTCGCCCGCCGGGAAAGTCTGGATCTGGAAGCGGTTGTCCGTCGCCTCGGCCATGAACTTCGCGAACTGCTGCGCCGTGCCGAAGATGGTGTCGAGCTGGCGCGGGAAGCTCGAGGTGAGCCGCCAGCGCACCTCCGGCATCGACTGCGCGACCGCGGGCGAGGCGACGGCCCCGGCCGCCGCGGCGAGCCCCGCGCCTTTGAGGAAGGTGCGCCGCTTCAGGCCGGGCATGGTCGTGTCGGGCATCATTGGGCGTCTCCCCGTTTTGGCTCTGGCTCTGCTAATACTCAAGCACGGAAGGGGGGCGCAACGCCATGAGGACCAGCGCATGAGAACCCGGCCATGAAGCTCGCAAGCCTCCGGCACGGCCGCGACGGGCGCCTCGTCGTGGTCTCCCGCGACCTGACCCGGGCGACGGATGCCTTCATCGTGGCAACGACCCTCCAGGCGGCGCTGGACGACTGGGAGCGGCATGGGCCACGCCTTGCCGACCTTGCCGAACAGCTCGAGATCGGCTCGGTGCCGTCGTTCCGCTTCCACGAGCACGACTGCGCCTCGCCCCTGCCGCGCGCTTATCAGTGGGCGGACGGCTCGGCCTACGTGAACCACGTCGAGCTCGTGCGCCGCGCCCGCGGGGCTGAGATGCCGGCCTCATTCTGGACCGACCCGCTCATGTACCAGGGCGGCTCGGACGCCTTCCTCGGGCCGCGCGAGAGCGTCGCTATGGTGAGCGAGGCCTGGGGCATCGACTTCGAGGGCGAGGTCGCGGTGGTGCTCGGCGACGTGCCCATGGGCGCGACGCGGGAGGATGCCGCGCAGGCGATCCGCCTCGTCATGCTGGTCAACGACGTGAGCTTGCGCAACCTCATCCCGGGCGAGCTCGCCAAGGGCTTCGGCTTCTTCCAGGGCAAGCCCTCCTCGGCCTTCTCGCCGGTCGCGGTCACGCCGGACGAGCTCGGGCCGGCCTGGGACGGCGCGAAGCTCTCCCTGCCGCTGCTATGCACGCTCAACGGCCAGCCCTTCGGCTGCCCTAACGCCGGCGACGACATGACTTTCGACTTCCCGGCCCTCATCTGCCATGCCGCGAAGACCCGGCCCCTCGCCGCCGGCTCGATCCTCGGTTCCGGCACCGTCTCGAACAAGGACCCGGACGGCGGGCCGGGGCGCCCGATCGCCGAGGGCGGGCGCGGCTACGCCTGCATCGCCGAGATGCGCACCGTCGAGACCATTCGCGACGGCAAGCCGCACACCGAGTTCCTGCATTTCGGCGACACCGTCCGCATCGAGATGAAGGACGAGGCTGGCCGCTCGATCTTCGGCGCGATCGAGCAGGAGATCGTGCGCCATGAGCGCTGACGGTACGATGCTGCGGCTCGACCACGTGCAGCTCGCGATCCCGGCGGGCGCCGAGGCCGCGTGCCGGGGGTTCTATGTCGGCGTGCTCGGCATGACGGAGCTTCAGAAGCCGCCGGAGCTTGCGAAGCGCGGGGGCCTGTGGGTGCGGAGCGGCTCGGTCGAGATCCACCTCGGCGTCGAGGCGGACTTCAGGCCGGCCCGCAAGGCGCATCCCGGGATCGTCGTCGCCGACATCGACGCGCTCGCGGGGCGGCTTCAGGCGGCCGGCCACGCGCCGGCCTGGGACGACGCGATCCCGGGCGTTCGCCGCTTCTTCGCCGCCGACCCCCTCGGCAACCGGCTCGAGTTCATCGGGAGCGACGATCATGGCTGAGAAGGCCTTCGCCTCCACGGGCGATCTTTCCGAGAAGACCGTCAGCTTCGCCGAGATCGGCCCCGGGCTCTACGCCTACACGGCGCAGGGGGATCCGAACTCCGGCGTCATCGTCGGCGACGACGGCTGCATGGTGGTCGACGCGCAGGCGACGCCGGCGATGGCGAAGGACGTGATCGCGCGCGCCCGCGCCGTCACCGACAAGCCGATCAAGTACGTCGTGCTGTCGCACTACCACGCCGTGCGGGTGCTCGGAGCCTCCGCCTACGGGGCACAGGGCATTATCGCGTCCGACGCCACCTACCGGCTCATCGTCGAGCGCGGGCAGGAGGACTGGGACTCCGAGTACGGCCGCTTCCCCCGCCTCTTCCGCGACGCCGAGTCCATTCCCGGCCTCACCTGGCCGACGCTCACCTTCGAGAGCGGGATGTCGGTGTTCCTCGGCCGCCGCGAGGTGAAGCTTCTGCACCTCGGCGCCGGCCACACGGCGGGCGACATCGTGGCCTTCGTGCCGGACGCCGAGGTCATGTTCTCCGGCGACCTCGTCGAGTACCATTCCGCCTGCTACTGCGGCGACGCGCACCTGCGGGAGTGGCCGCTGACCCTCGAGGCCATCCGCGACTTTAGCCCGAAGGCCCTCGTGCCCGGCCGCGGCGACGCGCTCCAGGGCCAAGCCACGGTGCGCGAGGCCATCGCCATGACCCGCGACTTCGTCAACGCCCTCTACGGCACCGCGGAGCTCTGCGTCGCCCGCGGGCGCTCGCTGAAGGAGACCTACGCGGCCGTGCGCGAGGCCATGGACCCGAAGTTCGGCACCTTCGCGATCTACGAGCACTGCCTCCCCTTCAACGTCTCCCGCGCCTTCGACGAGGCCTCGGGCATCGACCACCCCGCGATCTGGACGGCGGAGCGGGACCGGGAGATGTGGGCGCAGCTGCAGGGGTGAGCGGCGCTTGCTGCTCAGGTGTTGCGGTCGCGAATATCCGCCCGCCCGATGCGCCTGAAGATGTCGGGCAGTCCGTCCTGCCCGCGACCGGAGACGACGACGAGACGCTTCACCTCGCCTTTGAGATAGGCCTGCAGAAACCTGTCGTACTCGCGGAAGGAGACGCAGCCGTTCGATTGGCCGTTCGGCCCGAGCATGTAGGTGTGGGCGAGGAGGCCGGCGCGGCCATGCACGGCAGCGCTGCCGCCGACCGGGTTCAGGCGAATGGCGCGCACGCCGTGGAAGAGCTTTTCGCGCTCCGTGAGGTCGTAGGTGCCGGGCGGGGTCGCGCCGCGCATCCGGACATGCACGAAGCGCGGGTCGTCGATCTTGTCGCCGAGACCGGAATGGGCCTCGAGCCGGTCGCCGTTGGGCATGTACACCACGCGCGCGCTGATGTCGTAGACAGCGGTGCCATGCTCCGCCGCCGGCGACGGGGACGGGCTGAGCTTGATGCCGGGCGACAGGCCGGTGCCGCCGCTCTCCGGGGCGGCGTAGGCGAGCGCGGGCCCTGAAGATGCGGGTTCTGACGAGGCGGGCACGCCGAGGAGTTTCTCGAAGAAAGAGCGGTTGTCCGCCGGCGCAGCCGGAACGGCGGCGGTCTTGGTCCGGCGCGGCGTTTGCCCGACCGCGAGGCGCGAGGAATCCGGAGCCCCCGACGACGAGAGCTCGGCCGGGCGCGGCACGGGTAGAGGCGGCGTCTCCGCGACCTCAAGCGCCTGGGACGCCGGGGGCGCCAGGGGTTGCGCGCGCACTTGCTCCGCGAGGCTGCGCGCCTCGACGCCGGCAGGCGGCTGGCTCAATGCGAAACGGAAACTCGATCGGGCGGGGGTAGCCGGCGCGAACTTGAGGGCCTCGCCTCCCGACAGCGGCATCGGATCGAGCAGCCCCTCGGAGCTTCCGGCCAGGGCAAGCGCGACTTCGCCCTTCGCCGGCGTCTCTTCGATGCCCAGGCGCAAGGAATGAAGGTCGACCCAACGCGAGGCCCCGAGCACAGCGCCGAAGCTCAGGAACGCGGCGAAAGAAGCCGTTCGCAAAAAGAGGCTGCGGCGATCGCGCGGGCGAGCAAGAAGCGCGCGGTCGCGCGACCGGAAGACGCTGCGAGGCATGCGGACTCCACTCGGACACTCATCTGCGCACGGACTCCGCCCGGCCATCGCTCCGCTCGCTGTAGAAAGTGCCCCATCCCGCGAGCGTGACGCCGTCTGGATCGCCTCCGGCGTCCACCCGCTTTCATTGAGCAACTGTTTGGTTAAATCTGGCTAAATAGCGGCGTTTTGGAAACCAAGGTAACCGCGGCTGCCGGAAATCCGCTCCCGCTTTCGGCCATGTCCGGAAACCTGCGCCATCGGGCCGCTTCGAACGGGATGCCCGGGAACGACAAGAGCGGTCGCATGAACGAGCGCCGATCTCACCGCCAATTCCCCTACCGCCGCTCCCCCGACCAGGACCGGCGCGATGCGCACCATCCCGTCGTCGTAGTGGGCGCCGGGCCCGTGGGCCTTTGCGCCGCGATCGATCTTGCTCAACGCGGCGTCGCGGTGGTGCTCCTCGACGACGCCGACCGCATCGGCGAGGGCTCGCGCGGCATCTGCTACGCCAAGCGCACCTTGGAGATCCTCGACCGGCTCGGCGTGGCCCAGAGGTGCCTCGACAAGGGCGTGACCTGGAAGCTCGGAAAGGTCTTCCAGCGCGACGAACTGCTCTACCAGTTCGACCTCCTGCCCGAGGACGGGCACGAGATGCCGGCCTTCATCAACCTCCAGCAGTATTACTTGGAGCAATACCTCTGCGAGCGCGCCGGCGATCTCGGCAACCTCGACATCCGCTGGCGCAACAAGGTCGTAGGCCTCAAGCCCCGCAACGACGGCGCGCGGCTCACCGTCGAGACGCCGGACGGCCCCTATCGGCTCGACGCCGACTGGGTGATCGCGGCCGACGGCGTCCGCTCGACGCTTCGCCGCCTGCTCTCTCTTGATTTCCTGGGCGAGGTGTTCGAGGACCGTTTCCTGATCGCCGACGTGAGGATGGCCGGAGATTTCCCGCCGGAGCGCTGGTTCTGGTTCGACCCGCCGTTCCATGCTGGCCGCTCCGCACTCCTGCACAAGCAGCCCGATGGAGTGTGGCGCATCGACCTCCAGCTCGGCCCCGACGCCGACCCGGTCGAGGAGCAGCGCCCGGAGCGCGTGATCCCGCGCTTGCAGCAGATGCTCGGCCCCGACACGAAATTCGAGCTCGAATGGGTGTCGGTCTACACCTTCCAGTGCCGGCGCCTTGAGCGCTTCGTGCACGGGCGCGTGGTCTTCGCCGGTGACGCGGCCCATCAGGTCTCGCCCTTCGGCGCGCGCGGCGCGAACTCGGGCATCCAGGACGCCGAGAACCTCGCCTGGAAGCTCGCCTTCGTGCTTTCCGGGGAGGCGCCGCTCGGGCTCATCGACACCTACGACCTCGAACGCTCGGCCGCCGCCGACGAGAACATCGGCCACTCGACCCGCTCGACCGACTTCATCGCCCCGCGCTCGCCCCAGGAGCTGCGCTTCCGCGATGCGGCCCTTTTGCTTGCCCGGCACGCGGATTTTGCGAAGCGCATGGTCAACTCCGGGCGCCTCTCCGCCGCGAGCGTCTACGACACGCCGCTCTCGACGCCTGACCGCGATACCTGGGCCGCGAGGGCTGGCGGTGCCCGCCTCGGCGCGCCGCTCCCCGACGCGCCCCTCCTCGACCGGGCCGGCAACCCGGTCTGGCTCCTCGACGCGATCGGCGGCGACGCGGTCCTCCTGCACGTCGCGGACGGCGCCGTCCCGTCTCCCCTCCCCGGCCTCAAGCGCCTCGTCATCGGCAAAGATTTCTGGGACCGTGACGGCCACTTCGCCCGCCGCTTCGACGCGACCCCGGGCGCGGCCTACCTCGTGCGGCCCGACCAGCACCTCGCGGCCCGCTGGCGGCGGTTCGACACCGCCGCGATCGCGGCCGCCGTGCAGCGGTTCAAGGGCCTCGGTGCAGGCGGATGAAGCGTGGAGTCGAACGTGATACCATGGCGGCCTGACCCGGAGAGCGTAGTGAGCACCGAAGCCGGCTGGACGAGCCGCACGCTGACCGACCCGCAGGACGTCCTCGACCTCCCCGCCTTCGGGCTCACCTGCCGTATCGCCGACCTCTACAAGGGCACGCCCCTGAGACGCCGGGCGACGCGGGGCTGACCCGGAGCATCCGGCATGCCCCCGCTCCTGACCGAGTCCCGCCTGTCCGACCCCGACCGGGCCTACCGCATGCTCATCGACGCCCATCGCGGGCTTTCGGATGAGGCGAGCGCCGCCCTTAACACCCGCCTCGTGCTGATCCTCGCGAACCACGTCGGTGACGACGAGGCGCTCGCGCAGGCGATCGCGCTGGCGAAGCAGGCGGGCCCTCCTCCGGGAGAGGCGGATCGATTGCCTTCGGCCCATCGATCTGACACGCTAGCTTGACAGGCGCTGCCCGCGCCGCTCGAACCAACCGGGCGCGAAGCCCCGGGCCGGAGGAACCAGTCGATGAAGACCAGCCGCCGCCATTTTCTTGCGCTCGCCGGAGGCGCCGTCGCGGCGCCCGCGCTCCTGCGCGAGGGCCATGCCCAGGCGCCGCAGGTGACGCTGAAGATGCACCACTTCCTGCCCCCGGTCTCGAACGGGCACGCGAAGTTCCTGGCCCCCTGGGCCCGCAAGGTCGAGGCGGATTCTCAAGGCAGGATCAAGATCGACATCTTCCCGTCGATGCAGCTCGGCGGCACCCCGCCCCAGCTCTACGATCAGGTCCGGGACGGGGTCGCCGACCTCGTCTGGACGCTCCCCGGCTCGACCCCGGGGCGCTTCCCGGGAATGGAGGTGGTCGAGCTCCCCTTCATCGCCGCGCGCCGCGGCGTCGTGAACGCCAAGGCGACGCAGGAGCTCTACGAGACGCAGCTCAAGGAGGAGTTCCGCGAGGTCCATCCGATCTGCCTCTGGTCGCACGACCACGGCCTCGTGCACGCCAACAAGCAGGTCAGGACGATGGAGGACCTGAAGGGCCTCAAGCTGCGCTCGCCGACCAGGCAGGCGGCCGAGGCCCTGCGCGCGCTCGGCGCGAGCCCGATCGCAATGCCGGTGCCGCAGGTGCCGGAATCGCTCGCCCAGCGGGTCATCGACGGCGCCGTCATCCCTTGGGAGGTGGTGCCCGCGCTCAAGGTGCACGAGCTCGTCAAATTCCACACCGAGATCCCGGGCTCGCCGACGCTCTACACGGCGAGCTTCATCCTCGGCATGAACAAGGCGAAGTACGAGAGCCTGCCAGCGGACCTGAAGGCCGCGATCGACAAGAACTCCGGCCAGGTCGCCGCCGAGGCGGCGGGCCGCATGTGGGACGAGCAGGCGGTGGTCGTCTCGGACATGGTGAAGAAGCGCGGCAACACCATCACCACGATCACCGAGGACGAGGCGAAGCGCTGGCAGCAGGCGACGAAGCCCGTGGTCGACGCCTGGATCGCCTCCGTGAAGGACAAGGGGATCGACGGGACGAAGCTCGTCGAGACCTTCCGCGGCCTCGTCGCCAAGTACGACAAGACAGTGTGATCTTCGCTTCTCCCGCTTGCGGGAGAGGCCAAGTCGCGAAGCGACCGGGTGAGGGCATGACCCCCGACGTCCCCGAGCCTCCCCTCCCCGGCCATCCGGCCGGGCCGCCCCTGCCCGAGCAAAGCCGGGTCACGCAGGTGGCCCGCGCGCTCGCGATCCTGGGTGGGCTCTTCTCCGTCGCCTCGGCGCTCCTCGTGACGGCGAGCGTGACGCTGCGCTGGCTCGGCTACGGCGCGATCAACGGCGACTTCGAGCTCGTGCAGATCGGCGTCGCGCTGTCCGTGTTCTGCTTCTTGCCGCTCTCCCAGGCGCGGCGCGCCAACATTATGGTCGACACCTTCACGGGCTGGCTGCCCGTACGGACGCAGGCGGCCATCGATGCGTTCTGGGACCTCGTCTACGCGGCCTTCATGGCGCTCATGGCCTGGTGCCTGATGAACGGCGCCCGCGACGCGCTTTCGAGCGGGCTCAATTCGGCGATGCTCGGCGTGCCCCTGTGGCCGGTGTTCTGCGCCGCCGTGCTCCTCATCGTCGTCCTCGTCGTGACCGCGGTCGACACCGCCGTCGCGCTCATCCGGCGGCGCCCGTGACCGGCACCGCCGCCGCCGTCACGGGCTTTATCGTGATGCTGCTGCTCATCGCGGTGCGCATGCCAGTCGGCCTGTCGATGCTCGTCACCGGCGCCGCCGGCTACGTGTATCTCTCGGGCTTGGGACCCTTCCTCGCCTACATGAAGACGAACCCCTACTACCAGTTCGCCAACTACACCCTCTCGGTGATCCCGCTCTTCATCCTGATGGGCGCCTTCGCGGAGCGCTCGGGGCTGTCGACGGCGCTGTTCCGCGCCGCGAGCGCCTTCATCGGGCACCTGCGCGGCGGGCTCGCCATGGCGGTGATCGCGGCCTGCACCGCCTTCGGAGCGATCTGCGGCTCCTCCGTCGCGACGACCGCCACCTTCGGCCGCGCCGCCCTGCCGGAGCTTCGCCGCTATCGCTACGACTCAGGGCTTGCGACCGGCACCATCGCGGTCGGAGGCACCCTCGGCATCCTCATCCCGCCGTCCGTGATCCTCGTCGTCTATGCCATCACGACCGAGCAGAACATCGCCAAGCTCTTCATGGCGGCTTTCGTGCCGGGCATCATCGCAGCGATCTTCTACTGCATCGTCATCACCCTCGTGGTGCGGAAGAACCCGGAGCTTGCGCCCCCGCACGGGCGGGCGGGCAGGCGCGAGCGGATCGACGCCATGAAGCGGGTCTGGCCGGTGCTCCTTGTCGCCTTCGTGGTGGTGGGCGGCATCTACGGCGGCGTGTTCACGCCGACGGAGGGGGCGGCGGTCGGCGCCATCGCCATGTTCCTGGTCGGCATCTCGCAGGGGACGCTGGGGTGGAGCGAGACCAAGGAGGCCCTGGTCCAGACCGCCGAGACCTCGGGCATGATCTTCATCATCCTCCTCGGCTCCGAGGTGTTCGACGCCTTTTTGGCGCTCTCCCAGCTCCCGACCAACGCCGCCGAGTGGGTGACGGGTCTCGGCCTTGCCCCTTACGCCGTCGTCGCGGTGCTGCTCGTCTTCTACATCCTCCTCGGTGCGGTCATGGACGAGCTCGCCATGATCCTGCTCACGCTGCCGGTGTTCTTCCCCATCGTCTCGGCTCTCGACTTCGGCATGCCCTCCGACGACGTGGCGATCTGGTTCGGCATCCTCGTCCTGATCGTCGTCGGCATCGGCCTCACCGCCCCGCCGATCGGCCTCAACGTCTTCGTGGTGAGCTCGATCGCCCGCGACGTGCCGATCGCCCTGACCTACCGCGGGGTGCTCCCCTTCATCGCGGCGGACATCATCCGCATGAGCCTGTGCGTCGCCTTCCCGAGCCTCTCGCTAATGCTGGTGCACTGGCTCACTTGAGCTCGTCGCCGAGCACCTCCCTGACCCAGCGGAAGGCGGCGTTCGCGGCCGGCACGCCGGCATAGATCGAGGTCTGCAGGAGGAGGGAGCGCAGCTCCTCGACGGTCACGCCGTTCCTGAGCGCCGGGCGCACGTGGAGCTTGAACTCCTCCTCCCGGTGCAGGGCGACCATCATGGCGAGCGTCACCATGGAGCGCGTCTTCCACGGGATCGTGGGATCGCCCCAGATCTCGCCCCAGGCCATGCGGGTGATGAAGTCCTGCCACGGCGTCGCGAAGGGGCCGGCGTTGGCGAGCGAGCGTTCGACGTGCGCGTCGCCGAGCACCTTCTTGCGGTTCGCAAGCCCCGCCTCGAAAGCCGCGCCCGAGGGCCGCGCGGCGGCGCCGCGGTCGAGGAAGGCGGCAAGGTGCGCGTTGACGATCCCGGCCCGCTCGACCACCACGAGGTGCGCGGCGCGGGGCACGATAAGGAGTTCTGCGTCGAGGATGCGTCCGCGGATGTCCTCCAGCATGGCGACGGGGGTCGCCGGATCGTCCGCGCCGGCGACGATGAGGGTGGGCGCCCGGATCGCGCCGATCCTCTCGCGCAGGTCCATGTCGCGGATCGCCTCGCAACAGACGGCGTAGCCGCGCGGGTCGATCCGCAGGAACTCATCCCGCACGGCGGCGAGGCGCCGCGGGTCCACTTCGGCGAAAGCCGGGGTGAACCAGCGCGCCACCACGGCGTCGACGATCGCCGCCATGCCGTCCCGGCGCACCGTGTCGGCGCGCTGCTGCCAGGCGTCCGGCGGCGGCATGTGGGCCGAGGTCGCCATCAGGACGAGCTTTTCGAGCCGCCCCGGATGGCGCACCGCGAAGGCCTGGGCCGTCATGCCGCCGAGGGACAGGCCGACCACGTGGGCCCGCTCGATCCCGAGCGCGTCGAGGAGCCCGGCGAGGTCGTCGGCGAGGTCGTCGATGGAGGCCGGGCGATCCGCGATCGCCGAGCCCCCGTGGCCGCGGGTGTCGTAGCGCAGACAGCGGTAGCGGTCGCACAACGCCGGGACCGTCAGATCCCACATGGCGTGGGTCGTCCCGAGCGAGTTCGAGAACGCGACCACGGGTGCCCCCTCGGGGCCGGCGAGGTCGTAGAAGAGCTCGACGCCGTTCGCTTTCGTCAGGGGCATGATGGTTCCTCGTGCGTCAGCGCCGCCCGCGCGCGCTCGGCCTCGGCGAGGGCGCCGTCGACCCAGCGCGCCGCGGCGGCGACGGCCGGGGCGAGGTCGAAGGCCGTATCCAGGTCGGCGGAGAGAGCGGCGTTCGCGTCCTCCGCGAGGACCGCGCCGAGATCGCGGCCGGTGTCGCGCACGGCCGCGGCGGCGCGCTCAACGAGGGCATGGGCGGCCTCGCGGCCGAGGCTCGGCGCAAGCCGCACCGCAACCGCATCGGCGAAGAGCAGACCTTTTGTAGCGTCGAGGTTCTTCCGCATCCGCTCCGGATGGACCTCCAGGCCCTCGGCCAAGGCTCGCGCCTCGCGGAGCGCCCCAGAGGCGAGGCCGAAGAGCTGGGGCACGGCGTGCCATTCGGCGTGCCACAGGCCCGCCGGCCGCTCGTGCGCCGCCGTCATGGCGTCGAGGAGCGTGACCACATGGCCCTTCGCGGCGCCGTGGGCCGCAAGGATCACGGTCGCGGAGACGGGGTTGCGCTTGTGCGGCATGGCCGAGGAGCCGCCGCGCCCCGGCACATGTGGCTCCGCGACCTCGCCGACCTCCGTCGAGGCGAGGTGGGCGATGTCCGCCGCCATCTTGGAAAGCGCGCCGATCAGGATCGCAAGCCACGCCCCGGCCTCGGCGATGCGGGCCCGCCGCGCGTGCCAGGCGATGGGGGTGACGCTGAGGCCCAACTCCTCGGCGAAGGCCCGCGCCGCCTCCGGCCCTTTCTCGCCGAGAGCCGCGAGGGTGCCGACCGGCCCGCCGAGAGAGGCGGCGCAGGCGCGGGAGCGCACCCGCGGCAGTCCCTCGGCGACCTCGGCGATCCCTGAGAGCCACACCGCGGCCTTGAACCCGAAGGTGACCGGCGCCGCATGCTGACCGTAGGTGCGCCCGACGCACGGCGTCTCGCGGTGGAGGCGGGCGAGGTCCGCGAGCCCCGCAAGAATCGCCCGCAGGTCCGTAGCGATCAGGCCGAAGGCGTCGCGCATCTGCAGCGCGAGGGCGGTGTCGAGGATGTCCTGGGTCGTCGCGCCCTTGTGGAAGGCGCTCTCCAGGTCCTTCGGCAGCCGCGCTTGCACGGCCTTGACGAAAGGGATCGTCGGCACGCCCGCGACGGCGGCCTCCCGCCCGATCTTCTCCAGGTCGAGCGACTCGGGCAAGATCGCCTCGATCGCCGCGGCGAGCGCCTCCGGAGCGAGCCCGAGCCGCGCTTCGGCGCGCGCCAGCGCCGCCTCTGCGCGGAGCATCGCGGCGAGGCGCGCCCGGTCCGAGAAGACGGCGCGCATGGCCTCCGTCGCGAACAGCGGGCCGGTGAGGCCTGAGTCGAGGGCCGAGAAGGTCACGCCCCTATTCCATCGGCAGGCCGACGTAGTTCTCGGCGAGGCTCGTGGCGGCGGCGCGGGACGTCGTCACGTAGTCGAGCTCGGCGAGCTGGCGGCGGCGGTCGAAGGGCGTGTGATCGTCGAAGCGGTGCAGCATCGAGGTCATCCACCAGGAGAAGCGCTGCGCCTTCCAGACGCGCCGAAGGCACGTCTCGGAGTATTTCTCCAGGAGGTCCGTCCGGCCCTGTTTGAAAAAGACGGCAAGCGCCCGCGACAGCACCAGCACGTCGGCAAGCGCGAGGTTCATGCCCTTGGCGCCGGTCGGCGGAACGATGTGGGCGGCGTCGCCGGTGAGAAACAGGCGGCCATATTGCATCGGCTCGACCACGAAGCTGCGCATGGCGGTGACGCCCTTCTGCAGCACGGGGCCTTCGGTGAGGTGCCAGTCCGGGCCGGTGGTCTCGAGCCGCCGGTGCAGCTCGCCCCACACCCGCTCGTCCGGCCATTCGGACAGGTCCTCGTCCGGATGGCACTGGAGGTAGAGGCGGCTCAGCTCCGGCGAGCGCATGCTGAGGAGCGCAAAGCCGCGGTCGTGGCTCGAATAGATCAGCTCCTCGGAGGCCGGCGGCGCCTTGGCGAGAATCCCGAGCCAGCCGAAGGGATAGACCCGCTCGAAGAAGCTTAAAGTGCCCTCCGGGATCGCCGGCCGGCAGATGCCGTGGAAGCCGTCGCAGCCGGCGACGACGGCGCACGCAAGCTCCCGCATCTCGCCCTCATGGCGGTAGCGGATCGAGGGCGCGTCGGTGTCGAGGCCGGCAAGACTCTCGGCCTTGGCCTCGAACAGGATCGGGCCGTCGGCGGAAAGGCGCGCCGCGATGAGGTCCTTCACCACCTCGTGCTGGCCGTAGACCGTGACGCCGCGCCCGTCCGCAAGGTCGGCGAAGTCGATGCGATGGCCGGCCCCTTTAAAGCGCAGCTCGATGCCGTGGTGGACGAGGCCCTCGCGCTGCATGCGCCCGCCGACGCCGGTGTCGATGAGGAGGTTTCTGGCCCAGTGCTCGATCACCCCCGCCCGGATGCGCTCCTCGACGTACTGCCGCGTGCGGGCCTCGAGGATCACCGACTCGATGCCCTCGCGGTCGAGGAGATGCGCCAGCATCAGCCCGGCGGGTCCCGCTCCGACGATTCCGACCTGCGTGCGCATGGGCTAGGCCCCCGCCGAGTGAAGGGCCATCACAACTCCCCTCATGCTGAGGTGCGACCCCGGGCTAGACCCGGGGGAGCCTCGAAGCACGCACCGGCGGTTGGGCGCTGCATCGGCAGAGTGCGTCCTTCGAGGCTCGCCTGCGGCTCGCACCTCAGGATGAGGACTTGGGAGGGTGGCACGGAGGACATCACGCCTCGAAGAACACGGTTTCGTTCTCGCCCTGGAGGCGAATGTCGAAGCTGTAGGCGCCCTCCCCCGTGCGCTTCGCGACGAGCGTTCCGCGCCGCTCGGCCGGCACGAGGGTGAGGATGGGATCCGAGGCGTTGCCCGCCTCGTCCTCGAAGTAGATGCGGGTGAAGAGGCGGCGCAGGATGCCGCGGGCGAAGACGCCGACGTCGATGTGCGGCGCCTGCATCGTGCCGTCCGGGCCGGGCACGGGGCCGGGCTTCACGGTGTGGAAGGTGTAGCGGCCCTCGGCATCGCATTCGCAGCGGCCGAAGCCCTTGAAGCGGGCGTTGGAGAGGGCGGGGTCGGCGCCCGGATAGCGCCCCTCCCCGTCCGCCTGCCATAGCTCCAGCATGGCGTCGGTGACGAGCTCGCCGTCGCCGTCGCGCACGCGCCCCTCGATCAGGATGCGCTCGCCCGCCGCGTCGTCGGTGACAAGGTCGTTCGTGGCGAGGTCGGCGATGGCGTAGCGGCCGGTGGGGGTGAGCGCATAGGCGAAATAGGGCCCGGCCGTCTGCGAAGGGGTGATGCCCTCGGGGCGTGCCGGCTTTCCGCCGGGGCCGTCAATCATGGTGCGGGTCTTCCATCGGGGTGGCATTGCGCCCGCGCAGCACGATGTCGAAGCGGTAGCCGAGCGCCCATTCGGGCTCGGTCGTCTCGA
Organism: Beijerinckiaceae bacterium; assembly: GCA_036389455.1. Lineage (GTDB taxonomy): Bacteria > Pseudomonadota > Alphaproteobacteria > Rhizobiales > Beijerinckiaceae > JAJKJG01. Next base: position 23,913 of record DASVPW010000077.1, read on the forward strand.
TGTCGAAGGCGCACATCATGCGGTGCCTGGCGCGCTCGTCCGGGATGCAGTTCCACATCGGGTCGTAGGCGAGGAGCGGGTCGCCGGGGAAGTACATCTGCGTGACGAGCCGGGTCAGGAACGTCGGCCCGAAGAGCGAGAAGTGGATGTGCGCCGGTCGCCAGGCGTTGGGGTGGTTCTTCCACGGGTAGGCGCCGGGCTTGACGGTAGTGAAGCGGTAGCGCCCTTCCGCATCGGTCGCGACCCGCCCCGCCCCGGAGAAATTCGGGTCGAGCGGCGCCGGGTGCTGGTCGACCTCGTGGATGTAGCGCCCGGCCGCGTTCGCCTGCCAGATCTCGACGAGAGTGTCGGGCACCGGTCGCCCGTCCTCGTCCATGACGCGGCCCGAGACGATGATGCGCTCGCCCAAGGGCTCGCCGTCGTGCTGTCGGGTAAGGTCCTGGTCGTGCTCGCGCACGCTCTCGTGGCCGTAGACCGGGCCGGTCAGCTCCGAGAGGGTGTGGGGGATGAGCACGAGGGGCCGCGAGGGCGAGCGCTTCACGGTCGAGCGGTAGCCCGGGTAGAGGTAGGGTGGGTGGGCCGCAAGGCTCTCGGTCGGGTATGTGGTCATGTCGGCCTCCTCGGCCCGCGGCGGTCCCTGAACGCCCGCGGAGCCTGTCCGGCGTCGGCTGCTTTGCCGAATGTCGGCCGCCGGTGCAACCGGGTCAACGCCCCGCGGACGCCGCCGCCGTGCCCCCGCCGAGGAAGAGGCGGCCGACCCGCGGGTCGGACAGGATCTCGTCGGCCGGTCCGGTCATGGAGGTCCGGCCCTGCTCGAGGACGACCGCGTCGTCGGAGATCGCGAGCGCGCTCCTTGCGTTCTGCTCCACCATCAGGACCGTGACGCCGCGGCGACGCAGCTCCTGCAGGATGCCGAACACCTCCCCGACGAGGATCGGCGAGAGCCCGATCGAAGGCTCGTCGACGAGCATCAGCCGGGGCTCAAGGAGGAGCGCGCGGGCGATCTCGAGGATCTTCTGCTGCCCTCCGGAGAGCGTCGAGGCCTGCGCGCCGGCCTTGTCGCGCAGCATGGGGAAGCGCTCCGTCACGGCGTCGATGCGCCGGGCGAGTTCGGCGCGGTCCTTGATCGTGATGCCGCCGAGCTCGAGGTTGTGCCGCACCGACAGCTCGGGGAAGAGGTTGCGCCCCTGCGGCACGTAGGCGAGCCCGAGCGCGAGGAGGGCCCGCGGCGGACGGTTCGTGATCTCCCGGCCATCGAGCGCGACGCTGCCGGCACGGGCCGGGAGGAGCCCGAACGCGACCTTGAAGACCGTCGACTTGCCGGCGCCGTTCGGGCCGACGATGGTCGTGATGGTCCCGCGCTGGACGGAAAAGCGCGTGCCGTCGAGCACGGTGAGGGCGCCGTAGCCCGCGACCACGCCGTCGACCTCGAGGATCGGGTCAATGACCAAGATAGGCCTCGATCACGCGCGGGTCGGAGCGGACCTCCGCGGGGCTCCCCTCGCCAAGGACGCGGCCCTCCGCCAGCACGATCACGCGGTGGCAGAGGCCCATCACGAAATCCATGTTGTGCTCGATGACCACGAAGGTGGCGTCCTGTTCCCGGTTCAGGGCCGCGAGGCGCTCGGCGAGGTCGCCCAGCATGCCCGGGTTCACGCCGCCCGCCGGCTCGTCGAGGAGGACGAGGCGCGGGCCCGCCATGAAGGCCATCGCGGCGTCAAGGAGCTTCTGCTGGCCGAAGGAGAGCGAGCCCGCCGGCGCCTCGGCCAGGCGCTCGAGCCGGAAGAAGGCGAGCATCCGGTCCGCTGCCGGCCCGAGCCCCGCGTCGGCGCGCCCGACGAGCCGCCTCAGCATGGTCCCGACGTGCTCCTGGCCGGCGAGGATCAGGTTCTCGCGCACGCTGAGCCGCGGAAAGACCTGAAGCAGCTGGAAGGTCCGGCCGACGCCGCGCCGGCTGAGGGCGCTGGGCTTGAGCCCGGTGACGTCCCGGCCGTCGAGCCGCACGGCTCCGGAGGTCGGCGCGATCTGCCCGAGGATGCAGTTGAAGAGCGTCGACTTGCCCGACCCGTTCGGGCCGATGATGCCGAGGATTTCCCCAGCGCGCACCGTGAAGCTCACGCCGTCGACGGCGAGGATGCCGCCGAAGCGGCGGGTCAGGCCCTCGACCGACAGGACCGGGCTCATGCGCGTCGCGGCCGGCCGCGACGGCGCGCGAGCGCCCGTCCGATCCGCTCGGCGAGGCCCGGCAGCCCCTGCGGGCTGACGACGAGGAGGAGGATCACGACCGCCGCGAAGACGATTAGGTAGGCGCTGCCCGCGAAGCGCAGCCACTCCGGCAGGGCGACCCCGAGAAGCGTGCCGAGGAACGGCCCGAGGATGTATCCGGACCCGCCCGCGATCACCATCAGGAGGAGCATCAGGGAGGCCGAGAGGGCGAACGGCGCCGGATCGACGAACTCGACCAGCGGCGCGTAGAGCGCGCCCGCGAAGCCGCCGTAGGCGGAGCCGATTGCGAAGGCGAGGAGCGTATAGGCGCGGATGTCGACGCCGAGGCTCGCGGCCCTGAGCGGGTTCTCGCGCAGAGCCTGGAAGGCCCTTCCCCAGGGGCTGCGGACGAGCCACCACATGGCGAGCGCGAGCCCCAGCGCGACCACCACGACGAAGCGGTGGAACGACAGCGCCTGGTCGAGGCGCACGCCGAGGACGGTCGGGCGGGGGACGTTCGCAAGCCCGAAGGCGCCGCCGGTCAGCCACTGCTCGTTGCGGATCGCGAGCCAGACGATGGTCGCGAAGGCGAGCGTCACGAAGGCGAGGTAGTGGTGCCGGACCCGCAGCGCCGGAAAGCCGAGCAGGACGCCGACCGCGAAGCACCCGGCGCCCGCGGCCAGGAAGGCGGCCCACCAGGGCACGCCGACCCTGGTCAGGATCGCGGTCGCGTAGGCGCCGATGCCGAGGAAGGCGGCCTGCGCGAGCGAGACCTGGCCGGCGTAGCCGAGGGTCAGGTTGAGCCCCATGGCGGCAACTGCGGTCACGAGCCACAGGGTCAGGACGTAGGTGCCGTAGCTGCCCCATCCGGCGGGCAGGAACCACAGCGCCGCGGCGCCGAGAACGAGAGCGGCGAGCGCGCGGTCGACCCGCCTGCTCACGCGGTGCGCTCCTCTTTGCGCCCGAAGAGCCCCTGCGGGCGCACGAGCACGACGAGCACGAGCAGGACGAGGGGTACGGCGCTGCGGTAGGCGGTCGAGAAGCCGTGGGCTGCGAGCCAGCCCGCCGCGAGATTGTCGGCGAGGCCGACCAGGAACCCGCCGGCGATCGCGCCGCGCACCTGGTTGAAGCCGCCGACGATCGCCGCGATGAAGGCGGCGGTCCCGATCACCTCGCCATTCGAGAACTTCGCGAGGTAGACCGGCGAGACAAGGTAGGACGCGACCGCGGCGAGGCCCGCGTTAATCGCGAAGGTCAGGAGGATCATGCGCTCGACCGGCACGCCGAGGATGCGGGCGACTGTCGGGTTCTGCGCCGCGGCCTGCATGGCGCGGCCGGTGCGCGTGCCGGCGACGAAGAGCTGGAGCGCCGCCACCATCGCCAGCGCGACGCCGAGGACCGCGAGGTCCTGGAGCGACAGCACCGCCCCGCCGATCGAGACCGTCCCCTGCGGCACGAGCGACGGGAACGGGTGCGCCTCGGCCGAGAACGCGTCCTTCGCGCCCTCGCGCATCAGGATCGAGAGCGCCATCGTGGCGATCGCGAGCGGCAGGACGCCGTGCCGGATCATCGGATCGACCACGACGAGCTTGAAGCCGATCCCGAACATGAGGATGAAGGCGAGGGTCGCGAGCCCGAACGAGGCGCCGAGCGGCAGCCCAAGCACCTTCGTCCCCATCAGGACGAGGATCGCGGGCAGCATCACGAACTCGCCTTGCGCGAAGTTGATGGTCTGCGAGGTCTGCCAGACCAGCACGAAACCCGCCGCGACGAGCGCGTAGACCGCGCCGGTCGCGAGCCCCGAGAGGACGAGCTGGAGAAGTTCGGCCATGTCAGGTCGTCATTCCGGGGCGACGCGAAGGGCCGCCCCGGAATGACAGCGGCGGCTCACGGGTTCAGCTTCGGCAAGGTCTGCCGGATGACCTGCTTGCCGGCGACGACCTCGGCGAGGAAGCTCTCGCGGTCGATGTCGCCGTTCTGGTCCCACGTGGTCTCGATCAGGATGCCGGGCTCGTCCGCCGGCTTGATGGTCAGGCCGTGCAGCGCCGCGGCGAGCCCCTTGCGGTCGAGCTTGCCCATCTTCTCGGTCGCGGCCTTGACCATGTGGACGGCCATGTAGCCCTTGAGGCCGTTGTGGTCGGACTTCGCTCCGAACCTCGCTTCGAACTCCTGCCCGAACTTCTGGAACGCCGGCACCGGCGCGTCGACCGACAAGCCGACGTGGCCCTTGACGCCGTTCGCGGCGTCGCCGGCGAGCTCGATCACCTTGGCGCCGAGCAGCGTGGTCTCGCCGACGAGCGGCTTGTCGACCCCCTGCTGGCGCACGGCGCGCAGGAAGCGGGCGCTCTCGTCCTCGTTGAGGTAGACGAAGATCGCGTCGGCGGCGGCGTTCTTCACCCGCACGGCGTCGGCCGCGAAGTCGGCCTGGCCCTGCTCGGTCGCGACGTCGGCCGCGACCTTGATGCCGCGCTTCGCGAGCTCGGGCAGGATGGTGTCGCGGCCACCCTTGCCGAAATCGTTGTTGACCCACACGACCGCGACCGAGCCCGCCTTGAGCTCGTCCTTGAGGTAGGCCGCGATCTTGGGCATCGCGGCGGCCTGCGACAGCGAGGTGCGGAAGATATAGGGGTTGCCCTGCTTCGTGAGGCCGGCTGCCTCGCCGCCCACGATCTGCGCCACCTCGGCCCGCTGGGCGATCTGCATCGAGGCGCCGATCGGGCCGGAGAACACCGGCCCGAGGATGGCGTAGGCGCCCTCGTCGATGGCGCGCTGGACCGCGGCGCGGCTTTTTCCGGAATCCGTCGCCGTGTCGTAGTGCACGATCTCGACCTGGCGCCCGAGGATGCCGCCCCTGGCGTTGACGTGCTGGACGGCGAGATCGATGCCGTTCTTCCAGTTGGTGCCGGCGGTGGCGCCGGCGCCGGACAGCTCCGAGACGTTGACGAGCTTCACCTTCTCCTGCGCGGCGCCCGGGCCGGCGAAGAGCAGCGCCGCGGCGGCGCACATCACGAGCCTCATCGGTTCCTCCCCGTTGTGGCGTCCGGCATCCACCCTTGATCCGCGGGCCGGCGTCGCGCCACAAGAGCTTGACGGTCGCTTGCGCGCAAGAGGGCATGCGGATCAACGGCGCACGTCGCGCGAGCCGTCCCGGCCCAGAGCCTCCGGATTCGGGGATTTCGCATGCGCGTTCGCGCTCGGATACAAGGGACCGGAGAATGCCCGAAGGGAGCATGGAATGCCGCTCACCCACATCGTCGGCCTCGACCACGTCGTGATCCTGGTCCGCGACCTCGACCGGGCGGCCGAGACCTGGCGGCGCCTCGGCTTCACCCTCGCGCCGCGCGGCACCCACAGCGCCCACATGGGCACGGCGAACCACACCATCATGCTCGGGCCCGACTACCTCGAGCTGATCGGGGTCGTGGCCGAGAAACCCTACAACGAGCCGAGCCGGGCGCTCCTCGAGCGCCGGGGCGAGGGCATCGAGCGCGCGGCGCTCGCGACCGACGACGCGGCCGCGGGCGTCGAGGAGATTCGCGCCCGCGGCCTTGCCGGCAACGGCCCCCTCGACTTCGGCCGGCCCGTGACGCTCCCGGACGGCACCGCGACAGAGGCGAGGTTCCGGGTCTTCCAGTGGCCGCTCGACGAGGCGCCCGCCGGCCTGCGTATCTTCGCCTGCCAGCACCTGACCCGCGACGCGGTCTGGATTCCCGCGCTGCAGCGGCACGTGAACGGCGCCCAAAGGATCGAGCGCGTGGAGATCGTCTCCGCGGACCCGCAAAAGGATGCGGCGCACATGGCGCGCCTCCTCGACGAGCCGGTCCGGAGGGACCCTGACGGCGCCCTTCGCGTCGCCCCCGGCGGCGGCCGGGCCGCCTTCGTGTTCCTGACCCGCGAGGCGCTTGCCCGCCGCTACCCCGGCGTGCCGCTCGAAGGGCTGCCGCCCGGCCCCGCGAGCCTCGTCCTCGCCACGGACGACCTCGATGCCGCGGCGCGGGCGCTCGGCCCGACGGCCGTGCGGAGCGGCAAGTCGGTCTGCGTGCCGCCCGCCGCCGCGAACGGCGTGCTGCTGGCGTTCGAGAAGGGTTGAGGCCCTACTTCGGGTCCGCGAAATAGGGCGCCGGCATCGGCTCGAAGAGGGAGACGGTCGAGGCGGTCTCGCGCACGTCCGCGACCGTCGTCGCCTCGGCCTCGGCCGGCTCCGGCATGACCTTCCGGCCGGGGAGCGCCGCGAGCACCCCCTTGCGCTTGGCGTCGTAGTAGTAGCCGCGGGCGAAGAAGGCGACGGCGCGGGCGGGGTCGCCGTTCGCCACCTTGTAGGCGCCGGCGAGGTAGCGCACGCCGTAGGTCAGATTGGTGTCGGCGGACAGGAGCCCGTCGGGCGTCCCGGCATAGCCGAGCGCGCGGGCGGTGCCGTGCTTGATCTGCATCAGCCCGAACGTCCCGCCGCGCCCGACCGCGCGGGGGTTGTAGCGGCTCTCGCGCTTAATGACCCGGTGCACGAGGTCCTCCGGGATGCCGTTCGCCTTGGCGTGCTTGGCGATCAGTCCGTCGAGCGCGCCGCCCCCTCCGGCCTCCCCGGCCTCGGTCTTACGGCCTTTCCTGCGGGCGTCCGCCTTGCGGACCTGCCTGGCCGGCTCGGTTCCGGCCTCCGAGCCGGCCTCCTCCACCTTGGTCTGCGGAGCCCGCGCCTCACGTAGCGCCTTCCGAGGCTTCTTGCGGATGTCCTTCGCGACCTCCCCGGTCGAGGCCGCCTTGACCGCCTCCGCCGTCCCGGTCGTCTTGATGTCCTGACCGGCCGGCTTCTTCGCCTCGGCCGCGAGGGCCGGCCCGCACAGGAGCGCGGCGGCGAGCGCGCCGGAGGCGATTCTTTGGAGGATCATTCGGCTTAATCCCTTTGTAGCCTTGCCCGCGTGGTCGCGGCGAAATGGGGCCGCTTCGGGGCACGTCCGGGCGGCCGGCGCGCGAAGCGGCGCGACCGTGGCATCGCGGCCACATCCGGCCCTTCACACGGGCGGGCACAGTTCCTCGATGAGGGCGATCCAGGCCTCGCGGCAGCGGGTACGGTTGAAGTCGGCGACGACCGTCTCCCGCGCGGCCTTGCGCAGGGGCGCGAACGAATCGGGGTCGCGGCAGGCTTCGATCAGCGTTTGGGCGAGGGCGCCGTGGTCGAAAAAGTCGAGCAGGAGCCCGTTCTGGCCAGGCCGGATCGCGTCGCGGACCGGGGCCGTGTCGGAAGCGACGATCAGGCACTCGCTCGCCATCGCCTCGAGCAGCGACCACGAGAGGACGAAGGGATAGGTGAAGTAGACGTGTGCCCGCGAGACCGAGAGCGCGGCGAGCATCCGGTCGTGCGGCAGATGGCCGGCGAAGTGGACCCGGGAGAGGTCGATCCGGTCCTTCACCTCGTCCAGGAAACGCTGGCGCCAGGTACTGCCCTGGGGCGCCGCCAGGCCGTATCCGGCCCCGGCGTCGGAGCCGATCAGGACGACCTCGGCGTCAGGCACCGCCTCGAGCAGGCGCGGCAGGGCGCGCATGAACACGTGATAGCCGCGCAGCGGCTCGAAGCGGCGGTTGATGAAGGTGACGACCGGCACCGAGCGGTCGAGCACGCGCCCGCCGAGATCGAGGCAGGCGCCCGGGTCCGGCCGCACGCGCTCTAGGTCGACGCCCTCGTGGATGATCGCGGCCCGATCCCGGAATGCCGCCGGCAGGAGGCTCGCCTGAAACCGGGTCGGCGAGACGATCCGGTCGGCCTCGGCATAGGCCGTCGCCATAGTGGCGTTCTTGGCGTGGATACGGAACCGCTCCTCCAGCGTCGGCGTGCCGAACTCGGGGTCGAAGCCGACGTCCGCGCCCTCGGCCCGGTAGTAGAACTCCGCGTAGGCGACTTGCCGGGCTTTCGGAAAAACCTCGCGCAGGAAGACGGTCTCGCCCCAGCCCGGGTGGCCGACGATCACGTCCGGCGTAAAGCCGCCCTCCTTCAGGGCGAGCGCGGCGCGGGCCGAGGCCGCTCCCCGGATGAGGTCGGCCTCGGCACGGGTCGCCGGGGCGAAGATCCCCGGCGTCGAGCCGCGCTTCGTGCCCCACCGCGTCAGCGGCACGCCCGCGACCTCGCGCCCGGTCTCTGATGAGATCGCCCGGCAGGCATGCCCCCGCGCCGCCATCGCCTGCGCGACGAAGCCGAACTGCGCCGGGAAGTTGGTGTGGACGAAGAGGAGGTCGGCCATTCGGCGGGACGCCCGAGGTGTCTCGCCGAAGGATTAGCGTCCTCTGAATGCCCGGTTGATCTGGTCGGTGAAGGGCTTCGTCACGTAGGACAGGACGGTGCGCTCGCCGGTCCTGATGAAGGTCTCGACCGGCATGCCGGGCACGAGGCGCAGGCCCTCGAGGCGGGCGAGCTCCTTCTCGGAGATGGTGATCCGCACGACGTAGTAGGCGGCGCCGGTGCGCTGGTCGGTGGTGAGGTCGGCCGAGACGCGGGAGACGACGCCCTCGAGCTCCGGCGTCGTGCGCTGGTTGAAGGCCGAGAAGCGCAGCGCCGCGCTCTGCCCGGCCCGGACCTGGTCGATGTCCTGCGGCGCGAGCTTCGCCTCGACGGTCAGCACGTCGGCCTCGGGCACGATAAGCATGATGGCCTCGCCCGCCGTGATGACGCCGCCGACCGTATGCACGGCCGACTGGTGCACCATCCCGTCCTGCGGCGCGCGGATGTCGATGCGCTTCAGCTGGTCCTCGGCCGCAACCTTGCGCTCGACGAGCTCGGCGATCTTGGCCTGGACCTCGCGCAGCTCCTTCGCGACCTCGCTGCGCAGGTCCTGGTCGATCTGGAGGATCTGCAGCTCGGTCTCGGAGATCTTGCCCTTGGCCTGGGCGGTCGTGGCGATGAGCTGGCCGCGCTCGCCCTCGATGCGGGCGGCGTCGCGCTCGAGCGCGGTCACGCGCTGGATCTGGACGAGGTTCTTGCGCCAGAGATCCCGCACGCCCTCGAGCTCCTGGGCGATCAGCTCGATCTCGCGCTTCTTCGCCGCGACCTGGCCGGTCAGCCCTTGGATCTCCTCCTTGAGCTGGGCGATGCGCTCCCTGAGCTGCGCCTTCTGGCCGGCGCGCGCGCTCTTGCGGAACTCGAACAGGTTGCCCTCGCCCACCATGGAGCGCTTGAGCTCGGGGTCGCTTGCCCGGGCGAGAAGCTCCGGCGGGAAGACGATCTCGTCGACGTTGTCGCGCTCGGCCTCGAGCCGGGCGAGGCGAGACTGGAGCTCGTTGAGGCTCTTCACCACGATGGCGAGGTTCGCCTGCGTGATGGTCTCGTCGAGGCGCACCACGATGTCGCCCGCCTTGACCTTGTCGCCGTCGCGGACCCGGAGCTCGCCCACGACCCCGCCGGTCGGGTGCTGGACCTTCTTGACGTTCGAATCGACCACGAGGCTGCCCGGCGCGATCACGGCCCCGGACAGCTCGGTCGTCGCCGCGAGCCCGCCGACGCCGCCGGCGAGCAGCGCCACGATCGCGAGCCCGGCGAGCAGGTGGCGGCGGATCGACGCCTGCGCGGATTTCTTCGTCTCGCTCACGATTTCGCTCCCGATGCGGCCTGGGCCTCGACCACCTTGAGGACGGCCGTCCCGGGATGCGCTCCGGTCCCGGCCCCCGCTTCGGCCCCCGCCGAGCCGGCGGGACGGCGCAGCACCTTGCTCAGCACCTCGTCCTTCGGGCCGAAGGCCTGCGCCTTGCCGTCGGCCAGCATCAGGATGAGGTCGACGCCGGCGAGCGCGCTTGGGCGATGCGCGATCACCACGACGATGCGGCCCCGGGCGCGGGCGCCGAGGATCGCTTGCGTCAGGGCCTGCTCGCCCTCGGCGTCGAGGTTCGAGTTCGGCTCGTCGAGCACGATCAGGAACGGGTCGCGGTAGAGCGCGCGGGCGAGCGCGATGCGCTGCCGCTGCCCGGCCGAAAGCGCCGTGCCGCCCTCCCCAATCTGGGTATCGTAGCCGTCGGGCAGGCGCAGGATGAGGTCGTGCACGTTCGCGGCCTTGGCGGCCTCGAGGACCGCCTCCGCGTCGGGCTCGGGCTCGAAGCGGGCGATGTTGTCGGCGACGGTGCCGGCGAACAGCTCCACGTCCTGGGGCAGGTAGCCGACGTGACGGCCGAGCGCCTCCGGATCCCACTGCTCGATCGCCGCCCCGTCGAGGCGCACCTTGCCGCGGATCGGGGTCCAGACCCCGACGAGGAGGCGCGCGAGCGACGACTTGCCGGAAGCGGAGGGCCCGATGATGCCGAGCCCGTTGCCGGCCTTGAGCGCGAAGGTCACGTCCTGCACGACGAAGCGCTGGCCGCCGGGGGGCGTCGCGCTCACGCCCTCGACCGCGAAGGCCGCGCTCGGCCGCGGCAGGGCCATCGGCTCCCCGCGGACCGGCAGCGCCGCGAACAGCTCGGTGAGGCGCCGCCAGCTCTGGCGCGCGGCGACGAAGCCGCGCCAGTTGGCGATCGCGAGCTCGACCGGGGCGAGCGCCCGCGAGGTCAGGATCGAGCTCGCGATGATGATGCCGGCGGTCGCCTGCTGCTCGATCACGAGATAGGCGCCGACGCCGAGCACGGCAGACTGCAGCGCCATCCGGAGCACCTTCGAGATGGCCCCCATGCCGCCGGCCACGTCCGAGGCGCGCTGCTGCGAGGCCATGTACTTGGCGTTCGCCTCGCGCCAGCGCTCGGCGACGCGCCCGCCCATGCCCATGGCCTGCAGGACCTCGGCGTTGCGACGGCTCGCCTCCGCGAGGGCGTTGCGGGTCTGCCCTGTCATGGACGCCGCCCTGGTCGGCTCGCGGGTACGCATCTCGGTGAGCAGCGTGATCGCGACGAGCACGATCGCGCCGACGAGCGCCGTGACCCCGATCCAGAAGTGGAACAGGAAGCAGATGCCGAGGTAGAGCGGCATCCAGGGCAGGTCGAACAGGGCGGCCGGCCCGAGGCTCGACAGGAAGGCGCGCACCTGGTCGAGGTCGCGCACCGGCTGCAGGCCGTCGCCGACCGTCCTGGTCTTCAGCGGCAGGCGCACGAGGAGGTCGAACACGCGCCGGTTCAGCGCCTCGTCGAGGGAGGCGCCGATGCGGACGAGCACGCGCCCGCGCAGGAGGTCGAGGACGCCCTGGAAGGCGTAGAGGACGAAGGCGATCACGGCGAGGCCGACGAGGGTCGGCACGCTGCGGCTCGGCAGCACGCGGTCGTAGATCTCGAGCATGAAGAACGAGCCCGTGAGGTAGAGCAGGTTGATCATGCCGCTCATCAGCCCGATGCCGACGAAGGCGTGGCGGCAGCTCGCCAGGACGGTATTGAGCTCCGACCTGGCTCGCGCGCGCGGATCTGGATTTATCGAATGGCTCACGCCGAATGCCCCCAGGGCGGAATTGCCTGTCCCAACCGGTTCATCATAGCGGATTGTGACGAAGTTGTGTATGCGGCACGCAAAACCTGCAAGGATGCGAAGAGATTACAAGCTTAGCCTGAAATTCCGTTTAAATCGCCGCATCTGTGCCGAGCCGGAATGCCGGTCCCGCCGCCGGCGCTTGTCAAGCCGGGGCCCCTCGGGCATAGAGCCCATTCCGCCGAACCGGAGACGTGGCCGAGAGGCTGAAGGCGGCGGTTTGCTAAACCGTTATACGGGCTTAAACCCGTATCGAGGGTTCGAATCCCTCCGTCTCCGCCAGACGTCCCACGCTTCGGTTTCCGAACCGGGATCGATCGCGTCAGCCTTCCTTATCCCACGCCCGTCCCTAGCAGCGCACGTAGGCCTGCGTGCCGCGCTCGCTCGACCAGTTCAGGCGCTTGCCGGCGAGCACCAGCCTGATGTGCGCGGTCCAGGACGAGCTCCCGTCCGAGCACCTCGCGACAATGGTCCAGGCGCTTCCGGCCGGCGTCTTCTTCAGGAACGTGCACGACGCGGCGCCGGCCCGGGCGCGGTCCTCGCCCAGGACCATCGGCACTGCGTTCCTGCGCTCGGCCGGCTTCGGACAGGCGTTGGGCCACCATGTGCCGACGAGCGTCTCGCCGAGCGCCGCCGTGCCGGGCCGCGCCTCCGAAGGAGGCGGGTCGCCTGGAGCAGGCTGCGCCGCGTTCGAGGGCGACGGGCCCGCGTCGTTGGGCACGATGCCCTGCGGCTCCGGCTGTGGTGCGGGCCCGCCGCCCGCCGGTTCAGGATTCGCGCCCAGGCCCGCGGGCTCGCCTGGAACGCCCGCGACGCGATCCGGCGGGGACTGCACGGCGGCGCTCTTCTCGGCCGGCGCTGCCGGTGCCGCGATCGGCGCGGCTTCGCCCGGCGGCGCGGCGCGCTCCCCTGCGGGCGCTTCCATCACGTCGGCGACGGCAGTTGCCGGAACCTGCGGTGGCGCCGCCGCGGCTCCCGTCCCGGGCTGCTCCGCGACCGTGACCGCGCGCTTGTCCGTCCGCGGCCACAGCGTCGCGAGGGCGAGGAGCGGAAGCAGGAGCACGGCGAGGACCGCGGCCCGGCGCAACCCGCGGCGCCGCGGCGCTGCTTCGGGATGCGGCGCGCGCAGCGGTGAGAGCTCCCCTTCGCCCCCGTCCTCGCGCCCCCTGGCCTCCGGATCGACTGCCCGGGTTGCAGCCGCCGGGGGAGCGGCCGCAGGCGGCGCGGGATCCGCCGCCGGCTTTTCCCCAGCCCGGTCGGCAAGGCCGTCCCACATCGCGGCGATCTGCAGCCATGTGCGGGCCTCGTCCGCGGACTCCGCCGTCTCGGCCATGCCGCGGCACGCGGCCGCGCGCGCCCGGGAGTCGGCGGGATCGTCATCCGGCCGCATCCCCGGAACGACCGAATGCACGTCGGGGGCATCGCCTTCCTGGATCGGATCCCGAGGCGGCTCGGCGTCGCGGCTCGTCCTGGTCACCTCCAGGAGCCGCTTGTCATCTTCCAGAAGCGCGGCAAATTTTTCGAGGCTCCGCGTGAGAGCGTCCATGTGCAGCCCTCCTCCCGGAAAGGCTAGCACATCTCTGCCGCGGACCGTCATCTCCCGCCCGCCCGGTCCGGACCCGTCGGAGAGGTAGCCCGCCCCGCCGCCCGTCGCTATTGTCAGTCCATGACGGACCTCTTTCCGCCCTTCGCGCCCGATCCCCTCGAGCCGCGGCGGCGGCTGTTCAAGCCGGTGCCGTTCCGGGTCATCGCCCCGAACCTGATCACCGTCCTGGCGCTCTGCCTCGGGCTGACCGCCATCCGCCTCGCCTACGACGGACGGCTCGACACCGCGATCATCTGCATCATCATCGCCGGCGTCCTCGACGGCCTCGACGGGCGCCTCGCGCGCTTCCTCAAGGGCACGTCGCGGTTCGGGGCGGAGCTCGATTCGCTCTCCGACTTCGTCTGCTTCGGCGTCGCGCCGGGCCTTATCCTCTACGGCTTCATCCTGCACAACCTGCGCGGCCTCGGCTGGGTCGTCGCGCTCGTGTTCGCGATCGCGTCGTCGCTCAGGCTCGCCCGCTTCAACGTCATGATCGACGACCCGACCCGGCCCGAATGGAAGAAGAACTTCTTTGTCGGCATGGCGGCGCCGGCCGGCGCCGTGACGGCGCTCCTGCCGATCTACCTGCACTTCGTCGGGGTCCCCATGGGCCCGCGCATGGCGCCGGTCGTCCTGGTCTACGTCCTGTTCGTCGCCTTCATGATGGTGTCGACGGTCCCGACCTTCTCGGGCAAGACCATGGGCAAGCGCGTGCCCCGCGACCTCGTGCTGCCGATCTTCGTCGTCACCGCCGCCTTCATCGGCCTCCTGGTCAGCTTCCCCTTCGAGACGCTCGCGGTCGGCACGATCCTCTATCTCGCCAGCATCCCCTTCGGCATCGCCCGCTACCGCCAGCTCGACCGGGAGGCCGCTCAAGCGCCGTCCGCGCCGGCGGCGCCGCAGCCCGAGCCGCCGCCGTCACCGTGACCTGCGCCCGAGCCGCTTCGCGTTCGCCTTCGCGGCCTTGCGGGCCGCGTGCCCGGCCTTGTGCGACACGCGTACCATGTCGTTCGCGAGCGCCAGCGCGGAAGGCGGAGCGAAGGCGGCGCGGACCATGACCTGCTGCCAGGCCGCGGAGGCGGCGAAGAGACCGGTCCAGGCGGCCGCGACCTTCTCGGTATAGGCCCGGTTCCACTCGGCCATCCCTTCCACGGTCGGGGACATGAGGATCGGCAGGCGCGCCGCGATCGTGGCGGCGCAGTCCATCGCCGCCTGCCCGGTCTCGGCGCCGGCGTTGATGAGTGAACGGGTCAGCCTGCGGGCGCTCATGGCATTCCTTTTCGGAGGGGAGAGGCGCGGACCGGGACGGTATCGCATGTTCACAAGCCAAAACCTATGGAGTAGGTTCCGCGCCCGCCAGTCTTGCCGTCGCGGGTCAGCCCTGCGCCCCGTTCCTCTCAGGTGAATCCCAAATCCCGTGGCGTCCCGCACCTCAACCCCCGGATGGCGTCCGAAGCTCGTGCTGGCTTCCGGCTCCCCGCGCCGTCTCGCGCTCTTGCAGCAGGCCGGCGTCGAGCCCGACGCGCTCCTCCCCGCCGACGTCGACGAGACGCCGCTGAAGTCGGAGACGCCGAAGGAGCTCGTGCGGCGCCTCGCCCGGACGAAAGCGGAGGTCGCCCGCAAGGCCGCGCGCAACCGCGAGGACCTGCGCGATTCGTTCATCCTCGCGGCCGACACCGTGGTGGCGGTCGGGCGCCGCATCCTGCCGAAGGCCGAGGTGGTCGACGAGGCGGCGGCGTGCCTGCGGCTTTTGTCCGGCCGCGCCCACCGGGTCTGGTCCGCCGTGTGCCTCGTGACCCCGAACGACAGGGTGCGTGAGCGCATCGTCGAGACGCGGCTCCGCTTCAAGCGCCTGTCGCGCGAGGAGATGGAAAGCTACCTCGCCTCCGGCGAATGGCGCGGCAAGGCCGGCGGCTACGCCATCCAGGGGCTCGCCGGGACCTTCGCGGTCAAGCTCGTCGGCTCCTACACCAACGTGGTCGGGATGCCGCTCTACGAGACGATCTCGCTCCTCGACGGCGAGGGCTACCCGGTCCGCTTCTCCTGGCTCAACGCGGCCTGAGTCGACGCCATGAACCTTGGACCATGAACCTCGCGCTGTGGCTGGAGCGGGCCGGGAAGGCCGATCCGGACCGGCCCGCGATCGGGTGCGGGTGCCGCATTGTCCACACCTACGGCGAGCTGGCGCTCAGGGCCGCGCGGCTCGCGGACGCGCTCCGCGGCGGCTTTCGCCTTGAGCCCGGCGAGCGCATCGCGATCATCGCCAGGAACGGCCCGGAGTACGTCGAGATCATCTACGGCGCCTGGTGGGCCGGCCTCGGCGTCGTGCCGGCGAACGTGAAGCTGCACGGAGCCGAGGTCGCCTACGTGCTGGAGCAGTCCGGAGCAAAGCTCTGCTTCTGCTCCGCCGACATCGAAGGCGACATCGCCGCGCACGCGCCGGCGAGCCTCGAGCGGCTTATCGTCGTCGGCGGCCCGGCCTATGCGGCGCTCCTCGCCACCGATCCCGCCGGCGCGCCGGTCGAGCGCGCGCCGCACGACCTCGCTTGGCTGTTCTACACCAGCGGCACGACGGGGCGCCCGAAGGGCGGGACGCTGACCCACGGCAACCTCGCCGCCATGGCCCACGCCTACGTGGCCGAGGTCGATCCCGTCCTGCCCGGGGATAGCCTGCTCCATGCCGCCCCCATGAGCCACGGCTCCGGCATGTACATCTTCCCGCACGTGATGCGCCGGGGCGTGAACGTCGTGCCGGAGTCCGGCGGCTTCGACCCGCAGGAGATCTTCCGGACCTTCGCCCACTGGCGGCGCATGTCGATGTTCGGCGCGCCGACCATGATCAAGCGCCTCGTCGCGAGCCCGGCCGACTGCGATCCCTCGGCGATCCGCACCATCGTCTCCGGCGGCGCGCCGATGTACGTCGAGGACGCCCGCGCGACCCTCGACCGCTTCGGACCCGTGCTCGCCCAGATCTACGGCCAGGGCGAGAGCCCGATGACGATCACAACCCTGTCCAAGGACGACATCGCCGACCGCGATCACCCGCGCTGGCTCGAGCGCCTCGGCTCCGCCGGCCTCCCCTATGCCTGCGTCGAGGTGGCGGTGGTCGACGCCGACGATCGCCCGGTGCCCACAGGCGAGGCCGGCGAGGTGATCTGCCGGGGACTGCCCGTGATGGCCGGCTACTGGAACAACCCCGAGGCGACGGCGGCGACTCTCAAGAACGGCTGGCTCCACACCGGCGATGTCGGCATCTTCGACGCCGACGGCTATCTCACCCTCAAGGACCGCTCCAAGGACCTCATCATCTCGGGCGGCTCGAACATCTACCCGCGCGAGGTCGAGGAGGTGCTTCTTGAGCACCCGGCCGTGCGCGAAGTCTCGGTGATCGGGCGCCCGGACCCCGACTGGGGCGAGGTCGTCGTCGCCTACGTGGTCGGCGACGCCAGCCCCGAAGAGCTCGACGCCCTGTGCCTGTCGCGGATCGCGCGCTTCAAACGCCCGAAGGCCTACGTGCGCCTCGAGGCCCTGCCGAAGAACAACTACGGCAAGGTGTTGAAGACCGAGCTTCGCGCCCTAGATCGGGAGCGTGAACGACTACTTCCTCGACGGGCCGCCGGCTGAGGGTGGGGCTGCAGGGGGCAAATGCCCGATCTGCGGCAAACCCACGAAGCCGGCGTCCCGCCCGTTCTGCTCCAGGCGCTGCGCCGACGTCGACCTGCACCGCTGGCTCTCCGGCGCCTACGTGGTGCCGGCGGCGGAGGACGAGGACCGGCCCGGCGACGACCCCGAGGAGAGCGGGCGAGCGTGACACGCGGGCGCGACGCAGGCGCTGGACAGGCGCAACCGGCGCCCCTATACACCCCGCTCCGACGCGCCGCGGGTCCCGTGGAGCTTGGATGCCCAGGTAGCTCAGTTGGTAGAGCATGCGACTGAAAATCGCAGTGTCGGTGGTTCGATTCCGCCCCTGGGCACCATTCTCATGATCGTCTGATCCTCGGCGGCTCGCGGCTCGACTCTGACTCGAGCCGCCATGTCTGCAGCACCGCTGCCGCTCTCCGTCTTCATCATCGCGCAGGACGAGGCCGACCGCATCGGCGAGACCATCGCGGCCGTGCGCGACCTGACTGACGACCTCGTCGTGGTTGATTCAGGCTCGACGGACGGGACGCAAGGGGTGGCCGAGGCGGCGGGCGCCCGGGTGATCCATAACCCGTGGCCGGGCTACGGCCCCCAAAAACGCTTTGCCGAAGACCAGTGCCGGCACGCTTGGCTCCTCAACCTCGACGCCGACGAGGTCGTGCCGCCGGCGCTTGGCGGCGAGATCCGCGCGCTCTTCGCCGCCGGCGAGCCGCCGCTTCCCGCCTACCGCATCGGCATCGCCGAGATCTTCCCGGGCGAGGAGGCGCCGCACCCCTGGGCCTTCACGCTTCGGCCGGTGCGGCTCTACCGCAAGGACAAGGGCCGCTATTCCGCCTCCCTCGTGCACGACCGGGTCGACCTAAAGGCCGGGGTGAAGACCGGCCGCCTCAAGGGCGTGATCCACCACTTCTCGGTGCGCTCGCTCGGCGACCAGCTCGACAAGCTCAACCGCTATTCCGACCAGCAGGCGCGCGACCTCGAGCTGCGCGGGGTGGAGATCCCGACCTGGCGCCTCTATTTCGAGCTGCCGGCGAATTTTCTGAAGGCCTACGTCGGGCGACGCCACTTCGTGCGCGGCGCCTACGGCTTCCTGACCGCCATGAACTATGCCATCTCCCGCCACCTGCGCGTCGCGAAGCACTACGAGCGCCGCCGGCTCGCTCAAGCAGCGGACGAGCGTGGGCGGAAAGGGGCTGAGGAGACGGGAGACCGACCCGGCTCTCGACCGGCGGGCAGGCTTTAGATCACGCTACTTTCAGACGGAAGCATAGGCTGCGTTATTGAAGTTGGAGCATTCGGCTGAACCGGTTCCCACTCTTCGCGATCATGCCATAGCGACAGGAATCGTCAGTGCGTCGGCGTGAGCGGCAGGGGCGCCGCGCCGGGAGGCCGGCGGATGCACGCAACGAGGTGCCCCGGCACGACCTCGATCAGCGGCGGATCGACGGTGCGGCAGGCCGGCAGCGCATAGGGGCAGCGCGGGTGGAAGCGGCAGCCGCTCGGCGGCCTCATCGGGCTCGGCACCTCGCCCTGCACGATGCGCCGCCGGATTTTCCGCTTCGTCGGATCCGGGATCGGCGCGGCCGCGAGGAGCGCCTCCGTGTAGGGATGCAGCGGGCGCGAGAACAGCGTGCGCTTGTCGGCGAGCTCGACGATGCGGCCGAGATACATGACCGCGATGCGGTGGCTGACGTGCCGCATCACCGCGAGATCGTGGCTGATGAAGAGATAGCTGAGGCGGTATTCCTCCTGCAGGTCGATAAGGAGGTTGAGCACCTGCGCCTGCACCGAGACGTCGAGCGCGGAGACCGGCTCGTCGGCGACGATCACGTCGGGCTTCACCGCCAGCGCCTTCGCGATGCCGAGGCGTTGGCGCTGGCCGCCCGAGAACTCGTGCGGGTACCGGCGCATCGCCTCGGGGCGCAGGCCGACGCGCCGGAACAGCTGCGCGACGCACTCGTCCTTCTCCGCCCCCCGCGCGAGTCCGAAGTTCTCCAGCGGCTCGCCGACGATCGTGCCGGCGGACAGGCGCGGGTTGAGGGAGGAATAGGGGTCCTGGAACACGAGCTGGATCCGCCGGCGGTGCTCCCACATGGCGCCCGGGGCGAGGCGCGTCACGTCGGCGCCGCCGATGAGGACGCGGCCGGCCGTCGGCTCGAGGAGCTTCATCGCTACCCGGCCGAGGGTGGACTTGCCGCAGCCCGATTCGCCGACGATGCCGAGGGTCTCGCCCCGGCGCACGGCGAAGCTGACGCCATCGACGGCTCGCACCACGGTCTTCCCTCGCTTCAGGAACCCGCCGCGGACGGGGAAGTGCTTGACGAGGTCGCGGACCTCGAGGCTCAGCGCTTCGCTCATGCGGCGCTCGCGAGGACACGGTCCGTGTACCAGCACGCCGCGAGGTGGCCGGAACCCTGCTCGAAGAGCGGCGGAGCCTCGGCGACGCAACGCCCGGTCGCGAAGGCGCAGCGGGTCGCGAAGGCACAGCCGAGGATCGGCTTCGTCAGCACCGGCACAATACCGGGGATCTCGTCGAGCCGCGCCCGCCGGCCCGCCTCTTCGGCGTCGAGGTCGAGGCGCGGAACCGCCCGCATGAGGCCGCGCGTGTAGGGGTGCGTCGGGCGCGCGAAGAGATCCCCCACGCTCGCCTCCTCGACCTTGCGGCCGGCGTACATGACGATGACGCGCTCAGCGGTCTCGGCGATCACGCCGAGGTCGTGGGTGATCATCACGATGGCGGCGCCGAGCTTCTCCTTCAGCTCCAGCATGAGGTCGAGGATCTGCGCCTGGATGGTGACGTCGAGCGCCGTCGTCGGCTCGTCGGCGATGAGGATGCGGGGATCGCACGACAGCGCCATCGCGATCATCACCCGCTGGCGCATGCCGCCGGAGAGCTGGTGCGGGTATTCGTCGAGACGCCGGCGCGGCTCGGACAGGCGCACGAGCGTGAGCATCTCGTGCGCCCGGTCGCGGGCCTCGCGCCAGCCGACGCTCCAGTGCCGGACGACGTTCTCGGCGATCTGCGTGCCGATGGTCAGCACCGGGTTCAGGCTCGTCATCGGCTCCTGGAAGATCATTGCGATCCTATGGCCGCGGATGGCGCGCATCTCGCCGTCGGAAAGCGTCGTGAGCTCGGTTCCGTCGAACTTCACCGAACCGCCGACGATGCGCCCGGCCTCCCCCGGGATCAGCCGCAGGATCGACAGCGCCGTCACCGACTTGCCGCAGCCCGACTCGCCGACGACGCCGAGGGTCTCGCCGGCGTCGAGGTCGAAGGACACACCGTCGACGGCGCGCACGACGCCGTCGCGGGTGAAGAACTGGGTCCTCAGATCGCGCACCTCGAGGAGGCTCACATCCGCCTCGCGAGCCGCGGGTCGAGCCGGTCGCGAAGGCCGTCGCCGAGCATGTTGACGGCGAGCACCGTTAGCGCGAGGAAGACCCCCGGGATCAGGATGCTCCAGGGCGCGATCTGGAAGAAGGTGCGGCCCTGCGCGATGATGTTGCCCCAGCTCGGGATCTCGGGCGGCACGCCGGCGCCGAGGAAGCTGAGGCCCGCCTCGATCAGCATCGCCGAGGCGCAGACGTAGGTGCCCTGCACGATCAGCGGCGCGAGCGTATTCGGCAGGATGTGGCGCAGCAGGAGCTTCGCGCTGCGGGTGCCGCCCGCGATCGCGCTCTCGATGTAGGGCTGGCCGCGGATCGTCAGGACGACGCTGCGCACCACGCGCGCCACGCGTGGCACCTCGGGGATGACGATCGCGACGATGACGACGCCGAGCCCCGGGCGGGTCAGCGTGATCAGCGCGATGGCAAGTAGGATCGAGGGGATCGCCATGAGGCCGTCCATCACCCGCATCAGCACGGCGTCGAGAGTGCGGAAGTAGCCGCAGGCGAGGCCGATCGTGAGGCCGACCAGGCTCGAGAGCAGCGCCACCGAGAGGCCGACCGTTAGCGACACCCGCGCGCCGTAGATCGTGCGGGAGAAGATGTCGCGCCCGAACTGGTCGGTGCCGAACCACCAGCGCTCCGACGGCGGCCGCATGCGGTTGATCGGCGCCTGCCGGAACGGGTCGGCGGCGATCAGCGGCGCCAGCACGGCGATCGCCGCAAGCGCCACGAGCAGCATCGCGCCGATGAAGATCGTGGGGTTGCGTCGGATCGCGTCGCCGGCGCGGGCGGAAAGCGACCTGTGCGGAGGTGCGTCGTCGAGGGCGATGGCGGCGGTCACGCTAGTACCGGACGCGTGGATCGAGGGCGGCGTAGGAGAGGTCGATGACGAGGTTCACGAGCACCTTCACCCCGGCGAAGACGAGGATGAGGCCCTGCACGATCGGGTAATCGCGCTTGAGCACGGCGTCGACCGTAAGCCGCCCGAGGCCGGGGATGTTGAACACCGTCTCGGTGATGACGACCCCGGAGATCAGGAGCGCGATGCCGATGCCGATGACGGTGACGATCGGCACGGAGGCGTTCTTCAGCGCATGCAGCATGAGCACCCGTCCGGTGGTCAGGCCCTTCGAGTTGGCAGTGCGGATATAGTCCTCCGACAGGACCTCGAGCATCGACGCGCGCGTGATGCGCGCGATCAGCGCCATGTAGGCGATGCCGAGCGCGAGCGAGGGCAGGATCAGCGTCTCGACGAAGGGCCAGAACCCTTGCGCCAGCGGCCGATAGCCCTGCACCGGCAGCCAGCCGAGCTTGACCGAGAAGATGAAGATCAGCCCGTAGCCGACTAGGAAGGTCGGCATGGCGAAGCCCATGACGGCAAACGCCATCACCAGGCGGTCCGCGAGCCTGCGCGCCTTCCAGGCCGCCAGCACGCCCATCGGGATCGCGAGGCAGACCGCCACGACGAGCGTCGAGACCGTGAGGGCCAATGTCGGCTCGAGCCGCTGGCCGATGAGCCGCGCGACCGGGAGGTTCGAGAAGATCGAGACGCCGAGGTCGCCCTGGGCGAGGCCGTAGAGCCAGACCGCGAACTGCTCGATCACCGGGCGGTCGAGGCCAAGCTTCGTTCGCACCGCCGCGATCGCCTCGGCCGTCGCGTCCTCGCCGGCGATGATGGCGGCCGGATCGCCGGGGGCGAGCCGCAGCAGGAAGAACACGAACACAGCGACGACCGCCATGACGGGGATCGTCGCCAGGAGCCGGCGCAGCACGTAGACGCCCATCGCTTCACTCGGCCTCGCGGGGGCGGCCTGGCAGGGGGCGGCCGACGCTCACTTCTTGCTGATGTTCCAGAACACGGGAAGCCCGGTGTTCGGGACGATGCCGTCGATCCGGTCGGCGCGATAGGCGATCGGCTGCGTCCACTGGCCGAACGGCACGTAAACGACCTGCTCGATTGCGCGCTTCTGCAGGTCGCGGGCGACCTTCATCTTCTCCTCGTCCGTATGCGCGAAGCCGTAGGCGCTGCGCAGCCTCTCGACTTCCGGGTCGCACGGCCAGCCGAACAGGCCCTTGTCGCAGGCCGCGCCGATCCAGGTGTGCAGGATCGGATTCGAGCCCCCGACCGTGCCCGAGGTGGTGACGAAGATGTTCCAGCCGCCCTGCGCCGGCGGCTCCTTCCTGGCCCGGCGGGACACGACCGAGCCCCAGTCCATCGCCTGCGCGTCGACGTTGAGCCCGGCCTCGCGCATCGCCTGCACCAGCACCTGCGTCGCGGGCGTGATGGTGGCGTGGTCGGTCGCCTGCAGCACCGTGATCGGCTCGCCCTTGTAGCCGGCCTCCTTGAACAGCTGCAGCGCCTTTTTCGGGTTGTGCTCCTTCATCATCTCGCTACCGGCGTCGTTGCCGAGGGCCGAGCCGCAGACGATGAGGGCGTGACAGACGGTGTAGTACTCGGAGTCGCCGACGATCGCGCGCAGATAGTCCTCCTGATTGGTCAGGTAGTACATCGCCTGGCGCGCTTTGACGTTGTCGAACGGCGGGTGGAGGTGGTTGAGACGGATGAGGCCGAAGGTCGAGTCGATCTTGCCGGTCTTCATCAGCTTCACGCCGCGCGCCTTTGACAGGATCGGCAGGAAGTCGATGTTCGGCGCCTCGTAGAAGTCGATCTCGCCGTTGACGAGCGCCGACATCGCGGTCTGCGGGTCGGCGATCCAGACGAGCTCGAGGCGGTCGACTTTCGGCACCTTGCTGCCGGCGAACGAGGACGGCGGCTCGTTGCCGGGACGCGGCACGTAGTCGGCGTTCCTGAGGTAGACGGTCTTGCTGCCCGGGACCCACTGCTCCTTGGCGAACTTGAACGGGCCCGAGCCGATGGCTTCCGTGATCTGCGTGTTCGGGTCGGTCAGCGCCTCCTTCTCGCGCATGATGATCGGCACCGAGGTGCCGCTCTTGCCAAGCGATTCGAGGACCATCGAGTACGGCTCCTTCAGCACCAGGCGGAAGCTCGTGTCGTCGACCGCCTCGAGCTTGTCGGTGAAGGAGAACAGGCGCTGTCCGACGGGATCGCGCGCCGCCCAGCGCCTCAGCGAGGCGACGACGTCCTTGGTCGTCACCGGGCTGCCGTCGTGGAACTTGAGGCCGTCGCGCAGGGTGAAGTCGTAGGTCTTGCGATCCTGGCTCACCGTATATTTGCCGACCATCTGCGGGTGGGCGCGACCGTCCTCGTCGTTCCCGAACAGGGTGTCGTAGACGATCATGCCGTGGATGCCGGCGATGGTCTGCGTCGTCCAGAACGGGTCGAGGGTGCGCACGTCGGCGTGCATCACGGCCCGCAGCACCTTGTCCTGCGCGTGCGCCGCGGGCGCGAGCGCGAAGCTGCCCAGGATCACGGCCGGAACGGTCCAGCGGGCGAGCGCGGAAGTGGGTCTTGCGAGCATGGCGGCAGCCTCCCGGCGCGGGCGCGCGGCGCGGGGTCCGACGCCCTCAAGGGGGCAGCCTACGTCGGTCCCGCGCGCCGGCGCAATCCCGCCCGCCATCGTCTGAGCGCGGCGCCTGCCACCTAGGCGCGGGCCGCGTATCTGCGCCATAGTCGCGCTCTTCGCGCCGGCGAGTCGGGAGAACGGGAATGGCCCCGCGCATCGCGCTCTTGGGCTTCATGCTCGAATCGAATGCTTTCGCCCCGGTCGCGGACGAGGCCGAGTTCCGCCAGAAGCACTGGATCGAGGGCGACGAGATCCTGCGCGACGCGCGCTCGGCCGCGCCGCGCGACCCCGGCGGGTTGACCGGCTTCTGCCGCGCCATGGACGAGAGCGGGCCGTGGCAGCCGGTCCCGCTCGCGATGACCACCGCCGGGGCGAGCGGTCCCGCCGACCAGAGCTTCCTGGACCGCTTCGTCGCGCTGGTCGAGGAGCGCCTGCGCGCCGCGCTGCCCGTCGACGGCGTCTACATCCAGGCGCACGGGGCGTGCCGCGGCACGGTCGACCTCGACCCCGAGGGCACCCTCTTCGCCGCCGTCCGGGCGATCGTCGGGCCGACGGTGCCGGTCGTCGCGACCCTCGATCTCCATGCGAACGTCTCGCGCCGGATGGTTGCGGAGACGGACCTCCTCGTCGCCTATCTTACGAACCCGCACACGGACCATGCCGAGCGCGGCGCGGAGGCGGGCCGCGCGATGCGCGAGCTCCTCGCCGGCCTGCGCACCGCGAAGGCGTTCGTGAAGCTGCCGATCCTGCCGCCGCAGGTGGCGCTCCTCTCCGACCGCGGGCCTTACGGGGAGGCGATCGCCAAGGGCCAGACGCGGGTCGACGGGCCGATCCTCAACGTCTCGGTCATCGGCAACTTCAGCTTCGGCGACTATCCGAAATGCGGCATGAGCGTCGTCGTCACCGCGCGCGGCGACCAGGCCGCGGCCGACGCGCTCGCCCGCGAGCTCGCGCAGGACCTCTGGAACGGACGGCACCGCCTGACACCGAAGCTCCTCTCGATTGAGGAGGCGACGCGGCGCATGCGCGAGGCCTGCGACGATCCGGACAGACCCGCACTGCTCTTCGCCGACGTCGCCGACAACCCGGGCGGGGGCGGGCGCGGCAACACCACGGCGATCCTCAAGAGCTTCCTCGCGGCAGGCATCGCCGGCGTCGCCTTCGCGGTGCACACCGACCCGCCGCTCGTGGCGGAAGCGCACCGGCGCGGCATCGGCGCGCGCTTCTCGGCGCTCCTCAACCGCGACGAGACCGACGCGGGCTCCGAGAGGCTGACCGCCGATGCGCAGGTGATGGCGTTGAGCGACGGCGAGATCGTCGGCCGGCGCGGCTCCATCGGCGGCCGGCGCTTCAGCCTCGGCCCGTCCGCGTGGCTGACACTCGAGGGCCGCATCGACGTGGTCTTCATCACAATCCGCCACCAGTGCTTCGACACCGAGATGCTGGAGCATCTCGGCATCAAGGTGCGAGGCCTGCGTGGGCTCGTGGTGAAGTCCCGCGGCCACTTCCGCGCCGGCTTCGACGACATCTTCGCCGACGAGCACATCCGCGAGGTCGACGGCCCGGGCCTCGCGACGCCCGTGCTCACCCGCGTGCGCTGGACCGGCATCGCGCGGCCGATCTGGCCGCTCGATCCGGACATGACCTGGCGCGTGCCGGACGATGTCGCAGTCCCGTAAAGGAACGGAGCCTCGCATGCGCATCTTCGCCGCCTCGCTAGCGACCGAATCGAACTCGTTCTCGCCCATCCCGACGAGCCGCAAGAGCTTCGAGGATACGCTGTACTTCCCGCCCGGCCGGCATCCGGACCGGCCGACCCACTGCACGGCGCCGCTATACGTCGCCCGCCGCCGCGCCCGGCAGGAGGGGTTCGAGCTGATCGAGGGTTCCTGTTTCTGGGCCGAGCCTGCGGGCCTTACCGGCCAAAGCGACTACGAGAGCATGCGCGACGAGATCCTCGGGCAGCTGAGGGCCGCCATGCCCGTCGACGGCGTGCTCCTTGGCCTCCACGGCGCCATGGTGGCGACCACCTGCGACGACTGCGAGGGCGACATTGTCGAGCGGGTGCGGGCGATCGTCGGCCCCAAGGCCGTGATCGGCGTCGAGCACGATCCCCATTGCCATCTCACCGAGAAGCGGGTGCGCAACGCGGACGTGATGATACTCTACAAGGAGTACCCGCACACCGATTTCGTCGAGCGCGCCGAGGAGCTCGTCACCATCGTGCTCAAGACCATCCGCGGCGAGATCAGGCCCGTGATGTCGGTGTTCGACTGCCGCATGTACGAGCGCTTCCCCACGAGCCGCGAGCCGGCGCGGTCGTTCGTGGACAAGATGACGAGCCTCGAAGGCAAGGACGGCGTGCTCTCCGTCTCCCTGTGCCACGGCTACTCGCAAGGGGACGTGCCGGACCGCGGCACCCGCGTGCTCGTCGTCACGGACAATGCAAAGGCGAGAGGCGACGCCCTCGCCCGCGCCCTTGGCGAGGAGGTGCGCGAGAAGCGCGGCCAGTGGGGACCGCCGTTCCTCACCCTCGACGAGGCGATCGACGAGGCCTACGCCACGCCGAGGGGGCCGGTCGTCGTCGCCGACCCGTCCGACAACGCCGGCGGAGGCGCGGCGTCGGACAACACCAACGTGATCCGCCGGCTGATCGAGCGCGGCTGCGCCGACGCCTGCGTCGGTCCGGTGTGGGACCCGGTGGCGGTCGCGTTCTGCCATGCGGCGGGCGTCGGCACGACGATGCCCCTGCGCTTCGGCGGCAAGGCGGCCGCGACCTCGGGCGATCCGATCGACGCGGAGGTGACGGTCATCGGCCTGTGCCGCGACGGCTGGCAGTCCTTCGGGACGGCAAAGAAGAGCTTCGGCGACGCCGCGGGCATCCGCATCGGCGGCGTCGAGGTGTCGCTCATCGGCGCCCGCACCCAGGCGCTCGGCCTCGAGATCTTCACGGAGGTCGACATCGACCTCGCCTCGAAGCGCTACATCGGCGTGAAGTCGACGAATCACTTCCACGCCGCCTTCGGTCCGATCGCCGGGAAGGTCCTCTACTGCGACGGCAAGGGTCCCTCGCCAGTCGACCCGCGCGATTACCCGTTCCGCAAGATCATCCGCCCCCTCTGGCCCCACGACGACCTGCCGGACGGCCGCATGGTGGTGTGACTACCTTGTGGTTTGCTCAGGCACATGAACCTGGCCTCTAAAGCAGCAGAAGGGCCGAGCGGAACTGTGAGCTGCCACCCAGAATCCTTGAGCTCTCATGCACAGCGGCGTTCACGCGAAGCTCGGCATGCGCGCTTCCATGGTGCGAAGTCGCTCTTGGACCCATAGAGGACCTTCGTGGAAGCTGCGCTTCGCAACTTCTGACGCACACGGAATCAAGCGCATTCCATTGTGCCTCTCACGCGCAGCACCGCTGTGCGGGAGCTATGCTGAGTTCAAGCCTGAAGACGCCTTAGTGCCGGCTTGTCGCGGAGCACGATCGTACGGCGCTGGGCCGGAAGGCCGATCACCCCTTGACGCTCGAGTTGCGTCAGGGAGCGCGACACCGTCTCGATCGTGAGCCCGAGGTGGTCCGCGATATCCATGCGCGACATGGGCAGGTCGACGGAAGCGTCGTCCTCGGAGACGCGCTCGCCGATGTCGAGAAGAAAGGTGGCGATCTTCTCGAGGGCCGACTTGCGCCCGAGGAGAAGCATGTGGTCCTGCGCGCGCTCGAGGGCGCGCATCATGGCGCCGACGATCTGGCGCGCGAGCGGGCCTTCACCAGCCGCCACGCTCTCCAGGCTGCAGCGGCGGTAGGCCACGATCGTCGCGTCGCCGACAGCCTCGGCCGAGAAGCGGTGCTCCTCGCCCGATTCGAGGCCGAAGATATCGCCGGGAAGGTGGAAGGCGTCGATCTGGCGCCGCCCGTCGCCGAGGAGCTTATAGGTGCGCACCGCGCCGGACACGACCTTGTAGAAGAAGCCGGCGCGGTCGCCTTCGGCGAAGACCTCCTCGTCCTTGGCCAAGCGGCGGGTAACTCCAACGGCCTGGTTCGACGCCGGCGCGGACCGCGCCGGCTGCGGGAGCACGCCGTGCAGGAAGACGTTGCCGGATGGGACGCCCGTGGCGATCGCGGTCTGCATCGGTCTCTCGTGCTCGTGTTTGTCGAGTCGCTGAGGATGCGTACGCCTCACGCGGGGGCGCGAAAATTCAGATGCACTGCCTAAGGGATGCCCCGCTAAGGGGTTTCCCGGAGGCGTGAACCGGCCGGCCCTTGACCCAGATCAAAGAGGCCCGGCCGACGGCGGCGCATAGACACGGGAGCGCGCTTTCCGCGCCTACCCCGAGCATTCCATGGCCGCGACGAGCATAAAGACCAAATACATGACCGAAGGCGAGGGCGGGCTCTCGCTTGCCTTCCTGCTCGGCGGGCTTCTATGCGTCTTCGCCGCCGCGAACGCGAAGGACACGGCCTTCGCGTTCCATGCCTGGCTCTCGGCGGCAGCGTCGCTCGGGGCGCTGTTGCTGATCGTGAACCGCTATTTTGAGCGCAGCACCGAGCCGGCGGCCCAGGAGATCGCTGGCAAGCCCAACTACAACTTCGGGCCGGTGAAGTTCGCGGC
>DASVPW010000078.1:0-10915 GCA_036389455.1 Beijerinckiaceae bacterium
GACGCTCCGCATGGGCGAGGATCCCCGGCTCGCCGCCATGCCCTGGGGCGAAACCGCCCTCGAGGTCTCGCGGGGCCCGAGCCAGGGCGGCGACCTCAATGCCGTGAGCCACGCCTTCGGGGCCGTCGCCGAGAGCGGCACCGCCGTGATGGTGTCCGGCCCCGAGAACCCCTCGACGCTCAACTTCCTGCCCGACAACCACATCGTCGTCGTGGCCGCGAAGGACATCGCCGGCGACTACGAGCAGGTGCTGGCGAAGGTCCGCGCCCGATACGGCAAGGGCCGGATGCCTCGCACGGTCAACTTCATCACCGGCCCCTCCCGCTCCGGCGATATCGAGCAGACGCTCCTCCTCGGCGCGCACGGGCCGCGGCGGCTGCACATCGTCGTGGTGAAGGGCTGAGCGGCGCGCCCGCGCGAACACGCTTTTTTAATCCGCCATCAACCATGATCCCGCTTCTTGAGCGGTCCTGGTGTCATGGCGTTCCTGCGTTCCGGTTGTGTCGTCCTCATCTGCGCCGGCGTGAGCGGCGCGCTTGCTGCCGAGCGGCCGGCCAAGGTCCAGGTTGCGCAGGCTCAGCCGAACGCCGCTCCCTCGGCCGTCATCCTGCCCGCGCCGCCCGCCGGCGGAAGCTTCGCGCTGCCGGCAGACCGCGCCGAGAAGCCGGCCGCCTCGCCTCCTCCCGCGACCTCGGCGCCGACGGCCCAGCCCGGCTCCTCGGCGACTGCGCCGGCGGCAAAGCCGAAGGCCCCTGCTCCGCTCCGGTTCGCGACGGTCTCGAAGGACCCGCGCCCGACGCTGGACCCCGACACCTTCGTCAACACCACGCGGGCGGCCGAGCGCTATCACGCCGTCGCAGCCGCGGGCGGCTGGGGCGTCCTGCCGAAGGGGACGGCCCTCAAGGCCGGCGACAAGGGTGAGCTCGTCTCGAAGCTCAAGGAGCGGCTCGCCGCGAGCGACGACCTTCCTCGCGACGCCCTCCCTGGGGACGCCTTCGACCCAGCGGTCGTGCAGGCCGTGAAGCGCCTTCAGGGACGCCACGGGCTGCCCGAGACGGGACTCGCCGGCCCGCGCACCGTCGAGGCCCTCAACGTCCCGGCGGACGTGCGGGCGCGCCAGCTCTCGGGCTCGGCGCAGCGCCTCGCCGGCTCGCGCTTCCCGTTCGGCGAGCGCTACGTCGTCGTGAACATCCCCTCGGCGACGGTCGAGGCGGTCGAGAAGGGGCAGGTCGTGCGCCGCTATGTGGCGGTCGTCGGCAAGAAGGACCGTGCCTCGCCGACCGTCATGGCCCGCATCCAGACCGTCAACTTCAATCCGACCTGGACCGTGCCGGCGTCGCTCATCAGGAAGGACATCATCCCGCACGTCCGCAAGGAACCGGGCTACCTCGCCCGGATGAAGATCCGCATCCTCGACGGCCAGGGCCGGGAGATCGACCCGGCCTCGATCGACTGGTCGACCGAGAAGGCGGCGGACTACACGCTTCGCCAGGACCCCGGCGCCGGAAACTCCCTCGGCCAGGTCCGCATCGACATGCCGAACCGGCACGCGGTCTACATGCACGACACGCCGACCAAGAAGCTCTTTTCCCGCGACGACCGCTTCCACTCTTCGGGATGCGTCCGCGTCGGCAACGTCAGGGAGTTCGTGGCCTGGCTCCTCGAGGGCACCCCCGGCCCGGGCGGCGACGCGGCCTCCTGGGCCGTCCCTGAGATCGACGCTGCGATCGCGGCGGCAAAGCGCCAGGACGTGGCGCTCAAGAGGTCCGTGCCGGTCGCCTGGGTCTACATGACCGGCTTTGCGACCCCGGACGGCATGGTGCACTTCCGCGGCGACGTCTACGGCCTCGACGCCGAGTCCGCCCCGGCGAAGTCCGAGCCCACCATCGCGGATCTCATCACCTCCTCGATCGGGCCGAAGCCGACCTTCTGAGCCGGCTGTACGGTTTCATGCCGGCGCCGCCCCTTCACCCGGCGCGCGTTCGCGCCTATATCGGGCGCTCCGTCAACAACAGGAAGGAGGTGATCCAGTGTCTCATTGTCAGCGCTGTCACCTCGCTGGGGTCGCCCGCTAAGCTCTTGTCTGCGTAGCCGAGCTTTCCTTCGGGCGCCCTCGGCGCCTGGACCAGCGAGTCAATGCGGGGCATGCCGGGGTCTTGGGACTCTGGCGTGCCCCTTGCCTTTTCAGGGCCATGCCGTCGCGGCGGAACCTCGGTCCGGGGCCTCACGTTCGCCGTCGAGGAGAGGTCGCGATGCGTCCGACGGCACGCCAGGAATGGGCAAAGAATGCCATGCGGCTCCTCGCGGTGGTCCTGGCGCTGGCGCTGTCGGCACCGGGCGCCATGGCCCAGGGGCTCGCCGTGAACCCGAGCGCGGCGGCGTCCGACATCCGCAACCCGAGCTCGATCGTGCCCGGCGCCGCGGCCTCCGACATCCGCAACCCGAGCGCCACCAACCCGGCCGCCGCCGCGTCCGAGATCCGGCAACCCCTTGTCCCGAACAGCCCGCCGGTCCTCAGGGGGCGCTCCGTCGCCCCGATGCCGGTCATCCGGACCGAACGGCGGGCGCGGCGTCCGTCGCGGGCGCGCGAGGGCGCGAGGGCGGCCCGCAGGGCTCCGGCACGGGCCGATGCCGCGCAGGTCCGGGACGCGGCTCCGGTGCGCCGGACGGAACGCGAGCGCGCAACCGACCGCAAGGCGTCGGGAATCATGGGAAGCGTCTGCCAAGGATGCTGATGGAGGGCTGATGGCTTCCGTCTAGCCTCCATCCACGATCCCGCCGATCGGGCGGCACCCGCGCGAGTCGCAGCGCGACGCACCGCGCAGGTTCACCTGGCGCGGCAACCACCCGACCTTCTCCGGAGAGAACGAGCCCCGTTGTGGATTGCGTGAGTTGAATTGACGCGGCGCCTGCGGCCCGCGTGACTCGGGCCGCGATTCGCGGTGTCTTCCGGCATGGGCGCGATTCGCCTGCCCCCGCACCTGCGCGCGAATTTGAGCCGCGAGCGCAAGCTCGTGCGCTGCGGGCACGGCACCATCGCCGGGATCGACGAGGTCGGGCGCGGGCCGCTCGCCGGGCCGGTGGTCGCGGCGGCCGTGGTGCTCGATCTGAAGCGCGTCCCGAAAGGGCTCGCCGATTCGAAGGCGCTCACCTGCGAGGAGCGCGAGGCGCTGTTCGAGAAGATCGTCGCGACGGCCCACGTCGGCATCGCCTCCGTCAGCCATACCGAGATCGACGTCATCAACATCCGCCAAGCCTCGCTGGCGGCCATGTGTCGCGCGCTCGCGGCGCTGCCCTGCGTTCCCGACATCGCTCTCGTCGACGGCAACGACCCGCCGAAGCTGCCGTGCAAGGTCGAGACCATCGTCAAGGGCGACGCCCGCGTCGCCTCCATCGCCGCCGCCTCGATCGTCGCCAAAGTGGTGCGCGATCGGCTTATGAAGCGCTTGGCCGCGAGCTTCCCGGCCTACGGCTTCTCGACAAACGTCGGCTATCGCAGCCGCGGCCACATCGCGGCGCTGAACGCCCACGGCCCCTGCGCCTACCACCGGCGCACCTTCACGCCGGTCAGGATGGTCGACGAAGCCTGAACCGGCCTCGGCCCCTTTAACGAAAAAGCAAGGCTTTCCAAGGGGTAGGCAGAAACTGCAGCCCCAAAACGAGACGTATTTTTCTGAAGCCTTGAACCCGGCTTTTACCCTGACTCGCCCATGATCCGGACCGTTGAGTTGTGTCGCGTAACCGGTGTTCGGCCATGGGTACCCAGCGTACCGGGGCCGCCGGCGCCGCCTCCCGGATCCAGGTCTCGCGTACCGGGCGGCTTGCGCCGGCGCCTCGGATGGGCCTTGCGCCCCAATCCGGCGCCTCTTCCCCTCAGGCGCTCCCTCTCGACGAGGTGCTGGTCGGCGACTGCATCGCATCGCTGGAAAAGCTGCCGCCCGAGAGCGTCGACCTCGTCTTCGCCGACCCGCCCTACAACCTCCAGCTCGAGAGCGCCCTCGTGCGCCCGGACCACTCCCTCGTCGACGCCGTCGACGACGACTGGGACAAGTTCGCGAGCTTCCAGCACTACGACGACTTCACCCGCGCCTGGCTCCTCGCCTGCCGCCGCGTCATGAAGCGGAACGCGACGCTCTGGGTGATCGGCTCCTACCACAACATCTTTAGGGTTGGCGCGAGCCTCCAGGACCTCGGCTTCTGGATCCTCAACGACATCGTGTGGCGCAAGGCCAACCCGATGCCGAACTTCCGCGGCAAGCGCTTCACCAACGCCCACGAGACCCTGATCTGGGCCGCGAAGGGCGCCGACGCCAAGGGCTACACCTTCGCCTACGAGGCGCTTAAGGCCGGCAACGACGACCTCCAGATGCGCTCCGACTGGTTCTTCCCCCTCTGCACCGGCGAGGAGCGCCTGAAGGACTCTTCGGGGCGCAAGCTCCACCCGACCCAGAAGCCCGAGGCGCTCGTCGCCCGGGTGATTCTGTCCGCCTCGAAGCCCGGCGACGTGATCCTCGACCCGTTCTTCGGCTCGGGCACGACCGGCGCGGTCGCGAAAAGGCTCGGGCGCCGTTTCGTCGGCGTCGAGCGCGACCGCGCCTACGCGGCGGCGGCGCTCGCCAGGATCGCCGCGGTCGAGCCTCTTGCCGCCGAGGCAGTCGCGCAGGCGCCGGCGAAGCGGGCCGAGGTCCGGGTGCCGTTCCTAACCGTCGTCGAGGGCGGCCTCGTCCGCCCCGGCGAATTCCTTCTGGACGAGCGGCGCCGCCACAAGGCCCTGGTGCGCGCCGACGGCACGCTCGCGCTCGGCCCCGCCGTCGGCTCGATCCACAAGATCGGCGCCCTCGCGCAAGGGCTGCCGGCCTGCAACGGCTGGACCTTCTGGCACGCCGAGCGGAAGGGCGGCCTCGTCGTCATCGACGACTTCCGGGCGACCATGCGGGCCGGAATGGGCGCTTAAGCCTCTCCCAGGGACAGTGGACAATCGATAGACGGGAAAACGACGGCTCTCCGCCGTCGTGGCCGGGCTCGATCCGGCCTCTCTTCCCATCGTACCGAGCCGCGGCGCCGTGGCCCGGATCGCCTGCATCACGCCCGGCGATGCGAGTGGACAATCGACAAACGGGCGTTGGGCCCTTCAATGGCCGGGCTCGATCGGCCTGTCCCCATCGCAACGAGCCGCGTCGCCGCGGCCCGAACCGCCTGCATCAGGCCGCAACGAAAGTGGACAATCGATAGACGAAGGGACGCATTCTTCGCCGTTTCGCAGAGGTCTCACGAGGGAGAGGTCGAGCCGCGGCGGAGCCGGCGCAGGCGGCGCCGTCGCGCTTTCGATGAGGCAGGCTCTCACCCCTGGGGTTTCCCCAGCGCGTGCGCCAGAACCTTGCGCATCACCCCGGGCAGCGCCTCGTCTCCGAGCCCCCGCCGCGGCGCCCATCGCATCCCCTCCGGTGCGGCCGTCCCGGCCGCGACCCTGGCGAGGAACACGGTGAGCTCCAGCGGAAAATGCGTGAAGGTGTGGCGCACCACGCCCGGCAGGCGCTTCCAACGCGCGTCGAGGGGCGCGTCGAGCATCGCCTTCGCGAGATCGTAGTCCGGCGCCCAGTCGCTCGTCGGCGGCTCGGACATGCCGCCGAGGAGGCCGGACGGGGGCCGCGTCCGCAGCAGCACCGAATCGTCCGCCCGCAACGCCACGAAGGCGGCGCCGCGGCGCAAGGTGCCTTCCGCCTTCGGCGCCTTCACCGGCAGCGTCTCCTGGAGGCCGGCGGCGCGGACCCGGCAGGGCGCCATCCAGGGGCAGATGCCGCAGGCCGGGCGCTTCGGCGTGCAGATCGTCGCGCCGAGGTCCATGAGGGCTTGCGCGAAGTCGCCGGGCCGCTCCGCCGGCACGAGGCCTTGGGCGAGGTCGCGGATCAGCGGCTTCGCCTTGGGCAGCGGCGCCTCGATGAGGTACAGGCGGGAGACGACCCGCTCGACGTTGCCGTCGACCGCCGCGGCCGGCCGGTCGAAGGCGATCGCCGCCACCGCCGCCGCCGTGTAGGCGCCGATGCCCGGAAGGCTCCGCAAACCTTCTTCCGTGTCCGGGAAGCGCCCGCCGTGCGCCTCGACCACCGCCTTGGCGCAGGCGTGGAGGTTGCGGGCGCGGGAGTAGTAGCCGAGCCCGGCCCAGGCCTGCATCACCTTCTCCACCGGCGCTTCCGCGAGCTTCTTCACCGTCGGAAAGCGCTTCAGGAAGCGCTCGTAGAAGGGTTTGACCGCCGTGACCGTCGTCTGTTGCAGCATGATCTCGGAGAGCCAGACCCGATAGGGGTCGGCCGCCTCGCCGGGCCGCGCCCGCCAGGGCAGGTCGCGCCGGTGCCGGTCGTACCAGGCGAGGAGGTCGCGGGCTTCGGGCTTTGAGGCCGGGGGGAGAACCGCTAGCATGCGGCCGGCATAGCGGCCGCCCGCCTGCAATCCAAGGCGGCGGTCCGACTCATCCCGAGTTGAATTGCAGCGCAGACCCATGGCCCCCCCGAAGCCCCTCGCCGATTTCATCGACGCCTGCCTCGGGCCGGCGCTGGCCAGGCAGGGCTTCGCGGCTTCGGACGTGATCGTGGCCTGGCCCGAGATCGCGGGCGAGCGGCTCGCCGCCTGGTCGCGGCCGATCAAGCTCGAATGGCCGCGCCGCGGCCGCCCCGATCCGGACGCGCGGCCGGAGCCCGCGGCGCTCGTCGTGCGCGTCGAGAGCGCCTTCGCGCTGGAGATGCAGCACCTCGCGCCGCTCCTCGTCGAGCGCATCAACGCCCACTACGGCTGGCGCTGCGTCGGGCGCATCGTGCTCAAGCAGGGCCCGGTGCCGCGCCCCAAGGCAAAACCCAAGCTCCCGGCGGAGCTCCCGGCGGAAGACCGCGAGAGGCTCGCCGAGAAAATCCGGGGCGTCGAAGCGGAGCCGCTGCGCGCGGCCCTCGACCGTCTCGGCGCCGCGGTCGTCGGCAGCGCCCGCCGCACGAAGGCGTGACTCCCGCGCGCCTTGCCACATTCCGGGCGAAGTCTTACCCCACGGGCCCATCGAACCACTTCCGGAGCACCTCATGATCACCCGGCGCGAGGCCCTCGTCCTCCTCGGCTCGGCCACTGCCGCGGCCGCCCTTCTGCCGAGCTTCCCCGCATTGGCCCAGAACGCCTCCGTCGAGGATCTTGCGGCCGCCGGGCCCCTCGGCGACGTGGCGCTCGGGCCGGCGGACGCCAAGGTCACGATCATCGAGTACGCCTCGCTCACCTGCTCGCACTGCGCGGCGTTCCACAAGGACACCTATCCGGAGCTGAAGAAGCGCTACATCGACACCGGCAAGGTGCGCTTCGTCCTGCGCGAGTTCCCCCTCGACCCGCTCGCGACCGCGGGCTTCATGCTGGCGCGCTGCGACGGCAACGATAAGTACTACCCCGTCACCGACCTCCTGTTCGACCGCCAGAGCGCCTGGGCCTTCACCCAGAAGCCTCTCGACGCCCTGCAGCAGATGATGCGCCAGGCCGGGTTTTCCCAGGAAAAATTCGAGAGCTGCTTGAAAGACCAGAAGCTTTATGACGCTGTGGTCGCGGTGCGCAAGCGCGCCGAGGAGAAGTTCAAGGTCAACTCGACCCCGACCTTCTTCATCAACGGCGAGCGCAAGACGGGGTCGATGTCGATTGACGAGCTCGAGAAGATCCTCAAGCCCATGCTGGGGGCCTGAGCCCCACCTCCTCCCGGGAGGGGGAGGTCGACTCGCGCCGCAGGCGCGAGCGGGCGAGGGGGAAACCCCGATCCATCCGGATAGCGCCGCGTCGCCATCCTCATCCGACCGCGCTTCGCGCGGCCACCTTCTCCCATCAAGGGAGAAGGGAGAGTGAAGCTCACGCGCCTGCGCCTCGTCGGCTTCAAGAGCTTCGTCGAGCCGGCCGATTTCCTCATCGAGCCGGGGCTCACCGGCGTCGTCGGGCCGAACGGCTGCGGCAAGTCGAACCTCGTCGAGGCCCTGCGCTGGGTCATGGGCGAGACCTCGCACAAGAGCATGCGCGCGTCCGGCATGGACGACGTGATCTTCTCAGGCTCAGGCAGCCGCCCGGCCCGCAACACCGCGGAAGTCCACCTCGCGATCGACAACCAGGACCGCAAGGCGCCCGCCGCCTTCAACGACGCGGAACAGCTCGACGTGTCGCGCCGGATCGAGCGCGAGGAAGGCTCGACCTACCGTATCAACGGGCGCGAGGTGCGGGCCCGCGACGTGCAGTTGCTGTTCGCCGACGCAGCGACCGGCGCGCGCTCGCCGGCGCTCGTGCGCCAGGGCCAGATCAGCGAGATCATCGCGGCAAAGCCCCAGGCGCGCCGGCGCATCCTCGAGGACGCGGCCGGTATCGCCGGGCTGCACGCCCGCCGCCACGAGGCGGAGCTTCGCCTCAAGGCGGCCGAGGACAACCTCCTGCGGGTCGAGGACGTGCTGCGCGAGATCGAGGCGCAGGTCGACAGCCTGAAGAAGCAGGGCCGGCAGGCCTCGCGCTACAAGAACGTCTCGGCCGAGATCCGCCGTCTCGAGGCGCTGATGTTCGCGATCGGCTACGCCGAGGCCCGCGCGCAGGCGGCGCAGGCCGAGCACCAGGCCGAGGTCGACCTCGGAAGCGTCGCCGACGCGCAGGCGGCGCAGACCAACGCCGCGACGGCGCAGGCGGTCGCGGCGCACGCGCTTCCGGGCTTGCGCGAAGCCGAAGCCGTCGCGGCGGCGGCGCTGCAACGGCTCACCCACGCCCGCAACGAGCTCGAGGCCGAGGAGCGGCGCTCGAAGGAGCGTCTTGAGGAGCTGGAGCGGCACATCGCCGACCTCGAGCGCGACATCGCCCGCCAGACCGCCGCGCAGGCAGACGGCGCCGCCACCATCGCGCGGCTGAAGGGCGAGGCCGAGGAGATCGCCCGAGGCGACTCGGGCGCCGAGGGCGCCAAGGCAGAGGCCGAGGCGCGGCTCGCCGCCGCGGAAACCGCGCTCGCCGAGGCCGAGGCCGAGCTCGGGCGGCTCCAGGCCCAGGTCTCCGACGTCCATGCCCGCAAGGCGGCGCTCGACCGCGCACTGCGCGAGGAGAACGAGCGCGCCTCGCGCTTTGCGGCCGAGCGCGCCCGGGTCGAGCGCGACCTTGCCGCGGTCGAAGCCGCGGGCGGCCAGCCGGTCGACGAGCTGCGCGCCGAGCTCGGCGCCGCCGAGGAGGCGTTGCGCGCCGCCGACGAGCACGCCGGCGGGGCCCGCGCGGCGCTTGCCCAGGCCCGCGAATCCGAAGGCCGCACCCGCGCTCCCCTCGCCGACGCGGAGCGCGCGGCGCAGCGCCTCGAGACCGAGGCCCGCACGCTCGCCAAGCTCTTCTCCTCCGCGACCGGGGACCTGTGGCCGAAGGTCGTCGACTTCATCGCCGTCGCGAAGGGCTACGAGACCGCGCTCGGCGCGGCGCTCGGCGAGGACCTCGACGCCTCCTCGACGGTCTCGGCCCCGGTCCACTGGGCCCTCAACGGCGACGGCGCCGACGATCCTGCCCTGCCCGAGGGCGTGCGCCCCTTGTCGGACTTCGTGCAGGGGCCGGACGCGCTGACCCGGCGCCTGCGCCAGATCGGCCTCGTGACGCGAGGCGAGGGCCCCGCCGTCCGGGCGTTCCTGAAGCCCGGCCAGCGCCTCGTTTCCCGCGAGGGGGATCTCTGGCGTTGGGACGGCTTCACGGCCGCCGCCGAAGCGCCCTCCGCGGCGGCGCGCCGGCTCGCCGAGAAGAACCGCCTCGGGGACCTCGAGCGCGAGGCCGCCGAGGCGCGCGGCATCGCCGACCTCCAGCGCGCCGAGGCCGAGGCCGCGCACGCCGCCGTGCGCGCCGCCGCCGCCGCCGAGGGCGCCGCGGTGGAGGCCGCCCGGAACGCTCGGCGCGCCTTCGATCTCGCCCGCGAGCGGCTGACGCAGGCCGA
Organism: Beijerinckiaceae bacterium; assembly: GCA_036389455.1. Taxonomy (GTDB): domain Bacteria; phylum Pseudomonadota; class Alphaproteobacteria; order Rhizobiales; family Beijerinckiaceae; genus JAJKJG01. The sequence continues at coordinate 9,941 of DASVPW010000078.1, forward strand.
GCGCCGGGAGGCCGACGCCGCGGCGAAGCGCTCCGCCCTGCACGAGGCGGCCGAGCGCCTGTCCGCGAGCGAGGCGGAGGCGCGCGAGCGCGCCGCCCAGGCGCAGGCGTCGCTCGCCGACCTCGGCCATGCGCCCGAGCTCGAGGCGCAGCTCCTCCAGGCCCGCGCCGCGGTCGCGGAGCGCCGGGGCGAGGCCTCGGAGGCCCGCGCGGCGCTCCAGACCCTCATCCGCGAGGCCGAGATGGCGGCCCGCCGCCGCGAGGCGATCGCGGCCGAGGTGCGCTCCTGGAGCGAGCGCGCCGAGCGCGCCGCCGCCGCCGTCGCCGAGTACGAGGCGCGCCTTGAGCGCCTGCAAGGCGAGCGCCAAGCCCTTGCCGAGGCTCCCGACAACTTCATCCTGCGCCGCCGCGCCCTGATGTCCGAGATCGAGGCCGCCGAGGGAAAGCGCCGGGAGGCGGCCGACCGGCTCGCCGAGGGCGAGACGGCCCTCGCCGAGGCCGACCGCGCCGCCCGCGAGGCCCTGGAGGCGCTTTCCGCCGCCCGCGAGGCCCGCGCCGGATCGCAGGCGCGCTTCGACGCCGCGACGGCGCGCGTCGCCGAGATCACGCGCTCCATCGCCGACAATCTCGACACGACCCCCGCGGGGCTGACCGAGCTCGCCGGCCTGAAGGAGGGGATGGTCCTGCCCGACCCGGCCCAGGTCGAGACGCGGCTTTCGAACCTCAAGGGCGAGCGCGAACGCCTCGGCGCCGTGAACCTGCGCGCCGACGAGGAGTTGGCGGAAATCGAGGCGAAGCGCACGACCCTCGTCACCGAGCGAGACGATCTCGTCGAGGCGATCAAGCGCCTGCGGCAGGCGATCGGCAGCCTCAACCGCGAGGGCCGCGAGCGGCTTCTCGCCGCCTTCGAGGTCGTCAACGAGCACTTCAAGCGCCTGTTCACGACCCTGTTCGGCGGCGGCACCGCCGAGCTGAC
>DASVPW010000079.1:0-24901 GCA_036389455.1 Beijerinckiaceae bacterium
GCGAACCGCATGTCGGAGCGCGCCGTCGACGTGATCCGGCTCCTCATGAAGCAGGGCCAGCTCCTCAAGATCACCGACGCGATCGACGCCGACACGGCCCAGCTCGTCGCCGAGGAGCTCGGCCATACGGTGAAGCGCGTCGCCGAGTCGGACGTCGAGGAGGGCCTGTTCGACGCGCTCGACGTGGACGAGACCCTCGCGGCGCGCCCGCCGGTCGTGACCATCATGGGCCACGTCGACCACGGCAAGACCTCGCTCCTCGACGCGATCCGCAAGACCAACGTGGTCTCGGGCGAGGCCGGCGGCATCACCCAGCACATCGGCGCCTACCAGGTGACCTCGCCGCTCGGCGGCCGGATCACCTTCATCGACACGCCCGGCCACGCCGCCTTCACGGCGATGCGGGCCCGCGGCGCCAAGGTGACCGACATCGTCGTGCTGGTCGTCGCGGCCGACGACGGCGTCATGCCCCAGACCGTCGAGGCGATCTCGCACGCCAAGGCGGCGCGGGTCCCGCTCATCGTCGCGATCAACAAGATCGACAAGCCCGAGGCCGACCCGGCCCGGGTCCGCACCGAGCTCCTCTCCCACGAGATCGTGGTCGAGTCGCTCGGCGGCGACACCCTCGAGTTCGAGGTCTCGGCCAAGACCGGCCAGGGCCTCGACGCGCTCCTCGAAGGCCTCCAGCTCCAGGCCGAGATCCTCGACCTCAAGGCGAACCCGGCCCGGCCCGCCGAGGGCACGGTCATCGAGGCGAAGCTCGACCGCGGCCGCGGCCCGGTCGCGACCGTGCTCGTCCAGCGCGGCACGCTCAAGCCCGGCGACATCGCGGTCGCCGGCGCCGAATGGGGCCGGGTGCGCGCGCTCATAGACGACAAGGGCGCAATGACGAAGGAGGCCGGCCCCTCGGTGCCGGTCGAGGTGCTCGGCTTCAACGGCACGCCCGAGGCCGGCGACCGCGTCGCCGTCGTCGAGTCGGAGGCCCGCGCCCGCGAGATCACCGACTACCGCACCCGTCAGAAGCGCGAGCGCTCGGCCGTGCGCGCCGCCGGCTCCCGCGGCTCGCTCGCCGACATGATGCGCGACCTCAAGGAAGGCGCCGGGCGCAAGGAGTTCGCCCTCGTGGTCAAGGCCGACGTGCAGGGCTCGCTGGAAGCCATCGTCGGCGCGCTCGAGAAGGTCGGCAACGAGGAGGTCTCGGCCCGGGTGATCCACTCCGGCGTCGGCGGCATCACCGAGTCCGACATCACGCTCGCCGGCGCCTCGAGCGCCGCCGTGATCGGCTTCAACGTGCGCGCCCACAAGGAGGCGCGCGAGGCCGCCGAGCAGGCCGGCATCGAGATCCGCTACTACAACATCATCTACAACCTCGTCGACGACGTGAAGGCGGCGATGTCCGGCATGCTCGCCCCGACGCTGCGCGAGGAGCGGCTCGGCGAGGCCCAGGTGCTCGAGGTCTTCAACGTCTCGAAGGTCGGCAAGGTCGCCGGCTGCCGCGTCCTCGACGGCGTCGTCCAGCGCGGCGCGCACGTGCGCCTCATCCGCGACAACGTGGTCATCCACGAGGGCAAGCTCAGCCAGCTCAAGCGCTTCAAGGACGACGCCCGCGAGGTCACGGCCGGCCAGGAATGCGGCATGGCGTTCGAGAACTACCAGGACATGCGCCCGGGCGACGTGATCGAGTGCTACAACGTCACCGAGGTGCGGCGGACGCTGTAAGCCGCCCTCGCTCGTCATGGCCGGGCTTGGCCCGGCCATCCACGCCTTTCCTTCCACGCCGGCGTCGAAGCCGTGGATGCCGGGCCCAAGGCCGGGCATGGCGCTGAAGAGAAGATCCGGTCCGATCCCGGAGACCATCATGGCCAAGCGTTCCGAATCCTCCGCCGGTCCCTCGCAGCGCCAGCAGCGCGTGGCCGAGATCGTGCGCCATGCCTTGGCCGAGGTGCTCCAGCGCGGCGACGTCCAGGACCCGGTGCTTTCGAGCCACGTCGTCACCATCCCGGAGGTGCGCATGTCCCCGGACCTGCGCCTCGCCACCGCCTACGTGATGCCGCTCGGGGGCCGGGACGAGCCCGCAGTGCTGGCGGCGCTCGAGCGCAACAAGAAGCACCTGCGCCAGGAGGTGGCGCACCGGGTCAACCTCAAGTTCGCCCCCGACCTCCGCTTCCTGCGCGACGAGACCTTCGACGAGGCCTCCCGCATCGATGCGCTCCTCAGGAGCGAGAAGGTGCGGCGGGACGTGGCGAAATCGAACGAAGAACAAGATGACTGAAGACCGGGCGCCGCAATCCGAGAACCGCCCGCCCCGCGAGCCCCGCCCCAAGAAGCGCGAGGTCAACGGCTGGCTCGTGCTCGACAAGGGCGTCGGCATGACTTCGACCCATGCGGTCGCGGTGGTGAAGCGCGCCTTCAACGCCAAGAAGGCCGGCCATGCCGGCACCCTCGACCCGCTCGCCTCCGGCATCCTGCCGATCGCGCTCGGCGAGGCGACGAAGACCGTGCCGTTCGTGATGGACGGCCGCAAGGCTTACGTCTTCACCGTCGCCTGGGGAGTCGAGACCGACACCGACGACGCGGAGGGCCGCCCGGTCCAGGCGACGCACCGGCATCCGGAGCGGGCCGAGATCGAGGCGCTCCTGCCGCGCTTCACCGGCCAGATCGAGCAGGTCCCGCCGCGCTACTCCGCCATAAAAATCCAGGGCGAGCGCGCCTACGACCTCGCCCGGGACGGCGAGGCGGTCGAGCTTCAGCCGCGCACCGTCGAGATCGCGCGGCTTTCAGTGATGAAGCACGCGGGCGAGCGCAGCGTCCTCGAGGCGGAGTGCGGCAAGGGCACCTACGTGCGCTCGCTCGCCCGCGACCTCGGGCGCGCGCTCGGCTGCCTCGGCCACGTCGCGGCGCTGCGGCGCACGCGCGTCGGGCCGTTCACTGAAGGTGACGCCGTGACGGCGGCGGAGCTTGCCGCCTCCGCCGAGCGCGACGAGGCCGACGGGTGGCTCCGCCCCGTCGACACGGCCCTTGCCGATCTGCCCTCGGTCGCGGTCTCCCGCGACATGGCGGGCCGCCTCATGCGCGGCCAGTCGATCATCCTGCGCGGCCGCGACGCCCCCCTCTCCGGCAAGCTCTACGCCACCTGCAACGGCGTCCTCGTCGCGGTCGGGGACGTGGAGAAGGGCGAGTTCGTCCCTCACCGGGTGTTCAACCTCGGCGGGGGCTGACGGCGGGCGGCCCGCCCGCCCGACACGTCCGCCGGCCCGTCGAAAGTCCGGCAATGTTGCCGGAAAAGTCCGTGGATGTCGCCAGAAAACACCCGCGATGTCGAGCGACGCCCGGCATGTCGAAAGCGCGGCGGCAAATCCTTCCCGGGCGCTTTGCGATGGGGGAGGATTTCGCTCGCCGATCCGATCGCCCTCGTGGACATCGACGGCGCGCCGCGCGCTGCCGTCGAGGCTCTCGTTGAAGAGGCCCGACGGGTCCTCGAGGGCGGCGCCCGCGCGCGTTCGGCAAGCGGCCACGGTTCTTCGCCCGGATGCGCGCTGGATTCTTAGTCGGGCCGCTTCCGGGCGGCCGACCGGTTTCCACTCGGCCTGAAAGCGGCCCGGCGAAGGTCAGCTTCACCTTGTCCTTGTCCATCTCGCCGGTTCAGACGATCCCGGCGTGCGACCACACCGGCCCCCACTTCCACTCCTCGACCGCCTCGGGGACGGCCTCCTTGCGCCAGAGCTGGACGTCAGCGGTATCAATGAGCCACCAAGGGTACGCCCGACAAACACAGCTCGAATCTGCGCGCTTGATATCGGCTTCCCGCTAGTGAGGCGAACCGCAGAACCAAGGTCCTATTCCAATGCGGCTTGGATACGCCGGGCGACCTCGTCGATTAGGCTCATGTTACGAATTTGCACCTCGGTAGTCGTGAAGAGATTGCGGCCCTCAGTAAAGCCGTTCTGCGCATACCATTGTCTCTTCCATTCCCATCCCTCTTGGTAGTCGGCACGATCCATGCGGCCGAGATGCTCCCACAGAAGGATGTTGCCTGCATCGTCTGTGAAGGAGAAGTCGGGCCTGAGTCGTCCATCACGGACAGTACCCTCTAGCGGGCGCTCGTATTGGTAGTTGATGCCGAGCGCGCTGAGCTTCTCGGCAATCAGAAGCTCGGACTTGCTGCGTACCATCTCGCCCCGGCTCGTTCTGTAGATTAGGTGCGCGGCGTAGCGATCTTTAACCGGCTTTGCGCCGCGTTCCTCGCGTGCGTCCTCGTCGCGTATCCCTGGCGTAAAAAGATTCGTGTTCCGCCGCGCCGTCTCCGAGGTGCGGATTAGCTCGTAGAGGAAGGTGGGATTGTCACCTTCAAGCAGCAGGATTAAGCGCTCCTTTGAGCGGGTCAGCGCGGTAGATCAGTTCTCGTGTTAGCAACCGGGAGCGCTGTGGTATGACGACGAAAACTTTCTGGAAATCGCTGCCTTGTGCCTTATGCACTGTCAGCGCATAGGCGAGTTCGAGAGGCGCTGCATCGGCACCGAAGCTTTCTGGACCGAATGCAAAGAGCAGATCTGGGCGACCAACGAACGCTACATTCAGAAGCTTGTTCTTGGAATTGCCGTATCCAATGCCTGCAATGCCAGTTTCTCCATTTGCCAAATAAACATCTTCATTCGGCTTGTTCTTACCGGCCCAACCGGATCGAGTTCCATTGCGAACGAGGATTACTTTATCGCCCCACACAATCTCTTCATCGCCGAGGCTAAGACCCCAAGGTTGGCGCGAGGCCTGTAGTTGTTTCGCGCGAAAGCGTCCCTGTACCCACCGATTAAGTTCGAAGACGCCGTGGGCGTGCTTTCGGACAGGGCAGAGAATCTGAAAGGCCTCGGCCGTGTGGCGCTTATCGAATTGTAGCCAGCCTTCCTGAGTCAAACCGAGGGCTCGGTTAAAGCCTTCCACGTCATTTTCATCTTTCAGATCGAGCTGCGTTTTGAATAGTGTGGACAGCTTCTGATGCAGTTCCTGCGGTGTCTTCCAGTAGTGAACTTCGAGATCGTTGAAGGCCTCCCCGATCTCGAGATCGCTTAAGACGCGATCGGCGTCGACCGGCTGCGGCTCTCGGGTAAACCAGGAGGCGAGACGCAAAGCATCCGAAGGCGCGCCCGCCCTGGTGCGCACTTCTACGGTAAGCCGGGCGAGTGCCTTGGCTTCGGCGCGCCCCTGTTCCGCCGCAGTGTCGAGGAAGGCGACGAGATCGGCAAAAGGGCGACCCATGCCGATCGGCGGCAACTGGTTTGGGTCACCAACGAGGATGATTCGTTGGACATGCGCAAGATCGAGAGCGATCAGGACCGCGTAGAGATCGTCCATCGTCAACATCGAGCACTCATCGATGACGACCGTCTTCTCCTGAGCATAGGGAGGATCGCCTACAAACAGCGGACGTTGGCGCAATGCGTCGTACCGGTGCCGATGATAAAGAAACTGCGCGACGGTCATGGACTCCTGGCTGGTCTTTTGTGCAAGCCGCACGCGCGCCTTGCCGGTTGGCGCAAGAAAAAGAATGCCCTGTTTGGCAAGGCGAGGTGACTTCGTGAGCGCGCCGAGCACCGTCGTTTTCCCTGTGCCAGCTGCACCGGCGAGCACGCTCAGTTTGCGCGCTGTGATCTGTTCAAGCGCCTTCATCTGCTCTTCAAGAGCATCGGCGTAACGGCGCTGGCGGAGATCGACCTCGATGCCCTGCTCCTCGATGGTCGTCCGCACATGGGTGGCCCAGTTTTCCTTGATGGGCTCCAGTGCCGCCTCGGCGCGCTTACGCAGAATCCGGGTGAGCTTCTGCTCCCGTTCCAACACGTCGGCCAGCTGCAAGCATGCTACCGGCGGGGTATTTTCCCCACCGACCACTTCAAGGCGTGCGATCTCACTTTCGAGATTTTTGAAATTGCCGGTCACCCAATCGGCGGTGACCGGGCATGGCTGGCCGAGATCGAGCTTGCCAATCCCCTCGAGTGCTTCGTTCTCAGTCAGAAGCGAGTCGCCCTGCTGCCCCGCGTTGCGAAGCACGGTTACCAGCGCGGCGCGCGCGCGCCTCCAATCGAGGGGGGATCCGACATGCGAAGGTGCGGGGACCGGATGAGCCGCGGCAATGGTTGCGTCCGGCATAAGGCCGCGATCAATCATGCCCAGCGGTACGGGCCGCTCCTTGCCATCACCGAGGTCGAGCTCCACGATGCGATAGGGATTTTCGAGAATGCCCGCGTCGGTCACCCTGCCTCGTGCCGCTTTGTTCCGCGCCGCCTGTACGAGCCACCGTGTCGCTTGCAGAGGGCTCAGCTCGAATCGCGACAAGAGCTTCAGCAAGGCTCGTCGTTCTTCAGACAGACCGTTCCATGTGGCGCTGACAGCCTCGACATCCGGCTCGTAGGCTTTTTGCGGCGGAGCCTTGCGGCCCCGCAGGATGGCATCCAATAACGGCCAGGGATCCTCGTTTGATTTCAGCGTGCCAGCGGACAGGAGCTCCAAGACCATGCTGGTGCCTAGGCGCATGCCAATGGCTTCGAGCGCGGCACCAGCTCCAGGAAAGGCGCCGCGGTTCTGCCACACCGCGTGAATCTGCCCGTTCAGCCATTCCTCGCGGCTCTCCCACAGGCCAGGGGCGATACCGTGCGCGCGAATGAGACGCACCGCCTCCAGGCACTTCATCAGCGATGAAAGCGCGACATCATGCGTCGCATGCTCGCCGACATGGGAGAAGGAACGGATATGTCCCCGTTCTGGAATTACTGCGATCTCGTCGGCAAGCGAACGGCGCCGCGTGTCTTCGTCCGGATCGCCGGTAAGATCCAAATAATCGTGGTACGGTAGAAGCATGCCATGACTGCCGTCCGGCCGGATTGAATGAGTAATCAAGCGGTCCCACAAGGGATACCGCGGGCCGCCCGATGCTTCGTAGCGTAGTAAGCCGCTCATCCAATCGAGCGTGCCAATGCCGACAATAAGACGGTTGATGCTCTCGTCGAGTGGATGGCCGCTCTTCGTATAAAAGAAAACAAGCGACTGCTTTCGCGCGAGACGACTAAAGAAGAGCTCTGAAAGGGCTTCCTGGCGCGCTCGGCCAAAGACCCACGGGGTTGGAAACGGCGCCTTTTCGTCGGGAGGAAGAGTGGACGGGAGCGCCGCCTCAATCTCCCCCTGGAACTCGCGCAACATCCAACGGAATGGGACGGCGAAGGTCGAATATGGAGGGACTTTGACGGTCGTCTTCTTGAGCCGCCCGTGGGTTGCCTTCGTTTTATCGTTGTTGCTGTACGGATGTTCAAAGGTGCGCCACCAGGGGCCGCCGTTCATAAAGGCGCCAGACTCCGCTTGGCATGGCGGGAACTGGCCCTCTTTGAGCCCGATAACTCGCGATCGTGAAGGCTATCTTCTAGGTCATCGTCTCGGGTAGCACGGATACGGTCGGTCGATACAGAACGCATTTCTTGATGGCGCGTGGCAGATCCGGCCGTTCCACCGGTTGTCATGCCAGGCCACTCGGATATTGAGATGGTGTGTCGCGACTGATTCCAAGCGAGTTCCTTAATTTCTACAGCACCGCTAGAGATGCTCATGATGCAGTGTTAGCAAAGTAAGGTTGTAAGCCGTAGTGGAATTCCACTCAATGCGTCCTCTAGCGGTGCCCGTTGATGGCGCCATTCATGCATTGGTCGGAGCGTGTTCTAGACCCGTGAAGCGGCGATCCCGCAGCTCGCAAACGTCAAAAGAAGCCCCGGCCTCGCGGCCGGGGCTCCGCGTCTCGCCTAGCCCGCCCGGTTCAGCGGTCCGACTTCTCCCCCCGGGCCTCGCGCTCGAGGTACTTGCGGGTGATGGTCTCGACGTTGGCGTCGATCCACTTCGCCATGCGCTGCTCCTCCTCGAGAGACTGGCGCAGCGAGACCACGAACCGGCCGTTCCCCGTGAACTCCGCCATGGTGATGAGCGACTTGTAGGCCGCGATCTCGAAGTTTTCGAAGGCGTTGTTGGCGAAGGTGTTCTTCAGGATCTCGTCCGCCATCGGGACGTGCGCGACCGCGGCCGCATTGCCCATGAGTTGCGTCACCCAGTCCTTGAGGAGCGAGCGGTCCTCGCCGAGCTCGTGCAGGATCTGGTCGATGCGCTCCTCCTGCCGGTTGGTCTCGTCGAGGTGCTTGCGGAGCATCTGCTCCATCTCGGGGTAGTTCGTGACCCGCTCGATCTGGCGCGACAGGATCTGGCGCGCCTCCTTCTCGAGGGCATGGGCGTTCTTGACGCCGGTGATGAAGATGGTCTGCACCGCCTCCTTTCCGCTCGCGCCGAGGTCGGCGAAGGACGTGGAAATCGCCATGTTCAGGCTCCCGTTCTGGTGTGTGGCGGGTCAACGGGAGGACGAGGGCCGGGGTTCCCCGGCCACGCTTGCCGAAGGCAAGGGCGCGCTTGAGAGATTCCGCTGGTTTTCCGGCGCCTTTCGTGTATAGGTCCGCCCGTCTCGCGCCGGGCTTTCCGGCGCGACGCGTTTCACGCGACCGCGCTGGACGACATCCCGGCCCGGCCGCTCCCTGAGGCAGAAGGCTCCCCATGAGCCGGCCTCCTTCGACACCCACGAGAAAGGACATCCGATGTCGATCACGGCGGAGCGCAAGACCGCGCTCATCAAGGAGCATGCGCACAAGTCCGGCGACACGGGGTCGCCCGAGGTCCAGGTCGCGATCCTGACGGAGCGCATCAACAACCTGACCGAGCACTTCAAGACCCACACCAAGGACAACCATTCGCGCCGGGGCCTCCTGAAGATGGTCTCCCAGCGCCGCTCCCTCCTCGACTACGTCAAGGGGAAGGACGAGCCGCGCTACCGCGCGCTCATCGAGAAGCTCGGCATCCGCCGCTAGCCCTCGAGGCACTTCCGTCCGGAGCCCGGCTCCGGGCGGCCCGTGGCGGCCGGAACGGTCCGGCTGCCGAACCCGGCGACGAAACGATGACCATGGCAGGATCGCCGGCGGTTTCCGCCTCTCCCGCAAAGCGGGGAGAGGCCGACTCGGGCGTTGCCCGAGCGGGTGAGGGGCCGGGGAGGTAATCCCCCCAGGCCCCCACCCCAGCCCTCTCCCCGCCTGCGGGGAGGGGGAGAAGAGCCGCCCGCCGTCTTGCCTGGCATCGCTTTGCCGCCCGACCGCATGAAGGCAGACGAAACATGTTCGACATCCAACGCGAAGAGCTGATCTGGGGCGGGCGCAAGCTCGTGCTGGAGACCGGCAAGATGGCCCGGCAGGCCGACGGCGCCGTGGTCGCGACCTACGGCGAGACCACCGTGCTCGCCACCGTCGTCTCGGAGAAGCAGCCGAAGCCCGGCTTCGACTTCTTCCCGCTCACCGTGAACTACCAGGAGCGCACCTACGCGGCCGGCCGCATCCCCGGCGGCTACTTCAAGCGCGAAGGCCGTCCGACCGAGAAGGAGACGCTGACCTCGCGTCTCATCGACCGGCCGATCCGCCCGCTCTTCGTCCCCGGCTACAAGAACGACACCCAGGTCGTCGTGACCGTGCTGTCGCACGACCTCGAGAACGACCCGGACATCGTCGGCATCGTGGCGGCCTCGGCGGCGCTCACTCTGTCCGGCGTGCCCTTCATGGGCCCGATCGGCGGCGCCCGCGTCGGCTACGTCAACGGAGCCTACCGGCTCAACCCGCCGATCCCCGAGATGGAGGGCTCTTCCCTCGACCTCGTCGTCGCCGGCACCCAGGACGCGGTGCTCATGGTCGAGTCCGAAGCGAAGGAGCTCAACGAGGACGTGATGCTCGGGGCCGTGATGTTCGGCCACAAGCACTTCCAGCCGGTGATCGAGGCGATCGTGCGCCTCGCCGAGAAGGCGGCGAAGGAGCCCCGCGACTTCCAGCCCGCCGACCTCTCCGAGGTCGAAAAGGCGGTGCTCGCGATCGCCGAGAAGGACCTGCGCGAGGCTTACAAGAAGACCGTCAAGCAGGAGCGCTACGGCGCCGTCGACGCCGTCAAGGCGAAGGTGACGGCCGAGCTCGCGCCCGCCGACGGCGAGGCGAGGTTCGACCCCGAGAAGGTCAAGACCGCCTTCAAGGAGGCGCAGGCCAAGGTCGTGCGCTGGAACATCCTCGATACCGGCACGCGCATCGACGGCCGCGACCTGAAGACGGTGCGACCGATCGAGGCCCAGGCGGGCATCCTGCCGCGCGCGCACGGCTCGGCCCTGTTCACCCGCGGCGAGACCCAGGCGCTTGCGGTCGCGACGCTCGGCACCGGCGAGGACGAGCAGTACATCGACTCGCTCGAAGGCACCTACAAGGAGACCTTCCTGCTGCACTACAACTTCCCGCCCTATTCGGTCGGCGAGACCGGCCGCATGGGCTCGCCCGGCCGCCGCGAGATCGGCCACGGCAAGCTCGCCTGGCGGGCGATCCATCCGATGCTGCCGCCGGCGCACGAGTTCCCGTACACCATCCGCGTCGTGTCCGAGATCACCGAGTCGAACGGCTCGTCCTCGATGGCGACGGTGTGCGGCTCCTCGCTCGCGCTGATGGACGCGGGCGTGCCGCTGCGCCGCCCCGTCGCCGGCATCGCCATGGGGCTGATCAAGGAAGGCGAGCGCTTCGCGGTGCTCTCCGACATCCTCGGCGACGAGGACCATCTCGGCGACATGGACTTCAAGGTCGCCGGCACCCACGAGGGCATCACCTCGCTGCAGATGGACATCAAGATCGCCGGCATCACCGAGGAGATCATGCGCGTCGCCTTGGCCCAGGCGAAGGACGGCCGCGACCACATCCTTTCCGAGATGGACAAGGCGCTGAACGCGCCGCGCGCCGAGCTCGGCGAGCACGCGCCGCGGATCGAGACCATGAAGATCCCGACCGACAAGATCCGCGACGTGATCGGCACCGGCGGCAAGGTGATCCGCGAGATCGTCGAGAAGACCGGCGCCAAGATCAACGTCGAGGACGACGGCACGATCAAGATCGCCTCGGCCGACGCGAAGTCGATCAAGGCGGCCTACAACTGGATCCGCTCGCTCACGGCGGAGCCGGAGCCGGGCCAGATCTACGACGGCAATGTCGTGAAGACGATGGAGTTCGGCGCCTTCGTCAACTTCTTCGGCCCGAAGGACGGCCTCGTCCACATCTCCGAGCTCGCCCCGCGCCGGGTCCAGAAGGTCACCGACGTGGTCAAGGAAGGCGACAAGGTGAAGGTCAAGTTCCTCGGCATGGACGAGCGCGGCAAGGTCCGCCTCTCCATGAAGGTCGTCGACCAGGAGACCGGCGAGGACATCACCGAGAAGCTGAAGGCCGAGCGCGAAGCCGAGCGCAACCGCGAGCGGCAGCGCGAGCCGGCGGCGGAGTAATCCTCCCGATCCGCGAGCGTCATGCCCGTCCCCGGACTTAGATCCGGCATCGGCCGATCCGAAAGAGCGCGTCCCTCGGGCCGCGCTTTTTCTTTGGCAGACATTCCCTTAAATTCCCGCCATGACCCTCGACGACGTCCGCCGCCTGATCGAGCCTGAGAAGGACGCGCTCCGCGCCAAAGGCGTGAGCGCGCTCTACGTGTTCGGGTCCGTGGCGCGGGGCGAGGCCGGACCCGGGAGCGACGTGGATTTTTTTTTCGACCTTCAGGCGGATGCTCCCTTCAGTCTTCTCGACCTTGTCGGCGTGAAGGACCGGTTGACGGGCGCGCTCGGCGTCGAAGCCGATATCCACATGCGCGATTCCCTGCACTGGCGGATTCGCGACAAGGTCGTCGGCCAAGCCGTCCGGGTCTTCTGATGCCCGAGGAGCGGGCTCCGATCGAGCTGTATGACATTGAGGAGGCGGTGCAGAAGCTCCGCCACGTCCTCGGCGACCGCAGCTTCGAGGACATCGAGAAGGACTTCGTCCTGAAGGCGGCGGCGGAACGATTCGTCGAGATCATCTCGGAGGCGAGCCGCCGCATCGGGCCGGACTGGAAGGCGGAGCACCCGGAGGTGCCCTGGCTCAAGGTGGCCGGCATCGGAAACGTGCTTCGGCACGAGTACCGATACGTGAGGCTTCAGGTCATCCTTGAGCTGCGAGGCATCGATCTGGACGTCCTTGAAGCAGCGGTCGCTCACCTGATGCGAAAATACGATCCGGAAGGCGTCGCTCTGCGCGAGCGGCTGAGGGCATCCGGGGAGCTCGCTCTGCCGCCCTCCACACCCAAGACGGACTGAGCGGCGCCGCTCCGCTTTTGCTTCGGACCCTGCTCCAGTATGGGTTCCAGGACCGAACGCCCGAGACAGGCCATGCCCGCCACCGCACGCCACGAAGCCGCCTCCGCCCTCCCGGACCCTCGCGCCCGCCTGCGCGAGATCATCGCGGCGCGTTCCTTCCGCTTGGGTGAGATGTTCCGGCTCGTGTCGGGCGTCGAGAGCAACGTCTACTTCAACATGAAGCCGACGATGTTCGATCCGGAGGGGGCGGCGCTGATGGCGCGGCTCGTGGTCGAGCGTCTGGCTCAAGACCGCATCGACGCCGCCGGCGGGCTCGAGATGGGGGCGGTGCCGATCGTCGCGGCCGCGACCGTGCAGAGCCATCTCGCGGGGCGGCCGATCCGCGGCTTCTTCGTGCGCAAGAAGGCGAAGGAGCACGGCGCGCGGCTGCGCATCGAGGGCCTTGCCGCGGACGAGAGCCTGAAAGGTTGCCGCGTCGCCATCATCGACGACGTGTGCACCACCGGCGGCTCGTCGATCCAGGCGGTCGACGAGGTGCGCGAGGCAGGCGGCGAGGTGGTCCTGGCGCTCGCGGTCATCGACCGGGAGGAGGGCGCGGCCGCGAACTTCCGCCGGCACGGCCTCCCCTTCGACGCCCTCTTCCGCGCCCACGAGTTCATCCCGAAGGGCTTCGAGCGGCTGCCGCCGGCGGTCGGCTAAGGGAGCGCCCAGTGGACCATCCGACAGACCACCGCATCACCACGCTCGCCGAGCTCGAGGCGATCTACGGCACGCCGGTCGAGACCGCGCTCGTCAAGGAGAAGGACCGCATCATCCCGGAGTACCGGGCACTCATCGCGGCCTCGCCCTTCGTCGCGCTCGCGACGCGGGGCCCCGAGGGGCTCGACTGCTCGCCCCGGGGCGACGCGGCGGGCTTCGTGCGGATCGCGGACGAGAGGACGCTCATGATCCCGGACCGGCGCGGCAACAACCGCGCCGATTCCTTGCGCAACATCGTCCGCGACCCGCAGGTCGCGCTCCTGTTCCTGATCCCCGGCGTCGGCGAGACGCTGACGGTCAACGGCCGCGCCGCGATCTCGACCGAGCCCGCTCTCCTCGACAGCTTCGCGGTCGACGACAAGACGCCGCGCAGCGTGATCGTGGTGAGCGTCGAGACGGTCTACTTCCAGTGCCAGAAGGCGATCGTGCGCTCGGACCTGTGGAACCCGGACAAGCGCGTCGACCGCAAGACGCTTCCGACCGCCGGCCAGATCCTCGCCGCCGCGAGCCAGAACCGGGTCGGCGGCGAGGCCTACGACAAGGCCTATCCGGAGCGGCTCAAGGCGACCCTGTACTGACCCGGTCCCGCGCTACCCGCCAGACCTGCAGCGGCCCCGCCGCGACAGGAATCCGGTCGAGCCAGGGTGCGGCCCGTCGGTCCGTCAGGTCGCGCACGAACGACCCTTCCGGCGCCTCCACGAGGGCGCGGCAGAGCACGACGTAGTCGGCGCGGTGGCGCTCGACCATCGCCCGCAGGTCGCCCTCCGGGCCGCGGAAGGCGACGATCGCGGCCTCGAGCCCGGCGACGTTGCGGTGGTAGGGCGCCGCCACGATGGAATGGACCGTGTGCAGGAGGAGGGCCGGGCCGAGGTCCGTCGGGGCGAGCACGAGCCCGGGGGCAAGGCCGGCGAGCGCGGCGACGTCGGCGGGCCGCCGGCAGGAGAGCGAGCCGGCGTAGACGTCGGGAGGCGCCGCCCCGCGGACGAGGAGCGCCCGCCCGGCGTCGTAGGCTGCGACCCACAGCGGTCCCACGACGAGCGCCGCCGCCGCAAGCCGCAGGCGCGCCGCGCGCGAGGAGGCCTCCTCTCCGGCCCGCATCGCGCGGGCGAGCGCGAAGCCGATGACGAGGGGCAGCGCCGCGGAGCCGACCCCGACGGCGCGGATCTGCAGGCAGGCCGTGAGGAGCCCGGTCCACAGGAACGCCGCGAGGATGAGGAGCGAACGCCGTTCCGGCAAGTCCGCCCGCGGGCCGGCAAGCCCGGCGGCGGTCGCGACCGCGGCGGCGGCGAGGAGCGGGCCGAGGGTCCCGAGCGTGAAGCGGGGCAGGGCCGAAAGGCTCGTCCCGATCGACATCGTCTCGCCGACCGCGGCGAGCCAGTGCTCGCGCACGAGCGGCGGCAGGCCGCCGTAAGGGTCGAGGCAGCCTGGGTAGAGGGAAGCGAAGCCGCCGAGGAGGACGAGAGCGGCGCCCGCCGCGGCGGCGAGGCGGCGCGGGCGGGTGTCAAGGCCGGGGCTCGAGGTCAGCGCCAGGGCGGCCGCGAGGCCTCCGGCGGCGAGCGCGAGCCAGGGGGCCGAGAGCATGTCGCAGGCCGGGGTGGTCCAGAGGCTCGGGCTCGTCTGCACGGCGAAGAGCAGGACGGCGCCGCCGGCGAGCGCGCCCGCGAAGCCTTGCAGCCGCACCCGCGCCGGTGCTCCGTCCAGGATCCACACGGCCCCGTGGACGAGCCCCGCGGCCGCGATCAGCGGCAGGGTCTCGACTCCGACCGCGAGCGAGAGCGCGGCGCAGCCGCCGCCCGCGAGGGCAGGCCCCACGGACCGTCCGGGCGAGGCGGCGGCGGCTGCCATGCCGAGCACCAGCAGCATCTGCACGTTGTGGTGGTCGATCCGTCCCGGCGCGAACATCGCGAGCGCCATGTGGACGAGGCCGACGCCGAGCGCCGCGCAGGGAGCCGTCGCGGTGCCGAACAGCCGCCCGGCCGCGAACGCCGCCGCGCCCACGTAGGCGGCAAACAGCAGCGGCGGCCAGAGGAAGACCGCGAGGCGCTCGCCCATCGTCGGCCCGAAGAGCGCCTTGAAGACGAGGACGAGCATCGCGATCGGCGCGTCGACGAGCCGCGACCAGTGCATCGAGCCGCCGTCCGGCGGGAGATAGCGGTGCTGCGTCGTGTCGAACCAGCCCTGGCCGGAGAGAAGGTCGCGGATGCCCGTAAGCCGCATGGCGTCGTCGGTGTCGGGGAGGGCGAGCTCCCCGAGCACGGCGCCGGCCTCGCCCGCGTGGTGGAGGGCATAGAGGCCGAGCGCCAGCGCGACGGCGAGCGGCAGCGCCGGCGCGCCGGCGAACGGGAGCGTTGTCGAGCGCGCCATGAGCTGAACCTGCGCAGGGACCGCAGCAGTCTGGCAGAAGGGATTTAAGCGCCCGTGAAGCGGGGGCTTTACGGCCCCGCTTCGAGCCGTCACAACGGGCGCCTTCGAACCGACCGGACAGCCAAGGAGCCTCCATGACGATTCAACGCATCGAGCCCGGCGCGCGCATGAGCGGCGCCGTGGTGCACGGGAACACCGTCTACCTCGCCGGCCAGGTCGCCCGGAACGCCGCGGGCAGGAGCGTCACCGAGCAGACCCGGGACATCCTGGCGATCATCGACGGCCTCCTCGGGCAGGCCGGCACCGACAAGTCGAAGCTCATCACCGCGAACATCTGGCTCGCCGACATTTCGACCTTCAACGAGATGAACGCCGTCTGGGACGCCTGGGTCGCCCCGGGTAACACGCCGGCCCGCGCGACCGTCGAGGCGAAGCTCGCGAGCCCGCAATACACGGTCGAGATCATGGTGACGGCGGCAAGATGAGGGGGGATGGCCGGCCGAGTCCGGCTCTGACGGGCTTGCCCCTCAGGCCGCCCGGGCCATCGCGCCGTCGAGGCAGCGCACCTCGACGCCGCGGCGGGAGACCGGGCGACGAAGAACGCCGCTCCCTCGATCCTCCCGGACGGAACCAGCCTGCCGTGGCTTCCCGCATCCTGACGATCGCCACCGCGCTCTCGCTCGTCCCCGGCGCAGCCCTCGCGGCCGACCTCGACGGGCGGACGCTCGGCCTCGTCTGGGCGCTCCCCTTCGTCGGCATCCTGCTCTCGATCGCGCTCTTCCCGCTCTTCGCAAGCCGATTCTGGGAGCACCATCTCGGCAAGATCTCGGCTTTCTGGGCCGCCCTCGTGATCGTCCCGCTTGCGATCTTCGCGGGCCTTCCGATTGCAACCAGCGCCGTGCTCCATGTGGCGCTTCTCGACTACATCCCGTTCATCCTTCTGCTCTTCGCCCTCTTCACCATCGCGGGCGGGATCAGGATCAAGGGCAACCTGCACGGCGACCCGCTCACCAATGGAGCGCTGCTCCTGATCGGCACGGTGCTGGCGAGCCTCATCGGCACCACCGGCGCCTCCATGGTGATGATCCGCCCGATTCTGCGGGCGAACGACGACCGCCGCTACAATGTCCACGTGGTCGTATTCTTCATCTTCCTGGTCTCGAACATCGGCGGCTCGCTCACCCCTTTGGGCGACCCGCCGCTCTTCCTCGGCTTCCTGCGCGGGGTCGACTTCTTCTGGACGACGACGCACCTCTTCGGCGAGACTCTTTTTGTCGTCGGCATGGTGTTCGGGCTCTTCCTTGTCATCGACGCCGCGCTCTACCGGCGCGAGAGGGAGTTCTTCAAGCCGCTGCCCGACCCGACGCCGGACGACGAGCGCCTGCGCGTCTCCGGCGTCGTCAACTTCGCCCTCATCGGCGTGGTCATCGCCGCGATCCTGATGAGCGCCGCCTGGAAACCCGGCCTCAGCTTCGAGGTCGGCGGCGCCGCGATCGAGTTCCAGAACGTCATCCGCGACATCGTCTTCATTGCCGCCGCCTTCGCCTCGCTCGCCCTGACCGCCCCCGCCGACCGGGAGGCGAACGGCTTCTCCTGGGCGCCGATCAAGGAGGTCGCGAAGCTCTTCGCCGGCATCTTTTTGTGCATGGTTCCGGTGCTCGCGATGCTGCGCGCCGGTGCCGGCGGCGCCTTCGCGCCCGTCGTCGCCCTCGTCACGAACCCGGACGGGACGCCGAACAATGCCGCCTACTTCTGGCTCTCGGGCGGGCTCTCGTCCTTCCTCGACAACGCCCCGACCTACCTCGTCTTCTTCGAGCTCGCCGGCGGCGAGCCGAAGACGCTCATGACCTCGGGGGCGCTGACGCTCGCCGCGATCTCCTGCGGCGCCGTCTTCATGGGCGCGAACTCCTACATCGGCAACGCCCCGAACTTCATGGTCTACGCCATCGCCAAGGACGAGGGCGTGCGCATGCCGAGCTTCTTCGGCTACATGCTCTGGTCCGGCGCCGTGCTGATCCCGGTATTCCTGCTCGCGACGTTCGTGTTCTTCCGGTGAGTCCACCGTCGTTCCCGGCGCGCCGCACGGCTCAGCCCTCGAGCCGCCCCGCTACGTCCTCGGCGATCGACAGCGCACAGGTCAGCCCCGGCGACTCGATGCCGAAGAGGTGGACGAGGCCGGCGAGGCCGTGCTCGGCCGGGCCTTCGATCATGAAGTCGGCCGGGGGCTCGCCCGGGCCGGTGAGCTTCGGGCGAATCCCTGAGTAGTCGGGGGTGAGCGTCCCGTCGGGCAAGCCCGGCCACCAGCGGCGGATCGAGGCGTAGAAGAGCTCCGCCCGCCTCGGGTCGACCTCGTAGTCCTCCTTGTCGATCCACTCGACGTCCGGCCCGAAGCGCATGCGGCCGGCGAGGTCGAGGGTCAGGTGTGTGCCGAGGCCGCCCTCGACGGGCGCCGGGTAGATCAAGTGCGAGAAGGCGGGGCGGCCGAGGCAGCCGAAGTAGTTGCCCTTGGCGAGCACGAGCTTCGGCACCCGCTCCGGCGGATAGCCTTCGGTCACTCGCGCCAAGCCTTGAGCCCCGAGGCTCGCGCTGTTCACGACCGCGTCGACCGGCATCTCCCCGCTCTCGACGCCGCCGAAATGCACCTCCCAGCCGTCGCCCGACCGGGTCAGCCGCTCGATCGTGGTGTTGAAGGCCAGCACCCCGCCCCTGTCCTCGAGGTCGCCCTGGAGGGCGAGCATCAGGGCGTGGCTGTCGATAATCCCCGTTTCCGGCGAATGCACCGCCGCGACAGCGGCGAGTTCCGGCTCCAAGACCTTGAGCTCGTTGCCGCCGACCAGCGCGAGGCCCTCGACGCCGTTCGCGAGACCCTGCTGGTGGATGCCCTCGATCTTCGCCCGCTCGAGGTCGTTCGTCGCGACGATGAGCTTGCCGCATTTCCTGTGCGGCACCCCGTGGCTCTCGCAGTATTCGTAGAGCATGCGTCGCCCGGCGACGCAGTGGCGCGCCCTGACCGAGTCCGTCGGGTAGTACATGCCGCCGTGGATGACCTCGCTGTTGCGCGACGACACCCCGTTGCCGATCCCGCCGGTCCTCTCGGCCACGATGACGGAATGGCCGCGCAGCGCGAGCGCCCGGGCGCAGGCGAGCCCGACGACCCCGGCGCCGACGACGAGGACGTCCATGCAGGCTCAGGTCACGCCGCGATGGACCGCTGCGGCGCCGCCGCCTTCACGTCGGCGTCGACGTGGCCCTCGAAGCGCTTGAAGTTCTGCTCGAACATCTTGACGAGGCGCTGGGCGGTCTCGGCGAAGGCGGCTTTGTCCTGCCAGGTCTTCACCGGATAGAGGATGTGCGGCTCGACGCCCGGCACCGAGGTCGGCACCGCGAAGCCGAAGTAGGGGTCGCGGCGGAAGTCGGCGCGCGACAGCGAGCCGTCGAGGGCCGCCGTGAGGAGCCGCCGGGTGACGCGGATCGGCATGCGCCGGCCGGTGCCGACGCCGCCGCCGGTCCAGCCGGTGTTGACGAGCCAGCAGTCGACGTGGTGGCGGGCGATGAGGTCGCGGAGAAGATTGCCGTAGACGGAGGGGTGGCGCGGCATGAACGGCGCGCCGAAGCAGGTCGAGAACGTCGCCTCCGGGCCCTTCAAGCCCTTCTCGGTGCCGGCGACCTTCGCGGTATAGCCCGAGATGAAGTGGTACATCGCCTCGGCGCCGGTGAGCTTCGCGATCGGCGGCAGCACGCCGAAGGCATCGGCAGTGAGCATCACGATGTTGCGCGGGTGCCCGGCCCGGCCAGTCGAGGAGGCGTTCGGGATGAAGTCGATCGGATAGGCGCAGCGCGAATTCTCGGTCTTCGAGGCGTCGTCGAAGTCGGGGATGCGGGTCACGGGGTCGAACACCACGTTCTCGAGCACCGTGCCGAAGCGCTCCGTCGTGGCGTAGATCTCGGGCTCGGCCTCCCGCGACAGGCGGATGGTCTTGGCGTAGCAGCCGCCCTCGAAGTTGAAGATGCCGTTCGGTCCCCAGCCATGCTCGTCGTCGCCAAGCAGAATGCGGTTCGGGTCGCTCGACAGGGTCGTCTTGCCGGTGCCCGAGAGGCCGAAGAAGATCGCGGCGTCGCCGCCGTGGCCGACGTTCGCCGAGCAGTGCATCGGCATGATGCCGGCCTTCGGCAGGACGTAGTTGAGATAGGTGAAGACCGATTTCTTCATCTCGCCGGCGTACGACGAGTTGCCGATCAGCACGATTTTTCTGGTGAAGTCGACCGCGATGACGGTGTCGGTGCGGGTGCCGTGGCGGGCCGGCTCCGCCTTGAACGACGGCAGGTCGAGGATGGTGAGATCCGGCACGAAACCCGCGAGCTCGTCGTAGCCGGGGCGCCTCAGGAGATTGCGGATGAAGAGGGAGTGCCAGGCGTACTCGGTGTAGACCCGCGCCTTGACGCGGTAAGCCGGGTCGGTACCGCCGAAGAGATCCTGGACGAAAAGATCCTTGCCCTCGGCGGCTTTGAGGAAGTCGGCCAGCAAGGTGTCGAACTGATCGGCTGAGATCGCGGCGTTGTTGTCCCACCAGACCTCGCCTTCGGTCCTGGCGTCGCGCACCGTGAACTTGTCGCGGGGCGAGCGCCCGGTGTGGACGCCGGTGTCGGCTGCGAGCGCGCCGCCCTGGATCAGCTGCGCCTCGCGGTTCTCGAGCGCATGCTCGTAGAGCGCCGGCGGCTCGAGGTTCCAGAACAGGCGTTTCAGGTTGCGGAAGCCGAATTTCTCGGCGCCGTGCGCGCTGTTGTAGACGCCGAAGTTCTCCACGGGGCACCTTCCTCCTCGGGACGCCGCTCGCCGGGCCTCTCCCCGCGGCGATGCGGCCCGAAGGCGGGCCGCCGGCCGGTTGTTCTTCGCGTGCAGATAGCCCCTCCGGCCCCGCCGCTCAAGGTTCGAAGATCGTCAGAAGCGCCCGTAGCCGCGCGGGCGGCGCGTGGTCGCCAACATGGGCTAACGCCGGCGGTCAAGCTTGGGTTGCAACAGCTTGTGCGCCCTCTCCCACAAGCTGCGGCGCGTCAGGGCGTGCGTTTCGCAGAGGTCTCCTCTCGGGAGAGGTTGGCCCGGGCCTCGTCGGCCATCTCCTTGAGGCGGCGGCGCAGCTCGCCCGCCCCGGCGAGGCGGCGTCCGAACGGCACCCGGACGGCGCGGTCGCCGGCCATGAGGTCGAGGCCCTCGGGATCGAGGCCGGTCGCCCGCCAGGCGGCCTTTGGCGCGCCCGCGAGTTTCTCGGCATAGAGCGACAGGGCTTCGCGGTGGTCCTGGTTCATGTGCTCGACCGCGCCCGCCTCCACTTCCAGAAGCTCGTCCGCACCCGTGAGATCGGTCAGGACCTCGCCGGCGGCAAGGTCCCGCGCCCTCGCGAAGCCGCCGTTGAGGTGGGCGGCTTCAATGGCGAGGCAAAAGAACGAGAAGTCGCCGAAGCCGGCGTAGAGCCCGGCCTTGGGATGGCGGGCGAGGAACCGCCGGCGTACGCGCTCGTCCGCCGTCCGCTCGGCCCGCCCGATCACGGTGAGCCGCGGATGCGCGAGCGGGTCGCCCTTGCCGCCTTGCGCGAGCAGGATCGAGGCGCGGGCGTCCGCCTCGAGGTTCTGCGTGTGCGCGGAGAGCCGCGACATCAGGAGGAGCGGCGAGCCGTCGACATCCGTCGCGACAGTCACCAGCGACGCGAACGGGAACCCGCCCGCCCGGCCGAGGGTCGCGAGCGCCCCGGCGCGGACGCTGCGCAGGAGGCCCTTGGCGATGCCGACGGCGTCGAAGTCGGGGGCGGGGGGCGGGGTGTCCGGCATGAAGGTTCTTCCTGGTCAATCCCGTCAGGGTGGCGATCCGGGCCCGAAAGCCTTAATTAGGTCAAATCGTTGACGCCCAAGGGGCGCCGGATACCCAAGAGCCCGATGAGCCTGTGGCGCAGGCTCGGAACGGCCCGGCCGCGCCGGCATCACGCCGCGCCGGCGTCACAAGGGAAGCGTCCATGCCCACCATCGCCCTCGTCGACGACGACCGCAACATCCTGACCTCGGTCTCGATCGCGCTCGAAGCGGAAGGCTACCGCATCCAGACCTACACCGACGGCGCCTCGGCCCTCGACGGCCTGCGCCATTCGCCCCCGGACCTCGCCATCTTCGACATCAAGATGCCGCGCATGGACGGGATGGAACTGCTGCGGCGGCTGCGCCAGAAGTCCGACCTGCCGGTGATCTTCCTCACCTCCAAGGACGAGGAGATCGACGAGCTGTTCGGGCTCAAGATGGGCGCCGACGACTTCATCCGGAAGCCGTTCTCGCAGCGGCTCCTCGTCGAGCGCGTCAAGGCCGTGCTGCGCCGCTTCGCCCCGAAGGACCAGTCGGCTCCGAAGGAGGACTCGGCCAAGGCCTTGGAGCGCGGCCAGCTCGTCATGGACCCGGAGCGCCACACCTGCACCTGGAAGGGCGATCCCGTCACCCTGACCGTGACCGAGTTCCTGATCCTCCAGGCGCTCGCCCAGCGTCCCGGCGTCGTGAAGAGCCGCAACGCCCTCATGGACGCGGCCTACGACGACCAAGTCTACGTCGACGACCGCACCATCGATAGCCACATCAAGCGCCTGCGCAAGAAGTTCAAGGTCGTCGACAACAACTTCGAGATGATCGAGACCCTGTACGGCGTCGGCTACCGCTTCAAGGAAAGCTGAGCGCCGGACGAGCGGCTGATCGGCCATGGACGCCACCACGCCTGCCGACATCCCGACGCGGCCGCCGCGCCGCCGGCGCATGCGGCGGCTGCGCCTCCTCACCCGGGTCCGGGCGATCTGGCGCGTACTGGTGCAGCGCGCCTCGTCGAGCCTGACGCGCCGCATCGTCGTCCTCAACCTCGCCGGCCTCGTCGCCCTCCTCGTCGGCTTCCTCTACCTCAACCAGTTCCGCCAGGGGCTGATCGAGGCCCGGGTGCAGAGCCTCCTGACGCAGGGGGAGATCATCGCCGGCGCGATCGCGGCCTCGGCGACGGTCGATTCCGACACCATCAACATCGATCCCGACCGGCTCCTGCAGATGCAGGCGGGCGAGACCTCGGGGCTCGGCGAGGAGGCGCTCTCGCCCCTCGAGTTCTCGCTCAACCCCGAGCGGGTCGCGCCGCTCTTGCGCCGCCTCGTCAGCCCGACCCGCACCCGGGCGCTGATCTACGACGGGGAGGGCAACCTCCTCCTCGATTCGCGCAGCCTCTTCTCCCGCGGCGACGTGCTGCGTTTCGACCTGCCGCCCTTGCGCAAGAAGGACGAGACCTTCGTCGAGCGGACTTGGAACCGCATCCGCGGCGTCTTCCGGAAGGAGCGCCCGCCGGTCGAGGAGATGGCCCCGTCGAACGGCAGGACCCTGCCCGAGGTCCAGCAGGCGCTCGCCGGCGCCCGCGCCAACGTCGTGCGGCAGAACGCCCGCGGCGAGACCATCGTCTCGGTCGCGGTGCCGGTGCAGCGCTTCCGCGCGGTGCGCGGCGCACTCGTGCTGTCGACGCAAGGAGGCGACATCGACAAGATCATCGCCTCCGAGCGCTTCGCCCTGCTCCAGGTGTTCCTCGTCGCGGCCCTCGTCATGGTGGTTCTGTCGATGCTGCTCGCGGGCGCGATCGCCGGCCCGGTGCGGCGCCTTGCCGAGGCCGCGGAGCGGGTGCGCCGGGGCATCAAGTCGCGCGAGCAGATCCCGGACTTCACCGCCCGCTCGGACGAGATCGGCCACCTCTCGGGCGCGCTGCGCGAGATGACCCGCGCCCTCTACAGCCGCATCGACGCGATCGAGCGCTTCGCGGCCGACGTCGCCCACGAGCTCAAGAACCCGCTCACCTCGCTGCGCAGCGCGGTCGAGACCCTGCCGCTCGCCCGCAACGACGAGTCCCGCGGCCGGCTCCTCGCGATCGTCCAGCACGACGTGCGCCGCCTCGACCGGCTGATCAGCGACATCTCGGACGCCTCGCGCCTCGACGCCGAGCTCGCCCGCGCCGACGCCGCGCCCGTCGACATGGCGAAGCTCCTCGAGGCCGTGGTCGCGGTCGCGAACGAGCGCCGGCGCGAGCACGACCCGCTCATCGTCCTCAAGGTCGAGCCCCATCCCATGGGCAAGGACGCCTTCTTCGTCTTCGGCCACGACAGCCGCCTCGGCCAGGTGTTCAGCAACCTCGTCGACAACGCCCGCTCGTTCTCGCCCCAGGACGAAACCGTCCGCGTGACGCTGCGCCGCGTCCCGGGCGCCATCGACGTGATCGTCGAGGACGACGGGCCGGGCATCCCGCCGCACGCCCTCGAGCGCATCTTCGAGCGCTTCTATACCGACCGCCCCGACCAGGGCTTCGGGCAGAACTCGGGGCTCGGGCTCTCGATCTCGCGCCAGATCGTCGAGGCGCACCGGGGCCTCATCAAAGCCGAGAACCGGCTCGGGCCGGCGGGCGAGGGCGGCGAGCCGCGCCGCCTCGGCGCCCGCTTCACCGTCCGCCTGCCGCCGCTCGGCTGATCGCCCTCGCGCCCATGAAGGTCCACGCCACCTGCGTCGTGATCGGCGAGGCGGGCGTCCTCGTCCGCGGCCCCTCGGGGAGCGGGAAATCGAGCCTCGCCCGGGAATTGCTGGCCGCGGCCGAGGGGCTCGGCCGCTTCGCCCGCCTCGTCTCCGACGACCGCACCGGGATCGAGGCGCTGCACGGCCGGCTCGTCGCCCGCTCGGTCGCCGCGATCGAGGGCCGGATCGAAGTCCGCGGCGTCGGCATCGTGGCCCGGCCTTTCGAGCCCGCCGCCCTCGTGCGCCTCGTCGTGGATTGCGGGGAAACCCCGGGCGAGCGCCATCCCGAGGAATCCGAGGGCATGGCCGAGATCGAGGGCGTGCGCCTGCCCCGTCTCGTCCACCACGGCGAGAGCGGCTTCGCCCAAATCGTCCTGTGGCGCCTCCGTGACCTTTGTGACACGCCGACGACAGTATGATATACATTTCGTCGCATATGCCTTGCGCTTGACTTCGCAGTGCACAAAATAGCGGCCCGCCCCGAAAGGGGCGTTGGAACCTAAGCCATCATGATCGGAATGGTGCTCGTCACGCACGGGCAGCTCGCGACGGAGTTCAGGGCCGCTCTCGAGCACGTCGTCGGTCCCCAAGGCCAGCTCGAGACCGTCACCATCGGACCCGACGACGACATGGAATCGCGCCGCAAGGACATCATGGCGGCGGTATGCCGCGTCAACACCGGCGAGGGCGTGGTCGTCCTCACCGACATGTTCGGCGGCACCCCATCGAACCTCGCGCTGTCGTGCATGAACGGCGGCTCGGTCGAGGTCGTGGCCGGCATCAACCTGCCGATGCTGATCAAGCTCGCGAGCGTGCGCGACGAGGAGCCGCTCGGCGAGGCCGTCCTCCACGCCCAGGAGGCGGGCCGCAAGTACATCAACGTCGCCTCCCGGGTGCTCGCCGGAAAGTGAGCCCGGACCCCGCGCGCGACGGCGCCGAGGAGGACTGCCCCTCGGCGCCGATCCCCGAAGGCGCCCTCGCCCGGGAGCTCGCGATCGTCAACCGCAAGGGCCTGCACGCCCGCGCCTC
>DASVPW010000080.1:0-14487 GCA_036389455.1 Beijerinckiaceae bacterium
GGGCTCGACGAGACCATCAAGTGGATCCAGTCGCACCGCATCGACGTGGTGCTGGTCGACCCGCAGTACACCGCGAGCCTCGCCCGCGACGACTATTACGGGCGCATCGTGAAAACGATCCAGGAGATCGCCCAGCGCGACCGCGTGCCCCTCGTCCTGCGCTACGAGGCCATGCGCTGGCTCGCGAGCCAGAAGGGCGGCGGGATGCTCGCCCGCGATCAGTTCCACCTGAACGACCTCGGCTACCGCTGCATGGCCGAGCACGTCGCCCGCGCCATCACGCTCGCCGTCGTCGAGCCCGAGCAGGCCGGCGCCCCGGGCGCCGGCGCCCCGGCGACAGGCGCGACCGCCGCCGTCCCGGCGCAATAGCGGCTCCCCTTCAGTGGCCCGGAGGCGGAGGGCCCCTTTCGCGTTCGTGAGGACGCTGCGGGGCCATCCGCGGCTTTTGCTCTCGGTCGCGATCGCCGCCGCAGCAGCCGTCATCCTGGCGGCCTCGCCATGGCCGGACCTCGAGCGGTCGTCGCGGTCGCTCGTCGTCTGGAACGTCTTCGCGGTCTCCTACCTCGTCCTCGCCTTCGTCATGATGGCGCGCTCGGACATGGAGGGCATACGCCGGCGCGCCGCGGCGCAGGACGAGGGCGCGGTGTTCATCCTGCTCGTCACGTCCTTTGCCGCCGTCGCCTCGCTCGTCGCGATCGCGGTCGAGCTGCATGCCGCCCGCGAGGCCGCATCGGGAGGAAAGGCCCTGCGGATCGGGCTCGCGGGCCTCACCGTCCTGTGCTCGTGGCTGTTCGTGCACACGAGCTTCGCCCTGCACTACGCGCACGAGTTCTACGGCGAGGGCCGCGACAAGGAGATCGGGGGGCTCCAGTTCCCGAAGAAGGGCTACGAGCCCGACTACTGGGACTTCCTCTACTTTTCCGCGAACCTCGGGGCGGCGGCGCAGACCTCCGACGTCATGATCACGAGCGCGGCCATGCGCCGCCTCGCGCT
Organism: Beijerinckiaceae bacterium; assembly: GCA_036389455.1. Taxonomy (GTDB): domain Bacteria; phylum Pseudomonadota; class Alphaproteobacteria; order Rhizobiales; family Beijerinckiaceae; genus JAJKJG01. The sequence goes on from DASVPW010000080.1 coordinate 994, forward strand.
CGCCCACACCATCCTGTCCTTCCTGTTCAACACCACCATCCTGGCGCTTGCCGTGAACGTCGGCGCGAGCCTTCTTTCGTAGGGAATCGCGGTCTCCGCTCCTGCTCTCCGAAGACCAGGTGCCGTCCTAGGATGGAGCGTTCTTGTCCGGCAGGGGAACACGCTCCGAGTAAAAGTCGGCAACTTCCTCATGGCCCTGCAAAGCTATCGGGCGATACGGGACCATCTCGTCGTACGCGAGGATTGCCGGCAGTCTGAAGCGCTCCAGGACCGTTGGATGCAATGGTGCATCCTTCGGGATTTGTCTAATGCCGGGCGTCCAGCCCAACTGCTCAGGCCTCCAAAACCGGGTAAGCAGCTGCATCACCCAACGGGGCCAGCCCGCGACCGTACTCTTACGTTCATCATGTTGCGGCCCATCGCTAGAGGGCCACAGATGCAGTGTTGAGCGGTCGACGAGCAGCGGGTGCGGCAAACTCGAGAATTCCTGGGTCATCCAGTCGAGCGCGATGTCGGACAAGCGGGAGTCGTTCTCAGCGTAGCTGCCACCCACGTCCGAATGCACTCCGGCAAACCAGACCTGCTTGAGCCAGATCAGGCCCGCCTCGCCCTCGATCTCCGGATGCTGCTGTCCATGCGAGGTCCATTTCACCCGGTCGAAATCCTTTCGATTTTCGTCGATCGAGAGCGCGTGCCGGGCAAACCTTACATTCGGGTCGAGTTCGGTATCGTAAAACTCCATCCTCCAGCCGGTGATGTGCAGGGTTTTCCACCATGGCGTGCTGACGCCCGTCGCGAATTTCACATGCGTCACCAAGTACGCGATCAGCCCCCCGACGCCCACCACCGCAAGCAGTGTCCAGAACGAGCGCCAAAAGAGCGAAATATCGACATGCCTACCAAGAGACGTGCGGGACAGGATCAGGTCAGCCATGCCAGCCAGGATTGCGACTACAAGCACCACAGCTGCCCCAAGGGCCAGAATACGTTGCACAGTCAAGCCAAGGGCCGCCACCGTATCCCACACTCCGATGAAGTAGGGCGCCCCATTCGACCGCTCAGGAGCTTTGGGATGGGCAGAAGCGTGACGTTCGCGAAAGCGGTCTGCGAGCTCGCGGCGTACCTCCCGATACGGGTCGCCCTTGATCGAACTGCCGAACTGATAGACGTGCTTGACAGCCTCCGCGGCAATGGCTCGCGCCGACACCGGATCTCTCTTGAGCGGCTCGTCCGGTCCGGCCCGAGTCGGGATGCCACACAGTTTTAGCACCCCAGCGACGCATCGCACCGTGTAGGCGCCTCGGCTGAAGCCGATGAGAAAGATACGATCACCTGGTTGCCACATGCGGATAATCGCGGCGTAGCAGTCGACGATATTCTTCGTGATTCCGAGCCCGGTGGCTTGGCTCAGAAGGTTGTAGACCCAGCGTCCCCAACTGGTTTTGAACTCGCTGCCATCCGATTTGGAGCCCAGCCCCGGATCATAGAAGGCCAATTGATGCGCCGGATCGATGCTTGTGTCAGGGCACACGCGAGCGGCACGGAAAAGCTTGTAGACGTTGCTGCGTGTCTCATCCGGCAGCAGGCCCCCTGCCTGGCCGGTCCCATCTGAGAAAATGACTATGTTTCTGGACATCGGGAGCCGTGAAGCACAAATAGCATAAGTAATCTTCTGATGTAGCTTATCAGAGTGAGATTGACAACGAAGAGCAAGGGCAGCGCCTGTCGTGAGGTCGAGAGCGAGGAGATACGGCGTTGGACGTCTATCACGCGTGGTGCGACCTGCAGGCCGGCGTCAGCGACATGGCGTTCAGCGACGCCGTGGCGAAGTACATGTCGCATCTCAAGGCCGAGGGGCTCATCGAGGGCTGGCGCCTGACGCGGCGCAAGCTCGGCTTCGGCGCCCCGGGCATCGGCGAGTTCCACATCGCGATCGAGGTCAAGGATCTGGCGCAGCTCGAGGCGGCCTTCGGGCGCGTCGCTGGCCGGCGCGAGCCGGTCGAAGGCTTCCATTTCGGGGTGAACTCGCTGGTGCGGAACACGGTGTTCGCCCTCTATCGGGATTTCCCGGACCCGGTCCGGCACCGCGGAGAGGAAAGATTCTAGGCCAGGCAGCCGTCGTCGACCGGCTCAGTAGAGGCAGAGGAACAGGACCCAGGCCGCGAAGGCGAGGAGGGCGACGATGAGGAGGAGGCTGCGCATGGCAGCGCTGTGCCCTCGCTGCCCCACCGGAACGCAAGCCCCCCGTCTTTTTTAAGGGTCGGGAAACGCCGCCGCTCCTAAAGTCCCGGGAACCGGCGCCGTGCCGGAGGGGATCGCGGGATGTCGACGGCCACCGCCGGGGCGCTCGGGACGGGGGACGCGCTCGGGGGAGCGCGCCGCGCCGGCGCCGCCGTGCTCACGATCCGCGTTCTGGCCGCGGGCCTCGCCTACGGCACGCAGGTGCTCATGGCCCGCCTCATGGGCGAGGCCGGCTACGGCGTCTTCGCCACCGCCTGGGTCTGGATCGCGATCCTCGGCCACGCCTCGCTCTTCGGCCTGTCGCAGTCCATGAGCCGCTTCCTGCCGCAGTACCGGGTGCGCGGCGAGCTCGAGCTTGCCCGCGGCTTCCTCGCCGGCGGCGCCGCCGCGACGCTCGCGAGCGCCGCAGCCGCCGCGGCGCTCGGAGGTGCGCTCCTGTGGCTCGGTCGCGACGCCGTCGGCGACGGCCGCGCCCTGCCCTTCGGGCTTGCGCTTCTGACCGTGCCGGCGTTCGCCCTGCAGGACTACGTCCAGGCGGTCGCCCGCGCCCACAACTGGACGACGCTCGCCATCGCGCCGCCGTTCATCCTGCGTCAGGGCCTCGTCGCGCTTGCGATGGTGGCCGCCGTCGCCTGCGGCGCCCCGGCGGAGCCCGCCGTCGCGGTCGGCTGCACCCTCGTCGCGACCGCCGCGGCGGTGGCGGTGCAGGCCGCGCTGGTCTGGCGCCGCCTCGACCCCGCGTTTCTCGCGGGACCCCGCGCCTACCGTCCCGCCGAGTGGGCCTCCGCCACCTGGCCCATGGGCTTCGCCGACCTGACGCTCATCCTCTTCAACGCCGTCGACGTGATCCTGCTCGGGCTCTTCGTTCCGCCCGAGGCGGTCGGCGTCTACTTCGCGGCGACCCGCATCCTCCAGTTCGCGGTCTTCGCCCAGTACGCCGCGACCGCCGCGACCGCGCCGCGCTTCGCCGAGGCCTTCGCCCGCGGCGACCGCGAGTCCTTGCGCGCTCTCATCCGCGGCACGGTGCGGCTGACGAGCCTCGCGAGCCTCGCCATCGGGGCCGCGCTTCTGATGTCCGCGCCGTGGCTGCTTGCCGTCTTCGGCCCAGGCTTCGAGGCCGCCTACGCGCCGCTCGCGGTTCTTCTCGCCGGCGTCGCCGTGGCGAGCGCCTTCGGTCCGGCCGAGGACCTTCTGAACATGCTCGGCGCCGAGCGCGCCTGCGCCCGCCTGTCGCTTGCGGCCCTCGTCCTCGCCGTGGCGCTGAACCTCTGGCTCGTCCCCGGCCACGGCGTCATGGGCGCGGCCGCCGCCATGGCGCTCGCGACCGCCGCCCGCGCCGTCACCCTGTCGCTTGCCGCGAAGGCCCGGCTCGGCCTCTCGACCCACCTTTTCGCGTGAGCAGGCGATGAATCTCGCCGTCCGCCCCGAGACCCTCCGCCCGCCCGTCGCGCCGCCGCAGCCCGCCGCCGAGATCGTCGAACTCGCGGCCTTGCGCGACAGCGGACCGGCCTGGGACGCCCTCCTCGGCCAAGCCTTGTCCCCGAACCCGTTCCACGGCCGCTTCGTCGTCGAGGCGCACGCGGCGACGAGGCTTCTGGCCGACCGGCTGCGCTTCGTCGCGGTGCGCGGCGGCGGAAAGCTCGAGGCGCTCCTGCCCTTCGTGCCGGGCGGCGCCCTCTTGGGATTTCGGCGGGCCCACCGGGCCTGGACCCCGCCGCACTTCTCCGTCAACGGCACGCCGCTGATCGCCGCCGCGCGGCCTGACGAGAGCGCCCACGCCCTCCTCGACGGCATGGCCGCCGCCGGGCCGCTGTGGCGCCTGCCCCTCGTCGCGGTCGACGGCCCGGCCGGGCGCGCCCTGATCGCCGCCTGCGAGGCGCGGGGATTCGCGACCGCGATCCTGTCCGCCTTCGACCGCGCCGTGCTGGACCGGCGCGGCGGCGGATACGAGGCTTATGCTCGCGCGCATCTCGGCCGGAGCCGCCGCAAGAACCTCGCCCGGCAATGGCGGCGCCTCGACGAGGCCGGCGCGACCGTGACGAGCTTCACGGACGGCGCGGGGCTGCGCCAAGCCGTCGAGGCCTTCCTGTCCCTCGAGGCGCGCGGCTGGAAGGGCCGGCGCGGCACCGCGCTCGCAGGCCGGACCCGGAGCGCCGCGCTCGCCCGCACCTTGTTCATGTCATCCGCCGGCCCGGTGCGGGGCCGCGCCGACGTGCTCACCCTCGACGGCCGCCCGATCGCGGCGAGCCTCGCCCTCGTCTCGCACGGCACCGCCTTCCTCCTCAAGACCGCCCACGACGAGGCCTTCCGGGAACTCTCGCCGGGGGTTCTCCTGGAGGACGCGATCCTGCGCGCGTTCCTGGACGAGGGCTTCGCCCAAAGGCTCGACTCGGCGAGCCTGCCGGGCTGCGTCCTCGAGGACCTGTACGCCGACCGCGAGCGCATCGCCGACCTCGCGGTCGCGACCGATCCCGGCATCGCCCCTGCCGCGCTCGAGGCCATGGCGGCCCAGGAACGGCGCCGCACCGCCGTCATGACGGCACTCAAGGGCTGGTACTGGCGTGCCGCGGATTGGACCCATGCCATCCGACCGTCGCATCAGGCCGCGAGTCCGTCGAAGCGAAGTAGGGCTTGAGGTCAAGGAGCGGCGTGCCGTCGAGGCAGTCGAGGCCACGCACGGAAAGGCGCGTGCCCTCCACCTTGAGGAGCACCACGACCGAGAGCGCGATCGGGTTCGGCCGCGCCGGCGAGCGCAGCGCGAAGACGCCACGGGCGACGCCGTAATGCCGCGGCACCTGCCGCATGAGGTTCCGCGGCGCCCGGTCCATCCAGTACAGCACGACGAGGTGTGAGCAGGTCTCGAGGTCGGCGAGGCCGTCGGCCCAGCGCGCGTCGAGATCGATCGTGCAGACGGCCTCCGCCTCGCCGCCGTTCTTCGGGCAGTCCTTCCGCCGCGTCCACGGCGTGCGGATGCGGCCGATGAAGTACAGCCCCGCGTCGTACGCCTCCGGCAGCGCGACCGCGCTCTCGCCCGCGCGGATTCCGAACTCGCCCTCGCCCATCGCTTGCTCCAGCCGCCGGGCTTGACCTCGGCGGCGACATTATAGACGCACGCGCAATCCCGCTCGACCGCCTTTCCTGTCCAGAGGTCCCCGTGCCGCTCGAACTCTCGATCGCCGAGCTCGTGCCGCGCTTCCCGCAGTTCCGCGTCGCCGCCGTGGCGGCGGACGGCCTCGCGCTCAAGGCCGAGCGCCCGCCGGCCCTCGACGCGCTCATCGCCGAGCGCGAGGCCGCGTGCCGCGCGCGGTGGGTAGGGAAGGAGCTGTCCGAGATTCCCGGCATCGCCGCCTGGCGCGCCGCCTACAAAGGCTTCGGCATCAAGAAGACGAGCTACCGCTCCTCCGTCGAGCGCCTCGTGAAGCGCGTCAAGGCGGGCGAGCGCCTGCCCACCGTGAACACCCTCGTCGACGTCTATAACGCGGTCTCGCTCGCCCACGTGCTCTGCTGCGGCGCCGACGACCTCGACAAGGTGTCTGGGCCGCTCGCCTTCCGCTTCGCCAGGGCCGGCGACAGCTTCGTCGACATGGGAGCCGAGCCCGGCGAGGACCCGAACGATCCGCCGAAGGAGGGCGAGGTCGTCTATGCCGACGCCCGCCACGTGCTCTGCCGGCGCTGGAACTGGCGCCAGGACGCCCGCACCGGCATCTCGTCGGAGACGCGCCGCGCCGTCGTCACGGTGCAGTCGAACGGCTCGGGCGACCTCGACGCCGCGGTCGCGGACCTCGCCGGGCTTCTGGAAAGGTTCTGCGGCGCGGCCGTGCGGACCGGCGTCGCCGACGCAGCGAATCCGCGGATCGCGGTCTGAGCGCCGGTGTCCCGCGAGACCCTCGGCCTCCTCATCGGCTTCGTCGGCGTCGCCATCTTCGCCGGCACGCTGCCGTTCACGCGCATCGCCGTCGAGGCGCTCGACCCGTGGTTCGTGACGGCGGGGCGGGCCTCGCTTTCGGGCGTCCTCGCCGGCGCGGTGCTGGTCGCCTTGCGCCGGCGGGTGCCGGACGCGAGGACGCTGAGGACGATCGCCTGGGCCTCGTTCTTCATCGTCGGCGGCTTCCCGGCGCTCACCGCGCTCGCCATGACGAGGGTCGAGGCCTCGCACGGCGGCGTCGTGCTCGGGATCCTGCCGCTTGCGACCGCCGGGATCAGCGCCTGGATCTCGGGCGAGCGCCCGTCCGCCCGCTTCTGGGCCGCGGCGGTCGCGGGCGCCGCCCTCGTCGCCGGCTTCGCGCTCCGGGACGGAGGCGGGCGGTTCGAGGCCGGCGACCTCATGCTCGCCTTCGCCGTCGCCTCGGCCGCCATCGGCTACAACCTCTCGGGCAGGCTCGCCGCGACGATGAGCGGCTGGGAGGTGATCTCCTGGATCCTCGTCGTCGCGCTCCCGGTGACGGTGCCGCTGACCCTGTGGCTTTCGCCTGCCGACCCGGCTGCCGTGCCGGCCCGGTGCTGGATTGCCTTCGCTTACGTGACCGTGATGAGCCAGTACGTCGGCTTCTTCGCCTGGAACGCCGGCCTCGCCCTCGGCGGCGTGACCCGCGTCAGCCAGGTCCAGCTCCTTCAGACCTTCGTGACCCTCGTCATCGCCGCGGCTCTCAACGGCGAGCGCGTCGACGTCCTCACCTGGGCGGTCGCGGTGCTGGTGGTGGCGCTCGTGATGGTCGGACGCCGAAGCCGCATCGGCCGAGCGAGCCCGGCCCGCTGACGTTTTCTCTTGCGCCCAATCTCATATAAAGATATGTTTATGTCTCGTTTCGCCATGAGCCAGCCATGACCGCCGCATCCGCCGGACTCTCCGAGACCCTTGAAGGCCTGAGGGCCGCCGCCGAGGAGACGCGGCTGCGCATCCTGGCGCTGCTTGCCGAAGGCGAGCTGTCGGTGTCGGATCTTACCGACATCCTCGGCCAGTCGCAGCCGCGCATCTCGCGCCATCTCAAGCTCCTGACCGAGGCCGGCCTCGTCGAGCGCCACCGGGAGGGAGCCTGGGCCTTCTTCCGCCTCGGCGAGCGGGCGGCCTCGGCCCAGATCCTGCGCGCGGTGCTGGCGAGCCTCGACCGGGCCGATCCCCAGCTCGCCGACGACCGGGTGCGCCTGTCCGAGGTGCGGGCGCAGCGTTCGGGCGCGGCCCGCGCCTTCTTCGAGCGCCTCGCCCCGCACTGGGACCGGGTGCGCTCGCTCCATGCCCCCGAGGCCGTGGTCGAGGCCGCGATCCTCGAAGCCGTGGGATCGAAGCCGGTCCGCAGCCTCCTCGACCTCGGCACCGGCACCGGGCGGATGCTCCAGCTCCTAGCGCCCCGCGCCAGCCGCGCCGTCGGGCTCGACGCGAGCCACGCGATGCTCTCCGTCGCCCGCGCCAACCTCGAGAAGGCGGGCCTCAACCGGGCGGAGCTGCGCCAGGGCGACGTCTACGCCCCGCCCTTCGCCCGCGGCACCTTCGACCTTATCGTCGTGCACCAGGTGCTGCACTACCTCGACGACCCGGCCCGGGCGCTGCGCGAGGCCGCAAAGCTCCTCGCCCCCGGCGGGCGCATCCTCGTCGTCGACTTCGCCCCGCACGCTCTCGAGTTCCTGCGCGAGGCGCAGGCGCACCGCCGCCTCGGCTTCTCCCGCGAGCAGGTCGCGGCCTGGCTCGAAGACGCCGACCTCGACTGCACGCTCACCCGCGAGATCGCGCCGCCGAGCGGGGGCGCCGACCAGCTCACGGTGTCGCTCTGGCTCGGCGAGGACCGCCGCGTCGTCACCGACTGGCCGCTTGCCGCCCAGAACCTCGAGGTCGCCTGATGTCCGCCGCCTTCCGCCCGAGCCGCCACGGCGCGCGCCGCGTCCGCGTCTCCTTCGAGTTCTTCCCGCCGAAGACCCCGGAGATGGAGGCGACGCTGTGGGCCTCGGTCGAGCGCCTCGCGCCGCTCAGTCCCAACTTCGTCTCCGTGACCTACGGGGCCGGCGGCTCGACCCGCGAGCGCACCCACAACACCGTCGCCCGCATCGTGCGCGAGACGCCCTTGCGCCCCGCCGCGCACCTCACCTGCGTCGCCGCCACGAAAGCCGAGGTCGACGAGGTGGTGCGGTCCTACTGGGAAGCCGGCGTGCGCCACATCGTGGCGCTGCGCGGCGACCCGGCCGCCGGGATCGGGGCGAAGTACGAGCCGCACCCCGGCGGCTACGAGCAGACATGCGATCTCGTCGCCGGCATCAAGCGGATCGGCGATTTCGAGGTCTCGGTCTCGGCCTATCCCGAGAAGCATCCCGAAGCCGCATCCCTCGACGCCGACATCGACGCGCTGAAACGCAAGGTCGACTGCGGCGCCGACCGGGCCATCACCCAGTTCTTCTTCGACAACGACGTGTATCTCCGCTACGTCGACACGGTGCGCTCGCGCGGCATCGACATCCCCGTGGTGCCGGGCATCCTACCGGTGCAGAACTTCAAGCAGGCGGCGAATTTCGCGGCGCGGGCCGGCGCGAGCGTGCCTGAGTGGCTCGCGCACCGCTTCGAGGGGCTCGACGAGGACCTCGACACCCGCAAGCTCATCGCGGCGGCGGTCGCGGCCGAGCAGGTCCTCGATCTCGTCGACCGCGGCGTGACCGAGTTCCACTTCTACACCATGAACCGCGCCGACCTCGTCTACGCCGTATGCCACCTCCTGGGCCTGCGCCCGCAGGCCAAGGCCGAGGCGGCGGAGAAGGTGGCGGCCTGAAGAAACACGGGAGACGTTTCCATGGCAAACAAGATCTCGGACGAGCTTCGGGCTGAAATCGAGGCGTTCCGGGCCGAGCTGCGGGTGCGCGCCGAGCAGCATGACCAAGCCATGAAGCTGCCCAGCGCCCTCGATCTCCCGCCTCTCGACACGGCGAACCTTGATATGCCGCAGATCAGGGCAATCATATCCCAGCGTTATGAGCAGGCCCGTTTTGACAAGCGGCTGAGGGAGCTCGAAGGGCGCGTCGCCGAGATCGAGTCTCGGAATGGCTGAGCCTGACAACCTCATCCTGGCCCTTCTGCGTGAGCTGCGGGCCGAGCTTGATCGGCAAGACAAAGCTCGCCGCGCTCTCGAGGCGCGGTTCGACAACTTGAGACAGGCAGTCAACGGCGAGGCGGTTCTTGGTCGCTATGCAGCAGCCGAGGTGGAGGGGCGTCTCGAGGAGATCGAGAAGCGGCTCGCCGCCCTGGAAAAGCGCAATTGAGATAAAGAGAGAAAGAGCGAATGTCCGAGTACGAAGTCCACCCCGCCGACGGCGCCGAAGTTCTGGAGGCCCTGCGCAAGGCCGCCGCCGAGCGCATCCTCGTGCTCGACGGCGCCATGGGGACCGAGATCCAGGCGTTGAAGCTGTCGGAAGAGGATTTCCGCGGCGAGCGCTTCGCCGCGCACGGGCATGATCTGAGGGGCAACAACGATCTCCTGATCCTGACCCAGCCGGACGCCATCCGCGAGATCCACCTGCACTACTTCCGCGCCGGATCGGACATCGTCGAGACCAACACTTTTTCCGGCACCTCCATCGCCCAGGCCGACTATGGGCTGGAGCACATCGTCTACGAGCTCAACCGCGACGGCGCGCGGCTCGCCCGCGAGGCGGCGGTCGTCGCCGAGCGCGAGGACGGGCGCCGCCGCTTCGTCGCGGGCGCCGTCGGGCCGACGAACCGCACGCTCTCGATCTCGCCCGACGTGAACAACCCGGGCTACCGCGCCGTCACCTTCGACGAGGTGCGGGACGCTTACGCCGAGCAGGTGCGCGGCCTCGTCGACGGCGGCGCCGAGCTTATCTTGATCGAGACGATCTTCGACACGCTCAACGCCAAGGCGGCGATCGTCGCGACCCAGCAGGTGTTCGCCGAGCGCGGCGTGAAGCTGCCGGTCATGATCTCGGGCACGATCACGGACCTCTCCGGCCGCACCCTCTCGGGCCAGACCCCGACCGCGTTCTGGCACTCGGTGCGCCACGTCGAACCGTTCGCGGTCGGCCTCAACTGTGCGCTGGGCGCGCGCGAGATGCGGGCCCACATCCAGGAGATCGCCAAGGTCGCCGACACCCTGGTCTGCGCCTACCCGAACGCCGGCTTGCCGAACGAGTTCGGCCTCTACGACGAGCGCCCGGAGGCGACGGCCGGCATGCTCGCCGAGTTCGCCGACGCCGGCTTCGTCAACATCGTCGGCGGCTGCTGCGGCACGACCCCGGACCACATCCGCACCATCGCCGATGCCGTGAAGGGCAAGGCGCCGCGCGCCGTGCCGAAGGCCGAGCCGCTGATGCGCCTATCGGGCCTCGAGCCCTTCGTGCTGACCAAAGAGATCCCGTTCGTGAACGTCGGCGAGCGCACGAACGTCACGGGCTCGGCGAAGTTCCGCAAGCTCGTCAAGAACGGCGAGTTCGCGGCGGCCCTCGACGTCGCCCGCGAGCAGGTCGCGAGCGGGGCCCAGGTCATCGACGTCAACATGGACGAGGGCCTGCTCGATTCGGAAGCCGCGATGGTCGAGTTCCTCAACCTCGTCGCAGGCGAGCCCGACATCGCCCGCGTGCCCGTGATGGTCGACTCGTCGAAGTTTCCCATCATCGAGGCGGGCCTCAAGTGCCTGCAGGGCAAGCCGATCGTGAACTCGATCTCCATGAAGGAAGGGGTCGAGAAGTTCATTGCCGAAGCGCGCGTCTGCCGCGCCTACGGCGCCGCCGTCGTGGTCATGGCCTTCGACGAGGAGGGCCAGGCCGACACCTACGAGCGCAAGGTCGCGATCTGCACCCGCGCCTACCGGATTCTCACCGAGGAGGTCGGCTTCCCGCCCGAGGACATCATCTTCGATCCGAACATCTTCGCGGTCGCCACGGGCATCGAGGAGCACAACGGCTACGGGGTCGCCTTCATCGAGGCGACGCGGACGATCCGCGAGACGCTGCCGCACGTGCATATCTCGGGCGGCGTCTCGAACCTCTCCTTCGCATTCCGCGGCAACGAGCCGGTGCGCGAGGCGATGCACTCGGTGTTCCTCTACCACGCGATCCGCGCCGGCATGGACATGGGGATCGTCAACGCCGGCCAGCTCGCGGTCTATGACGAGATCGATCCCGAGCTCCGCGAGCTGTGCGAGGACGTGGTCCTCAACCGCCGTCCGGACGCGACCGAGCGCCTCCTCGAGGCCGCGCCCCGCTTCAAGGGCGACGGCTCGACGCCGAAGGCGGCGGACCTCGAGTGGCGCGCGTGGCCGGTCGACAAGCGCCTCGAGCACGCCCTCGTCAACGGCATCACCGACTTTATCGCCGAGGACGTGGAGGCGGCGCGCGTCGCGGCCGAGCGCCCGCTGCACGTCATCGAAGGCCCGCTCATGGCCGGCATGAACGTGGTCGGCGACCTCTTCGGCTCAGGAAAAATGTTCCTGCCGCAGGTGGTGAAGTCGGCGCGCGTGATGAAGCAGGCGGTCGCCTACCTCATGCCGTTCATGGAGGCCGAGAAGGAGCTGACCGGCCTCTCGGCGCGCCCGCCCGCCGGCAAGATCGTCATGGCGACGGTCAAGGGCGACGTGCACGACATCGGCAAGAACATCGTCGGCGTCGTGCTCCAGTGCAACAACTACGAGGTCATCGACCTCGGCGTGATGGTGCCGGCCCAGAAGATCCTCGACACGGCGCGGCGGGAGAAGGCGAACATCATCGGCCTCTCCGGCCTCATCACGCCGTCCCTCGACGAGATGGTGCACGTCGCGGGCGAGATGGAGCGCGAGGGCTTCGACCTGCCGCTCCTGATCGGCGGCGCGACCACGAGCCGGGTCCACACGGCGGTGAAGATCCACCCGCACTACGCCCGCGGCCAGGCCGTCTACGTCACCGACGCGAGCCGCGCCGTCGGCGTCGTCTCCTCGCTCCTCTCGCCCGAGGCGAAGGGCCCTTACGTCGAGACGGTGCGGGCCGAGTACCGGAAAGTGGCGGACGCGCACGCGCGCTCGGAGGCCGACAAGCAGCGGCTGCCGATCGAGAAGGCGCGCGCCAATCCCATGCGGATCGACTGGGCCGCCTACCAGCCGCCAAAGCCGGCCTTCACCGGCACGCGGACGTTCCGCACCTACGACGTATCCGAGCTCGTGCCCTACATCGACTGGACGCCGTTCTTCCAGACCTGGGAGCTGAAAGGCCGCTTCCCGGCGATCCTCGACGACGAGAAGCAGGGCGCCGCCGCGCGCCAGCTCTACGAGGACGCGCAGGACATGCTGCGCAAGATCGTCGAGGAGCGCTGGTTCAACCCGAAGGCGATCATCGGCTTCTGGCCCGCGAACGCGGTCGGCGACGACATCCGCCTCTACACCGGCGAGAGCCGCGCCGAGACGCTCGCGACCTTCCACGGCCTTCGCCAGCAGCTCCTGCGGCGCGACGGGCGGCCGAACCTCTGCATCGCCGACTTCGTCGCGCCGGCCGGGGCCGCGCCCGACTACGTCGGCGCCTTCGTGGTCACGGCCGGCATCGAGGAGGTGCGGATCGCGGAAAAATTCGAGCGGGCGAACGACGACTACCGCTCGATCCTGGTGAAGGCGCTGGCCGACCGCTTCGCCGAGGCCTTGGCCGAGCGCATGCACGAGCGTGTCCGCAAGGAGTTCTGGGCCTACGCGCCGGAGGAAAGCTTCGCGCCCGAGGACCTGATCCGCGAGGAATACCGCGGCATCCGCCCGGCGCCTGGCTACCCGGCCCAGCCCGACCATACCGAGAAGGAGACCCTGTTCGGGCTCCTCCAGGCCGAGCGCCGCATCGGCGTGAAGCTCACCGAGAGCTACGCCATGTGGCCCGGCTCGTCCGTGTCGGGCCTCTACCTCGCGCACCCGGAGGCGCACTACTTCGGCGTCGCCAAGGTCGAGCGCGACCAGGTCGAGGACTACGCCGCCCGCAAGGGCATGAGCATCCCCGAGGTCGAGCGCTGGCTCGGCCCGATCCTCAACTACGATCCGGCGCGGTATCTCGCGGTGGCGGCGGAGTAGTCCCGGGCTGGCACTTATGGTAAGACGAACGTCTTACGAGGTTGAAATGGCCAGCCTGACTTCAAAAGTCTCTTCCAAGGCCCAAACGGTACTTCCGAAGGTCGTGCGCGAGAAGCTGGGGGTGAAGCCGGGCGATACCCTCCGCTATCGGGAGACGGAGCAGGGCATAGTAATCGAGAAGGTCGAGGACCTTGTCCTGCCGGATGATTGGGGCGGGGACCCTTTCGCCACGTTCACGGAATGGGGG
>DASVPW010000081.1:0-1641 GCA_036389455.1 Beijerinckiaceae bacterium
AAACTATTGTCCGCCATAGCTGCCTAAGCTGCCTATGGAACACGCGGCGGATATCCTGCTTGTGAGGGGCCAATTTGTCCCGTTCGTGCTCCAGCGCGTCGCGCTGCGTAGGGCGCAACTCGGCTGATGTCCCTGGAAGTGGTGTAGGACGGTTCCGCTAAGGGTGTGCGCGAAGCCCTCACGAGCGCAGCGCGCGCCCGGGGCGGTCACCGCCGGTCTTCGGTTAGGGTTCGAGTTGCGAAGCTTGGACCTGACCAGGAGACGACGATGACCGACGACAGAATGGCGCTTCTTGAGCTGATCGAGAAGACCGCCGATGCGGATCTTGTGCGCGCGATGCTGGCCTTTGCGGCCGAGCGGCTGATGGCCTTGGAGGTCGAGACCCTGACGGGCGCGCCAGCGGGCGTGCGCAGCCCCGATCGCCTCAACCAGCGTAATGGATATCGCGAGCGGAGCTGGGATACGCGGGCGGGCCGGATTGACCTGGCCATCCCCAAGCTGCGCAAGGGCTCCTACTTCCCGAGCTTCCTTGAGCCGCGCCGCACGGCCGAGAAGGCGCTGACCGCCGTGATCCAGGAGGCCTACGTCCATGGGATCTCGACGCGAGCTGTCGACGACCTCGTGAAGGCGATGGGCGCGTCCGGCGTCTCCAAAAGCCAAGTCTCGCGCTTGTGCGAGGAGATTGACGACCGGGTGAACGCCTTTCTCGCCCGCCCCATCGAGGGCGCCTGGCCCTATCTGTGGATCGACGCCACTTACATCAAAGCCCGCGAGGCCGGCCGGATCGTCTCGACGGCGGTGATAGTCGCCGTTGGCGTGAACACGGATGGCCGGCGCGAGGTGTTGGGGGTCGCGACCGGCGCCTCGGAGGCGGAGCCCTTCTGGAAGGCGTTCCTGCGTTCCTTGGCGGAGCGAGGCTTGCGAGGTGTGAAGCTCGTCATCGCCGATGACCACAAGGGGCTCAGGGCCGCGGCCGCGAAGGTCTTCCATGCCACCCATCAACGCTGCCGCGTTCATTGGATGCGCAACGCACTCGCCCACGTCTCGCCCAAGCAGCGGCCCGCCGTTGTGGCCCTGCTCAAGACCATCTTCGCCCAGGACACGGCCGAGGCGGCCCATGCCCAATGGAAGCAGGTCGCCAACACTTTGCGGGAGCGCTTCCCGAAGCTGGCCGAGCTGATGGACGGCTCGCGCGAGGACGTGCTCGCCTACATGGCCTTTCCGCGCGAGCATTGGACGCAAATCGCCAGCACCAACCCACTGGAGCGGCTCAACGGCGAGATCAAGCGCCGCTCCGACGCGGTCGGCATCTTTCCGAACGAACGTGCTGTCATCCGGCTCGTGGGCGCGCTCATGCTCGAACAGAATGACGAGTGGGCGGTCTCGCGCCGCTACATGAGCCTGGAAAGCCTGAGCGCCTTGAGCGATGATCCCGTTCTCAAGCTGTCCGCCGTGGCGGCTTGATCACCCTCGGACCCGCCCGAGGACCGGCACTCCTACACCACTCCTCGGGGCACGACCCACTCTGGGGTCTGCGCGTGCGGCCGCAATTGATACACGACGGCCTTTCTCTCACAATCGAAGATGCAATTCTTAGACACCGTGGCAGGCAGATAAATCAAGGCAGGCCTTTGGGCAGTT
>DASVPW010000082.1:0-25243 GCA_036389455.1 Beijerinckiaceae bacterium
GTGGTGGATCAAGGCGGCGATCCAGGAGTACATCCTGCGCTCGTGGTCGCTCGTGAAGATGGGCACGACCGCGAACCAGAAGAAGCTGTTCTTCAACCTGCGCAAGGCCAAGGGCCGCATCTCGGCCCTCGACGAGGGGGATCTGCGCCCCGACCAGGTCAAGCAGATCGCGACGCGGCTCGGGGTCACCGAGCAGGACGTGGTCGACATGAACCGGCGCCTCGGCGGCGACGTGTCCCTCAACACGCCGTTGCGCGAGGAGGGCGAGGGCGAGTGGCAGGACTGGCTCGTCGACGACTCGGCGAGCCAGGAGTCGATCGTCGTCGCCGAGGAGGAGGGCCAGAACCGACTCGCGGCGCTTCGCGACGCGCTCTCGGTGCTGAACCCGCGCGAGCGGCGCATCTTCGAGGCGCGCCGCCTCGCCGAGGACCCGATCACGCTGGAGGAGCTCTCGACCGAGTTCGGCGTCTCGCGCGAGCGCGTGCGCCAAATCGAGGTCCGCGCCTTCGAGAAGGTCCAGGAAGCGGTGAAGAAGAACCTCGCCGCCCGCGAGGCGCCGCGCGCCGAGCCCGGCCGGATCGCCGCCGCCGGATAGCTGTCTCAGCCGGCTACGGCTGCCGCCACTGCCTGAAGGCCTCGTTCACGAGCTGCTCGCCGGGGAGCCCCTTCTCGAAGGACAGGATCGCGCGCTGCCCCGAGGAGAAGCGGATCGGCAGGTCGATCCAGTTGCGCTTCGTGACGAGGTCGGTGTTGCGCTCGATGTCGGCGGGCAGGTTCGAGAGCCCGATCAGGAAGAGGTTCTCCTTCACGGGCACGGGCAGGCCGGCGACCGGCGTGCCGCGCACCGTCTCGTCGTTCTTGAACTGGAGCAGGCCCACGTCCCTCACCGCCCGGGTGGGCTCGCCCGGCGGCGTCGTGAAGGCGAGCTCGACCGTGTGCGAGGCCGGCAGCGTCTGGTCGAGGTTGCGCCGCAGGGTCAGGCTCAGGGACATCTTGGCGTCGGGGATCTCGACCATCGCCCGCACCACCGTCTCGAGCGGCTGGCCCTGCCCGGCGTTGAGGTTGTCGAGCCGCCACACCGCCCGGGCCGGCGTGACTTTGGGGGTCTGCGGGTCGGCCTGGTTCTCCTCGTAGAGCATGGCGCGCTGCGCGACCGCCACGTCGCCGCGGGGCGCCCCGCCCGGAGCGGCGCCCGGCGCTGCGGCGCCCGGGGCGGGAGCCGCGCCGGGGGCCCGCTCGCCGAGCTTGCTCTCGCCTTCGGGCGCCGGGGCGGCTTCCGCCACCACCGGCTGGCGCGGCAGGTCCGCCGGCTTGTCCCTGAGCACGTAGGCCGCGGCGGCGATCAGCCCGATCACGACCGCGAGCGCCGCGGCCAGCACGGCCGTGCGCCCGCGCCCGCTCCGCGCGACCTTCGGCGCCACCGTGTCGATGCGCGGGCGCTCGCGCGGCGCCGCTTCGCCCCGGCCCGCGTCCTCGCGCCCGGGGCCGCCCACGGCAGGCCTTCCCGAGGCCGGCGGCCGGGGCGCCGGCTCCTCGTCCGGCGGGGCCTCGGCCTCAAGCCGGTCGGGCGGATCCGCCGGCCCGCCGACAGCCGCCGGCACGATCGCATCGGCGAGGCCGTCGCGGCGCTTCTGCTCGGACTCGACCCGGTTGACGGCGTCCTCGAGCGCCAGGCGCTCGCGGGCGATGTCGGCTTCGGAGAGCGGCGGGTCGAGGCTGCGGAGCTGGTCCATGAGCGCCGCGCGGGCGCGGTCGTACACGGCGCGGCGCATCGCGGGCGACCGGTCGGACAGGGCCTCGAGGGCCCGCATCAGCAAAGGGTGATAATCCGCCATGCCGTTCCGGAATCCCGCGAATGCCCCGCGCCGTCAACCCTTGCCGTATCTCTTGGACCATCAACGCTCGAACGGGTTCTGCATCAGGATCGTGTCGTCGCGCTCCGGGCTCGTCGAGAGGAGCGCGACCGGCGCCCCGATCAGCTCCTCGACCCGGCGCACGTACTTGATGGCCTGGGCCGGCAGCTCGGCCCAGGAGCGCGCGCCGGCGGTCGAGCCCGGCCAGCCCTCGATCTCCTCGTAGACCGGCTCGACCCGGGCCTGCCCGTCCTGGCTCGCCGGGAAGTGGTCGAGGGTCTCGCCGTCGAGGCGGTAGCCGGTGCAGACCCGGATGACCGGGAAGCCGTCGAGGATGTCGAGCTTCGTCAGCGCGATGCCGTCGATCCCCGACGTGCGCACGGTCTGGCGCACGAGCACGGCGTCGAACCAGCCGCAGCGGCGCTTGCGCCCGGTCACGACGCCGAACTCCTTGCCGCGCCGCCCGATGAGCTCGCCGGTCTCGTCGAGAAGCTCGGTCGGGAACGGCCCCTCCCCGACCCGGGTCGTGTAGGCCTTGGCGATGCCGAGCACGTAGCCAATCGCGCCGGGGCCTAAGCCCGATCCGGTCGCGGCCTGGCCCGCGACGGTGTTCGACGAGGTCACGAACGGGTAGGTGCCGTGGTCGACGTCGAGGAGCGCCCCCTGCGCGCCCTCGAACAGGATCCTTTTGCCGGCCCGGCGCTCCTCGTCGAGGAGGCGCCACACCGCGTCCATGTAGGGCAGCACCTGCGGCGCGACCGAGGCGAGCTCGTCGAAGACCGCGTCCGGCTCGAATTCCTCCAGCCCGAAGCCGCGGCGGAGCGCGTTGTGGTGGGCGAGCAGCCGCTCGACCTTGCCGTGCAGCGCGTCGAGGTCGGCGAGGTCCATGAGCCGGATCGCGCGGCGTCCGACCTTGTCCTCATAGGCCGGGCCGATGCCGCGCTTCGTCGTCCCGATCTTGGTGCCGGCGCCGCCGCTCTCGCGAAGCGCGTCGAGCTCGCGGTGGATCGAGAGGATGAGCGTCGCGTTGTCGGCGATGCGGAGATTCTCGCGCGAGATCGCGACCCGCTGCTGGCGCAGCCGCTCGATCTCGGCCACGAGGGCGTGCGGGTCGAGCACGACGCCGTTGCCGATGACCGCGAGCTTGCCCTCGCGCACGACGCCGGAGGGCAGCAGCGAGAGCTTGTAGGTCTCGTTGCCGATGACGAGGGTGTGGCCGGCGTTGTGCCCGCCCTGGAAGCGCACCACGACGTCCGCCTGCTCGGACAGCCAGTCGACGATCTTGCCCTTGCCCTCGTCGCCCCACTGGGCGCCCACGACCACGACGTTCGCCACGGGCCACGTCCTCGCGCGAAAAGCCCCGGCGCAAGGGCCGGGGCGAAACCTTGCGCGCTGTCTTCCGCCAAGGCCGCGGCGAGGTCAAGGCGGACGCTGGGCTTCGGTGTATTGTGGGTGTAGGTCATGCGATGTCCTCGTCGGATCGGGAATGAGCGGGCGCGCGCTTGTCCCGCCGCGCGGCTCGAGCCGTCGGATGCGGTGGCGATCGCCGGATGGGCCGAGGGGCGTGGGACGCCGAACGACTCAAACCTATCGTAGGGGAACCGTTCGGCGTCCCCGCGGTTCGCGGCGGGCCCTTCCCCTGACGGACCCTCGGGAGCGGCCCCTTGGAGGACCTCTCCTGCTCCCCGCGGCCGGATCTCTCCGGCACGTCGGCGTCTTTTAAGTCTGGAGCCTTCCGCGCTTGTTCGCGTCCGGGTCTCTTGGCCGGACCCGGCCCGAGAGAGGTCCGGTCGGACGCGTCCGGCCTTCTCCCGATCCGCTTCCAGTGCCGAAGCACAGCCCCGCCGTAGTACGGGGCGGACGGATCTCGGACGGCGGTGGCCTCAAATACGCCGAGGGCCGCCGAACCGGCTCCAGCCTCCCGGGAGCGGGGCTGCGAACCCCGCCCGCAGGCGCCGGCCCCGCCCCACGTCACGACGCCTCGCGAGCGCGCCCCTCGGGTGGACGGGACGGGGGCAGACAAGCACAAACCGGGACCAGTGTCAAGGATTATATTCTGAGGCCCGCTTTCCTAAAATGGTGTGGGTTATTTCATCCGGCGCGACGCCGGCCTTCAGCATTTCCTCGTACCAGCGCGCGGCGCGCTCCTCGCTTCCGGCTTTTTCGATGAGCGTGGAGAAGGTGACCACATTCGGCGCGACGCCGGCCTTCAGCATTTCCTCGTACCAGCGCGCGGCGCGCTCCTCGCTTCCGGCTTTTCCGATGAGCGTGGAGAAGGTGACCACATCCGGCGCGACACCGGCCTTCAGCATTTCCTCGTACCAGCGCGCGGCGCGGTCGGCGTTCGGAGCTTTCCTGATCGCGGTCGTGAAGCTGATCACGTCAAATCGTCTCCGGCCGCTCGCCACGGCCTTGCCAAGCTCCGTCTCGATCTCAACGAAGCGCATTCCTTTAAGTCTTTGATTGAACCCGATGACGTTCGGATCGAGGGACGGCCCATCAAAGATGGCGGAGTCGAAGATGGTCGTCCGGTCGCGCTTGGCGCGTTCGACACCCGTGTTGCGGAGGTCGGAACCCGAAAAGTCGAATCCCCTAAGGTCCTGCTCAACGAGGGGAACTCCGTTCAGGTAGATCCCGCGAAAATCGCGCTTCGGATCGAGGCCGGCCGCGCTCGCGAGACCTTTGACGCTCGCGTCTTCGGTGGTCAGTATCCGCTCGATCCTGTGCAGCAGGCCGGCGAGATCGGAATGCCGCTGATGGCCGCCGCCGGGCCTGTGCTCATGGGTTTGATTCCGTGGGGGCATTTTGCTCATTGGGCCTGCTCTTCGCTTTTTTCTGAATCTCTGCCGGAACCTTCGGCGGGAGCCTGGGGGCATGGATTGCATGATGGTGGAGATAAAACTCCCCGCTCACCATGCCTTCGACTCCCGCGCCGTCCTGCTGTGCCGCCTTGGCGCGTTGGATGCAAATATCCACGAAGGCTTTCCGCAGGTCCGCCTCCTGCTGCATGGCCTCCCTTCGGGAATGAGGGGCGCCGTCCTGAGGGACCGCAGGATCCGCGGGCGCGATCGCAACTTTCAGGGAGCCGGCAATGCCGAAAAGCGTTGCCGTGATCAGGGGATCGTTTCCGCCCGTCTTCGCCCGAAGAACGCAGAGCACGAAAGCCCCGTCCCTGTCCTTGGGGCCCTCGCCGGCTTCGTTGCGCCGTCCCGACAGATATTCTCCGCTCAGGCAGTGCTCCAGCCCCTCGGGCAAGGTGCCGTCGGGGTCGCGCGGATCGCCCAGCTCGGTGCCGATTCTCCACCCCGACGGCACCGCACTCACGATGGGATAAGGCGCGCTTGCCTTCTGTTCGGAAGCCTTCTGGCTGTCCCTTGCGGCGTTGCCCCGGAACTCGAGGCCAAGGAAGCCCAAAAACTTGGCGCCGATCTTCACTTCCGCAGCGCCGCCCAAATTGCTGCTGTCGGCCTTCTTCCAGGTTTGGGACCAAGTTTCTTTGGAAAGCGTCGCCTGATACCCCTCGCCCGCTTCGAAGCCGGGATGGTCGAGGTGCAGCAGCGCTTGGGATAGCCCTACCGAAACCTTGTAGCTCCCCGCCATGTAGGATTTCGTTGTGAATGTCGCGGTTGCCTTCAGGGCGATCTCTTCTTCGCCCGGAATCGCACGAATCGTCACGCGCGCCAGTTGAGACGCGATCTTCTCAAGGTCTTGCTTTTCCTTCTTTTGGGTCACACCAACCCTCGCCAATGGTGGCGACATCTCACCGGGCCATTGTAGTCATAAGCATCCGCAATGTCTCCAGCTTGTCTGGACCCAGCACATAAGAGACGGCGCGCGAAGTCCGCCCTCGATCGCATGGAAGTTTCGTGTTTCGGCGGGCTCGCCGTCTCACACGCGTCCAACGGACAGCGTCGTCCCCCTGCCCTCCTTGCGCTTCGCCGAGTAGGGGGAGGAGAATGCCCGCCTCGGACGAAGCCGACATCTCGTGAATCCGGCAGTCCCTGCGGGGAGGGATTTGTCGCCGGTCACCCCTCCCCGATCACCGGCACGCCCGGCGCGGCGTCGCGGGGGAGATGGCCGGTGAGGCGGGGGTCGTCGGCGACCTCGACGGCGCGCCGGTAGGGCCTGAACCCCGCCCGGAGATAGAAGGCGAGCGCGCCCGGATGGTCGAGGGTGCAGGTGTGGACCCACAGCCGCCGCACCGGCCGGGCGAAGGCGCGCGCCACCGCATGCCCGATCAGGAACCGCCCGGCCCCCGACCCGATCGCCTCCGGGACGAGCCCCAGGAAGGCGAGCTCGCATTCGCCGGCCCGGCGGAAGTCGAGCTCCAGCAGCCCGATATCTAGCCCGGCCCCGGCGCCGCCGGCGCGCAGCGCGAAGGCCTCAACGGCGGGATCGTCCAGGATCCCTTGCAGCTCCGGCTCCGGCATGACGAGCCGGCTGAACCACAGCCAGGGCTCGCCGACACGCCGGAACAGGGCGCGGTAGCGCCGAAGGTCGCGGCCGATTGGCGCGAGTTCCCAGGGCCCGGCAGGGGCGGCGGACGGGTCCGGCGGCCGCCGCATCTCCAGGAAGGTCACGACGGCCGCGATCCGGCCTGGCGGCAGGTCGGCGAGGCCGTCGGGGGCGGGGATCGGGGACTCTTCGGCGGTCATGCGAGGCTCAGGGTGTGGACAACTTCGTTGGGACGCGTGCCGGAACCATTCCCTCGGGTCTTACATTGCCGGACTGTGCTTCGCGAGGGCGGAGCCGGCATGGAAACACGTGGGAGCGGGCCCAGAATGGACGCGAGGGTGTGGCGGCGCGGCGGCGAGCCCGTCGAAGATCACCGCCTCAAGTCCCGGATGCTGCCGGGCCGCGATGGCGCGCCGGCGCTCGAATTCGTCGAGGCGGAGCCTTTAGGGGGGCGGACCGGCGCGCCGATCCTGTTCGTCCACGGCGCCTTCGCCGGGGCCTGGATGTGGCGCGAGATCTTCATGCCGTTCTTCGCCCGCCGGGGCCGCTTCTCGGCGGCATTGAGCCTGCGCGGCCACGGCGGCAGTGAGGGCCGGGCACGCCTGCGCGCGGCGCGGCTCGCGGACTTCCGCGACGACCTGTCCCGCGCCTTCGCGGAGTTTGCCGAGCCGCCGGTCGTCGTCGCCCACTCGCTCGGCGGGCTCCTGGCGCAGCAGCTCATCGGCCGCGAGCGGATGCGGGCGCTCGTGCTCCTCGCCTCGCTGCCGCCCGAGGGGCTCATGCTCGAGAGCCCGCGGCTCGCGCTCACCGATCCGCACATCTGGCTCGAGGCCTTCACCGGGTCGGCCGCCGATTCGCGGCGCACGATCGGGCTCGCGGCGCACGAGCTCCTGTTCTCCGAGGGGCTGCCGCGCAGCCTCGTCTCGCGCTACGCCGCCCTCATGACCCCCGAGGCGCCGCGGGCGCTCGCCGACGCGCACCTGCCGGGCCCGATCGTGCCGGCCTTCCTCGCCGGCATCCCGAGCCTCGCTGTCGGCGGCACCATCGACCGCCTCGTCTGGCCGGCCTCGACCGTGCGCACCGCCCTCTACCATGGCGCCGAGCACCGCACGGCGGAAGGCATGGGCCACTTCCTCCAGCTCGACCTCGGCGCCGACGAGGTCGCCCGCGGCGTGCTCGACTGGCTCGATCGCCGGGGCCTGTGAGCCGGCGTCCGCCGGACCGGCCTCGAGGCCCGCGGGCTCTTGCGATGGTGCAAGCCCTCAGGCACAGAGAGGCTTCCAGCCCGCAGGAGCGGTCCCCCGCCGATGAAGAACGCGCGTGAGTTCGTGTGGCCCCTGATCGGGTTCGTCGCGGTCGTGGTCTCGGGGTGGCTCCTCTATCGCGAGCTCAGGGACATCTCCTTCGTCGCCGTGTGGGCGAGCCTCGCCGCGATCCCGCCGCACCGCTACCTCCTCGCCGGGCTGTCGACTCTCGTCGCGTACGCGGCGCTCGCCTGGTACGACCGCATCGCGCTCCTGCACCTTAGCGTGCACCATATCTCGTGGCTGTTCGTCTCGGTGTGCTCGTTCACGACCTACGCGCTCTCCCACAACATCGGCGCCTCGGTGTTCTCGGGCGCCCTCGTGCGCTACCGCGCCTACACCTCGAAGGGCCTCTCGGCGCCGCAGGTCGCGGTGCTCGTGGCGCTGTGCTCCTTCACCTTCGGCCTCGGCACGATCCTCCTCGGCGGCCTCGTCCTGACCATCAACCCGGGGCTGCTGTCCCGGCTCGAAGGCGCCGGCCTGCACTACTGGCTCACCAACCCGACGACCGCGCGCGTCCTCGGGCTCGCGCTCCTCGGCTTCGTCGCCCTCTACGTGGTCGGCTCGCTTCTCCACCTGCGCTCGATCACGATCTTGAACTTCAGGCTCGACTATCCGCGCCCCGCCGTGATGGTGCGCCAGCTCGTCGCCGCGCCGCTTGAGCTCCTCGGCGCCGCCGGGATCATCTACTTCGCGCTGCCGGCGCACCTCGAGCCGAGCTTCCTCACCGTGCTTGCGGTGTTCCTCGCCTCGTTCTCGGCGGCGCTCGCCTCGCACGCGCCCGGCGGGCTCGGCGTGTTCGAGTACTTCTTCCTCACCGCGATGCCGGACGTGCCGAAGCCCGACGTGCTCGCGGCGCTGCTGATCTTCCGCTTCTTCTATCTTCTCATCCCGTTCATGATGGCGATCGTCGTGGTGCTGCTGTTCGAGCGGTCGCGGCTCGCCGACGCCTGGCGCGACCGCATGGGGCCGACGCACACGCCGCCGCCGCCGGGCACCCCCGGGCCCGCCGTCTGACGTGCGAAGGCGGCTGCGCCGGCTCGGCTTCGGCCTCGCGACGCTTCTCGGGGCCGCGCCGCGCGGCTTCTTCATCCCCTACCGCCACGCGGGCTCGTGCGAGCCGGCCGACTACCCGGCGCTCGCCCCGCTGTTCGAGGCGGCGGAGCCGCGCTTTTGCGCCGTGATGGACGACATTGCCGGGTTCACGGACGACCTCGCGACGATCATCGGGCGCGGGCCGGCCCGCTTCGACCAGGACTGGTTCCCGCGCCTCGACGCGGCCGCGGCCTACGCGATCGTGCGAACCCGCAAGCCGCGGCGGATCGTGGAGGTCGGCTCCGGCCACTCGACGCGCTTCCTCAGCCTTGCGGTCCGCGACGGAGGCTTCGAGAGCGAGATCGTCTGCATCGACCCGGCGCCCCGCGCCGGCATCGCGGCGCTCGGCGTACGGCACATCCCGGCGCTCCTGGGGGACGCGCCGCCGGAGCCGTTCGCGGCGCTTTCCGCTGGCGACGTCCTGTTCGTCGATTCGAGCCACGTCGCGATGCCCGGCACGGACGTCGACCGGCTCTTCCTCGACTGCCTGCCGCGCCTGCCCGCCGGCGTCCTCGTCCACGTCCACGACGTGTTCCTGCCCGACGCCTACCCGTGCGGATGGGCCTGGCGCGGCTACAACGAGCAGCTCCTCGCGGGCGCGCTGCTGCAGGGCGGCGCCTTCGACCTCGCGTTCGCGAGCCGCTACGTCGCGACGCGCCGCCCGGAGTGGCTCGGGCCGGTGGCGCGCCTCCCGCTCCCCGCCGGGGCCTACGAGACGAGCCTGTGGCTCACGAAGCGCTAGCCTGGGCGCCGCTCCGGCTCGGGCCTACCCCACCAGCGAAGCCGCTGCTATGGCTCGGTTGGACGGAGACTCCCGCTTGGCGATCGAAGCGATCCGCAACGACACGGCCGGCGCGCCGCCGGGCGATGCGCGGCGCGCCGTCGCGGCCGCGAACGGCGCGCATGTCCTCCATGACGGCCTCTCGGACCTGCTCTACGTCTTCTTCCCGGTCTGGCAGGCGGCGCTCGGCCTCGACTATGCCGCGGTCGGCCTGCTGAAGGCCTGCTATTCCGGCGCCATGGCGGCGCCGCAGCTCATGGCCGCGCGCCTCGCCGAACGGGTCGGCCACCCGGCCGTCCTCGCCGGCGGCACCGCCCTCGCGGCGCTCGGATATCTCGCGGCGGCCCATGCCGGCGGGTTCGCCTGGCTCGTCGCGGCGCTCCTGACGGCGGGGGTGGGCGCGAGCGCGCAGCACCCGCTCGCCTCCGACATCGTCGCCCGGATGACGCCGCCCTTGCGCCGGCGGCGGGCGCTCGGCCTCTACAACACCGCCGGCGACGTGGGGAAGGTTCTCGTGCCGGCGCTCGCGACCGGGGGGCTCCTGGTGCTGTCCGCGCCCGCGGTGCTCCAGGGCATCGCGGCCGCGACCCTCGCGGCCGCCGCCGCGATCCTGGCGATGCTGCCCCGCGTCCCCCGCCCGCCTCCGGGGCCGACCGAAGACGGCAAGGCCGGCGACGTCTCGGTGTGGCGCCAGCCGGGCTTTCGCCCGCTGCTTGCCGTCGGCTTCATCGATTCCGCGGCGCGCGGCGGCTTCCTGACCTTCTTCCCCCTCGCGCTCGCCGCGAAGGGCGCCGCGATCGGCACCATCGGGCTCGCCCTGACCCTGGTGTTCGTCGGCGGCGCGGTCGGCAAGTTCGTGTGCGGGCCGATGGGCGCGCGCTTCGGCGTGCTCCTGACCGTCGCGGTCACGGAAGGCGCGACCGCGGCGGGCGCGCTCGCGGCCCCGTTCGCGCCCCTGTGGCTCGCGCTCATGCTCGCGCCGCTGATCGGGGTTGCGCTCAACGGCACCTCGACCGTGCTATACGGGACCGTGCCCGAGCTCGTGCCGGAGGCGGCGCGCGCCCGCGCCTTCGGGGTGTTCTACACCGGCACCATCAGCGCCGGCGCCGTGACCCCGATCGTGCTCGGCCTCGTCAGCGATCTCGTCTCCCTCGAGGCCGCGATGGCGGGCCTCGCCGCCTTCGTGCTGATCGCGCCCGTGCTGACCCTGTGCCTGCGCGCGCCGCTCGCCGCTCTCGCCAGCTCCACGGGCCGGCCGGGGCATGCCGGGGTGGCCTCATGACCGAGCTGCTGCAGAAAGCCTTCGCCGAGGCCGCCCGCCTCCCGAGGCGGAACAGAATTGGGCGGGACCTCCTGACTGGCGGTGAGCATCTACCTCGACGTTCTCAAGCCGCCTGCAGCGCACGCTGGACCGCCTCGGGCTCTCTCGCGATCACGGTGAGATAGGCGCGGATGGCGCCGTCCGGCTGGGAGCGGCCCTGCTCCCAGTCGCGCACCCGGGCGGGCGTGAACCCGAACCGCTGCGCGAACTCGACCTGGGTTAACTTGAGCCTCTGCCGGATCGTCTTGACGTCCACCTCCGGCGGCATCGCGTCCGTGAAGGTGTGAACGCGATAAGTCGAGGGGTCCGCCTCGCCGCGAGCGATGGCGATGGCTTCCTCCAGTCCCGCCTTGATCCGCTCGTACGCTCGTTTCGCCATACTCATCACCTCGTCAGGAGGGCGGCCTTGCCGCGATAGGTCTCGACAAAGACCTTGGTCAAACGCTTCAGATCGTTTCGTTCGGCTTGCGACAGGTCCGTGCGCTCGTCTTTCGAGAACACGTCGATGAGCACGACAGGCAGATACGTTCCGCTGTAAAAGGTAATCACTCTATAGCCGCCGCTCTTTCCCTTGCCTCGCCCGGCGAAACGAAGCTTCCGGCAGCCGCCCGTTCCCGGAATCTCGTCACCCGCCATGGGATTGCGGGCGAGATATTCCACCACGGCCTCTCGCTCCGCATCCGACAGGCCGGCCTGTTCGGCGGCGCGAATGAAAACGGACGTTTCCAGGACCGTGTGCATCCTAGATACTACGGACGGCCCGTACTTTCAACACGCCCTCACACGCTTCCCACCGTCTTCAGCCGCACCCGCGAATGGATCTCGGCTTGGCTGATCACCGGGGTCTCGCGGCGGAAGCGCTCGATGATCGAGCGGACGAAGGGGCGCGACTGCGCCGAGGTGACGAGGACCGGCATCTCGCCGAGGCGGGCCGCGTCCTCGAAGCGGTCGCGCACCGCGTGCACGAACTCGGTCAGGCGCGAGGGCTGCATGGCGAGGTGGCGGTTGTCGCCCTCGCCGACGATCGATTCGAGGAAGGCGCCCTCCCACGGCGGCGACAGCGTGATGATCGGCAGCTGCCCGCCCGGGGCCGTATGCTGGGCGCAGATCTGGCGGGCGAGGCGCACGCGCACGTGCTCGACGATGTCGCGCGGGTTCTTGGAATGGCCCGCGACCTCGGCGATGCCCTCGACGATGGTGCCGAGGTCGCGGATCGAGACGCGCTCGGTGAGGAGGAGCTGCAGCACCCGCTGGATGCCGGTGGTCGAAATCTGCGCCGGCACGATCTCCTTGACGAGCTCGGCGTGCTCCTTCGGCAGCTCCTTCAGGAGCTTCTGCACCTCGACGTGGGAGAGGAGCTCCGCCATGTGGGCCTTGATGACCTCGGTGAGGTGCGTTGTCATCACGGTCGCGGCGTCGACGACGGTGTAGCCGCGAAGCTGCGCCTGGTCGCGCAAGGCGCCGTCGATCCAGGTCGCCGGCAGGCCGAAGGTCGGCTCCAGCATGTGCTGGCCCGGGAGCTGCACCTGCCCACCCATCGGGTCCATGGCCATGTAGAGGCCGGGGAAGATGCGGCCCTCGCCGGCCTCGATCTCCTTGACCCGGATCACGTAGGCGTTCGATTCGAGCTGGACGTTGTCGAGGATGCGCACCGACGGCATCACGAAGCCGGCCTCCGACGCGAGCTGGCGGCGCAGGGCCTTGATCTGCTCGGTCAGGCGGTCGGAGCCGTCGGCGGCGTTGACGAGGGGCACGAGGGCATAGCCGATCTCCACCTTCAGGTCGTCCATCCGGAGCACGTCGGCGATCGGCTCGTCCTTCGGGGCGTCGCTCGGGTTTGAGGCCGCCGCCGCGGCGCCGTCGGCCGCCGCCGCCGCAAGGCGGGCCTTGACGTCGCGGTCGATCCTCCGCGCAAGCCAAGCCGCGCCGAAGGCCAAGCCGAGGAAGGGCAGCATCGGGATGCCGGGCAGGAGCGCGATCAGGCCCATCACGGCTGCCGACATGCCGAGCGCCTTCGGGTGGTTCGAGAGCTGGCGGCCGAGCGCCTTGTCGGCGGCGCCGCGCACGCCGGCCTTCGAGACGAGGAGGCCCGCCGCCGTCGAGACGATGAGCGCCGGCACTTGGCTGACGAGCCCGTCGCCGCAGGTCAGGAGCGTGTAGGTCCTGGCGGCATCGGAAAAGCTCAGGCCCATCTGGGCGACCCCGATGACGATGCCGCCGACGACGTTGATGAAGGTGATGAGGAGGGCGGCGATGGCGTCGCCGCGCACAAACTTCGAGGCGCCGTCCATGGCGCCGAAGAACGACGATTCGTCCTCGAGCTCCTTGCGCCGCGCGCGCGCGGTCGCCTCGTCGATAAGGCCGGCCGAGAGGTCGGCGTCGATCGCCATCTGCTTGCCGGGCATGGCGTCGAGGGTGAATCTGGCCGCGACCTCGGCGATGCGGCCCGAGCCCTTGGTGATGACGACGAAGTTCACGATGATCAGGATCGCGAAGACGATCACGCCGATGACGAAGCTGCCGCCCATCACGAAGCGGCCGAAGGCCTCGATGACGTGGCCGGCCGCCGCCGTGCCCTCGTGCCCGCGGGCGAGGATCAGCCGCGTCGAGGCGAGGTTGAGGGCGAGCCGCAGCATCGTCGCGATGAGCAGCACGGTCGGGAAGGACGAGAACTCGAGCGGCTCCTCGATGAACAGCGCGGTCATCAGGATCAGCACCGAGACGATGATCGAGACCGCGAGCAGGAGGTCGAGGACGAGCGCCGGCAGCGGGAAGACGAGCACCACGAGGATGCCCATGACGCCGACCGCGAGCAGCAGGTCCGAGCGCCGCGCGAGCGCCCCCATCTCGTCCATGGTGGGGAGCCCGAACGCGCCGACGCCGGCGCCCGTGCCTGCGCCGCCGCCGCGCCGGCGCGAAGCCCCCGCCTTCGCGGACGCCGTCGCGGCGGGCGCGATGCCCGTAGCCGATCCCACGGCAGCGGCCACGACCGCCCCCTCGTCCGTCACCGCCCGTGCCCTGGTTGACGCATCCCTTAGGCAAGTTTTGCCGGGTGCGTGGTTAGCGCGGGGTTAATGGCGCTGCAGTGCTCTTCGGACCGATCGCGAGGCCGCGGCGCCTCCCCGCATGGAACCGGATTCCGCAACAGCTCGTTGCCTCCTCAGGAGAATGCCAAGCTGGAGTTGCGCCGATGGCGACGGGCAAGCGAGAGCTGATCGATACCGGGACGGACAAGCGTTACGTCCGCCGCGACGAGAAGGGACGCTTCGACGAGGTGGTCGACGTCGGCCGTTCCCTGTCGCAGGACCGCAAGCGGCAGGCGAAGCACGAGGCGAAGCCGGGGCACGGCGACAAGGGCGACCGCAAGCGCTGACGCGGCTTGAAGGTTGGCGCTCTTCGCCGCGGGAGAAGCCCCGGCAAGCCGGGCGCTTTCTGCCCCGTCATGGCCGGCCTTTTGGCCGGCGCTCTTTAACGATTTGTTAACCCTGTCCCGCCGAGGTTCGCGGCTCGGGGCGGGGGAAGAATCGGTCATGGGGCTCTCCGGGAGCAGGCGGCGGGAGGACGATCGCGAGGCCGGGCGCGGCGACGTGGGCAAAATCCTCCGCTTCGCCCTGGCGGCGGCGCCCGAGCATCCCGCGCCCATCGCAGAGCGCGACCTCGAGGAAGCCTTCGAGCTCCTCGAGAAGGCCGCCGAGGCGGCCGCGGCTTCGGAACGGCGCATCCAGGCGCTCGAGGCATGCCTCCAGGCGGTCGCGGCGGAAGCCGAGAAGGCGCGCTCGCAGCTCCAGGCCGCCAAGGCGCGCGCCGTGGCGGCCGAGGTCCGGGCCGAGGAGGCCGAGATGCGGGCGCAGGACGCCGAGGCCTGGCTGCGCCGCCTGCACGACCTCGTCCGCCAGAGGTTTTCCCCGGCGCGGCCGGCGCGAGGCGAGACGGAGCCGCGCGAAGCGCAGGCGGCCTAAGCCGGCCCTCACCCGCTCGTCTTCGACGAGTCGGCCTTCTCCCGCGGGCGGGATTTCAGGCTCAGGCCGTCGGCCGCGCGTGGCGGGAGAGGCCGATCTGGTTCATCGCGGCCTGGTCGCGGGCGGCCTCAGTGGCGCGCTCGGCGGCGCGCTCGCGGTCATCGAGGATCTCGACCTTCTTCAATTCCTCGAAGGCCTCGCCGAGCTCGGCCTTGGCGTCGGCGAGTTGGTCCTGGAGGTCCTGCGCCGAGCGGCGCAGGTTGTCGCGGCGCTGGGTTGCCGCCTTGGCATAGGTCGGATAGGCGAAGTGGGCGGGGTCGGAGATGCCGGCCTTCTGCTCCTCGGCCGCGATCTCCCGCTCGAGGTCGGCGGCCATGCGGTCGAAATCGGCCACCATGGTCTCGATCTGCGCCACGCGCCGGCGCTTCTCGTCGACCTGGAAGCGCCTGAGCCGAATGAGCGTTTCCCGCGACTTCATGGTCCACTCCCGCCCGCGCGGCCCCGCGCTCAGTGCCCGAGGATCTCCGCCAAACGAGCGTAACCATCGCCGATGGAGGTTGAATCTTCCTTACCTTGGGCGAGGAAGGCTTCGAGGGCCGGCATCAGGGCGAGCGCCTCGTCGACCTCCGCCGAGGAGCCGGAGCGGTAGGCGCCGAGCCGGATCAGCTCCTCCATGTCGGCGTAGGTCGCGAGCACCTGGCGCGCCTTCCGGACCGCCGGCCAGTAGGCCGGGTCGCAGGCGCGCGGCATCGTGCGCGACACCGACCTGAGGATGTCGATCGCCGGATAGCGCCCGCGCTCGGCGATCCGGCGCTCCATCACGATATGGCCGTCGAGAATGCCGCGCACCGCGTCGGAGACGGGCTCGTTGTGGTCGTCGCCCTCGACGAGGACGGTGAACACGCCGGTGATGGTGCCCTCGCCCGTGCCCGGCCCGGCGCGCTCGAGGAGCCGCGGCAGCTCGTTGAACACGGTCGGCGTGTAGCCCTTGGCGGTCGGCGGCTCGCCGGCCGCCAAGCCGATGTCGCGCTGGGCCATGGCGAAGCGCGTGACCGAATCGATCAGGCACAGCACCGCCCTGCCCTCGTCCCTGAAGTGCTCGGCGAGGGTGAGCGTGAGGTAGGCGGCGTTGCGGCGCATCAGCGCCGGCTCGTCCGAGGTCGCCACCACCACGATGGAGCGGGCGAGGCCCGCCTCGCCGAGGTCGTCCTGCAGGAATTCCTGCACCTCGCGCCCGCGCTCGCCGACGAGGCCGATGACCGCGACGTCGGCCGCCGTGTAGCGGGCGAGCATCGACAGGAGCACCGACTTGCCGACGCCCGACCCCGAGAAGACGCCCATGCGCTGGCCGGCGCAGACGGTCAGGAACGTGTTGACGGCCCGCACCCCGAGATCGAGGGGCGCTCCGACGCGGCGGCGGGCATGGGCCGGCGGCGGGTCGGCCCGGAACGGGCGGACCGCCGGCCCCGCCGGCAGCGGCCCCTTGCCGTCGATCGGGCGCCCGAGCGCGTCGACCACGCGCCCGAGCCAGCCCTCCGAAGGCCTGACGCCCGGGACCTCGTCGCGGACATGGGCCGGGCAGCCCCGGCGCACGCCGTCGAGGGCGCCGAAGGGCATGGCGAGCGCGCGCTCGCCGGAGAAGCCGATGACCTCGCAGGGGACGACGCCGCGGCCGGTCTCGACGTCGAGGCGCCCGCCGACGTGCATGGCCGAGACCGGCCCGGCGACCTCGACGAGGAGCCCGCGCACCCCCGCGACGCGGCCAAAGGCGGCGTGGTCGGGCAGCGCCTCGAGGGCCGCCGTCACGGCGGAAAGGCGGCTTCGGCTTTTCTCGTCCACAGCCGGTTCCATCAACCTTTCGTTTACGCCTCTCGTTAACACTGCAGGAGCCACGCGTGTAGCCGGCTTCGGCTCGACGGCGCGGTGCGAGTCGCGAGAGTCGCTTGACGGTTCTTCTTCACCTGGAACGTTAACTCGGATGGGACCCGGTAATCTTCGCTGCCGCAACATATTAAGCCGATTCGTAAAAGTTTCGGCTTTAAGCGCTTGCGTAGGAGAATCAGGGTTTGTTAACCATTCCCCGTTAGCGTTTCGAGTCGGTTCAAGAGGGGCGCCCATGGCGGATGCGCGGTGGGCGGGCGGCGGGCCTGCGCCCGCAATGCCCAAGGGGCTGGGGACCTGAAATGCGCGTACTTCTGATCGAGGACGACAGCGCGACCGCGCAGAGCATCGAGCTGATGCTCAAATCCGAGAACTTCAACGTCTACACGACCGACCTCGGCGAGGAGGGCGTGGATCTCGGCAAGCTCTACGACTACGACATCATCCTCTTGGACCTGAACCTCCCCGACATGTCGGGCTACGAGGTGCTGCGTTCGTTGAGGGTCGCCAAGGTCAAGACGCCGATCCTGATCCTGTCGGGGCTTGCCGGCATCGAGGACAAGGTCAGGGGCCTCGGCTTCGGCGCCGACGACTATCTCACGAAGCCCTTCCACAAGGACGAGCTCGTCGCCCGCATCCACGCGATCGTGCGCCGCTCGAAGGGCCACGCCCAGTCGGTGATCACGACCGGCGACCTCATCGTCAACCTCGACACCAAGACCGTCGAGGTGGCGGGGAGCCGCGTGCACCTCACCGGCAAGGAGTACCAGATGCTGGAGCTCCTCTCGCTGCGCAAGGGCACGACGCTGACGAAGGAGATGTTCCTCAACCACCTCTACGGCGGCATGGACGAGCCCGAGCTCAAGATCATCGACGTGTTCATCTGCAAGCTGCGGAAGAAGCTCGCGAACGCGAGCCAGGGCAAGAACTACATCGAGACCGTCTGGGGCCGCGGCTACGTGCTGCGCGAGCCGGTCGAGACGGAAGAGCGGATCGCGGTCTGACGTCATCGAAGCGTCGCGATCCCGACCTAGAGTCTGCGAGATAGCGGCCCGAGCCCGAAGGTACGGCCGGACCGCAAAGGAAAAGCCCCGGCGACGAGCCGGGGCTTTTTCGTCGGCGGTTCGCGTGATCTACCGTCCCGCCGCCACCCTGAGCGGCGCGGCTGCCTCCCGGCTCCCGCGTCCCGCCACGTAGAGTCCCCTATGCTCCGGATGCGGCATGAGCGCGTCGGAGAGGCCGATCACCGTCTCGGCGGCGCCGAGCAGCACTCCGCCGCCGGGGTTGAGGACGCCCGCGAGGCGGCGCAGCACGTCGGCTTTCGTCGGCTGGTCGAAGTAGATCAGCACGTTGCGGCAGAAGATGACGTCGAAGGTGCCGAGGCGGGAGAAGTCCTGAAGCAGGTTCGCCGGGCGGAAGTCGACCATAGCGCGGATCGCCGGCGAGAGCTGCCAGCTCTCGCCGACCTGCGTGAAGTGCTTCAAGAGTATCCCGATCGGCAGGCCGCGCTGGACCTCGAACTGGCTGTAGAGCCCGGCCTTCGCCTTCTCGAGCACGCCGCCTGCGATGTCGGTCGCGACGATCTCGAAGCTCCAGCCGGCGACCCGCGGTCCCGCCTCCTTGAGGAGCATGGCGATCGAGTAGGGCTCCTGGCCGGTCGAGGCGGCGGCGCACCAGATGCGGATGCGGCGCGTCGCGCCCTGCGTGGCGAGGCAGCGCGGCAGGAGCACGTCGCGGAAGAGGTCGAAGGGCGCGCGGTCGCGGAAGAAGAAGGTCTCGTTCGTGGCCATCGCCTCGACGACCGCCCGCTCCAGCGCCGGATCCGCCGCGCTCTTGAGGCGCCGGACGAGGTCCGACAGGGCGGCGAGGCCGTTGCGCTCGCACACGGGGGCAAGGCGGCTCTCGACGAGGTAGCGCTTCTCGGGGCTGAGCGCGAGGCCGGAGCGGCCCTTGAGGAAGGCGCGCAGGAAATCGAACTCGGGCTCGGTCATCGGGGGCCTCCGAGGAGGCCGCGGACCGCGGGCGCGATGCCGTCGAGGGGAAGGACCGCCTCGGCGAGACCGGCGCGGGCGACGTGGCCCGGCATGCCCCACACCGTGCTCGTCGCCTCGTCCTGGGCGATGATGGCGGCGCCGGTCTCGGCGAGGGCGCGCGCGCCGTTGAGTCCGTCCGAGCCCATCCCGGTGAGGACGACGGCGAGCGCCGAGGCGCCGAACACCGCCGCCGCGTCGCGGAACAGCACGTCGACGGCGGGGCGGCAGAAGTTCACCGCCGGCCCGTCGTCGAGGCGGATCGCGACCTGCTGCGCCTTGTCCCGCAGGAGCCCC
Source organism: Beijerinckiaceae bacterium (assembly GCA_036389455.1). Classification (GTDB taxonomy): domain Bacteria; phylum Pseudomonadota; class Alphaproteobacteria; order Rhizobiales; family Beijerinckiaceae; genus JAJKJG01. The sequence continues at coordinate 18,977 of DASVPW010000082.1, forward strand.
ATGTGCCGGCCGCCCGGCGCCACGTAGACGTGGCCCGGGACCGGCGCCTCCCCGTCCCGTGCCTCGCGGGCGGGCAGGCCGGTCTGGCTCTGGAGGTGCTCCGCGAACACGGTCGTGAAGATCGGCGGCATGTGCTGCACGACGAGGGTCGGAACGGACCGCAGCGCCTGCCCGAGCCCGGCCAGGACCTCGGCGACCGCCCGCGGGCCACCGGTCGAGGCGCCGATCAGGAGGCAGCGCGGCGCGACCGGCGCGCGGCGCGGCATCGGCCGGGCCGGGCCGGGCGCGGGCGGCGCCCCGCGGCGCGGGCGGACGAGCCCGTGGACCTTGGCGACGAGCTCCTGCCGGAAGCCGAGCGAGGTCGTGACCTCCCGGTTCGAGCCGGGCTTCGGCAGGTAGTCGACGGCGCCGAGCGAGAGGCACTTGAGCGAGATGTCGGCGTTGCGCTGGGTCAGCGTCGAGATCACGACGACGGAGAGGCCCGGGCGCTTCTCGATCAGCCGCGGCAGCGTGCTCAAGCCGTCGAGCTCGGGCATGTCGAGATCGAGGAGCACGATGTCGGGCTCGACCCGGTCGAGGGCCGCGATGGCGAGGAGCCCGTTCGGCACCGTTGCGACGACCTCGGCGCCGCTCTCCGTGAGCCAGCGCGCGATGAGGCCGCGCACGACCACCGAATCGTCGGCGACGAGCACCCGGATCCGGCCCGCGGGCGCGGAAGGCAGAGGATGGGCTTGAGCCGGTGTCATCGGACGGGCGCTCGGCGGACCTCGGGCGGACGGGCAGCCGTTCGCCGGCCGCGGAAAGGGACTAGACCAGCCCGACTTCCTGGAACTTCGCCGTCATGATCTCCTTGTCGAACGGCTTCATGATGTACTCGTCGGCGCCGGCGTGCATGGCGCGGGCGATGTAGCCGACGTCGTTCTCGGTGGTGCAGAACACGACCTTCGGAGCGTTGCCGGTCGGGAGCCTCCTCAATGCGCGCAGGAACTCGTAGCCGTCCATCACCGGCATGTTCCAGTCGAGGAGCACGGCGTCCGGCATGTCGACGCGGCAGACCGCGAGCGCCTGCTCGCCGTCCTCGGCCTCGGAGATGCGGAAGGACAGCTGCTCGAGGATGCGCCGCGCCACCTTCCGGATCACGGCCGAGTCGTCGACGATGAGGCAATGCTTCATGGCTTTAACTCCTCAGGCGCTCACGCGGCGCGGGCCTCGGCGTCGAAGGCGAGGACCGCGTCGACGTCGAGGACGATCAAGAGCTTGTCGTCGAGCCGGTGCACGCCGCGGGAGAGCTTGATCCAGCGCTCGTCCATATGGACCGGGTTCGGCTCGTGGGTGTCGGCGGTGAGCTTCATGACCTCGCCGACCGCGTCGATGAGGAGGCCGTAGGACTCGCCCTGGTGCTCGAGGCCGACCGCCATCTCGCGCGCGCCGTCCTCCCGGTCCGGCAGGCCGAGGCGGCGGCGCAGGCACACCGCGGTGACGACCCGGCCGCGCAGATTCAGGAGCCCGACGATCTCGCGCGGCGCGAGCGGCACGGCGGTGAGCGAGGAGGCGATGAACACGTCGTGCACCCGGTCGATCGGCAGCCCGAACATCTGGTCGGCGACCATGACGGTGACGTACTCGTCGTACTCGCCCGGGCGGGCCCCGCCTTCGGGCCTCGGGACGTTGCCGTTGGCGGCGATCATGCGGCTTCTCCGAGGGGCGCCCGCGTCTCGGCGAGGGCGGCGACGAGGCCGCTGCGGTCGAACTTCGCCACGAACTCGGCGACGCCAAGCCGGCGCGCCCGCTCGACCGCGTCCGGCGTCGGGGCCGAGGACAGGGCGATGACGGGAAGGTCCGCCGAGCGGGGCTCCCGGCGCAGGGCCTCGACGAGGTCGAAGCCGCTCCGGCCCGGCATATCGATGTCGGTCACGACCACGTCGACCCGGGCGCCCGACGCGACGAGCGTCAGCGCCTCGTCGGCGCTGCCGGCCGTCGCGACGCGGTAACCGGCGGCCTTGAGGACCGGCGTCAGGAGCTCGCGGAAGAAGGGCTTGTCGTCGACGAGGAGGACGGTGCGCGACGGCGGCGCGGCGCGGCCCGGGCCGGGCCTCGCCCAGTCCCCGTGGGCGAGCGGCAGGTAATGGGCGACGTTCACGATCTCGGTCGCGCGGCCGCGGACCACGGCCGAGCCGACGACGTCGGAGCGGTCGGCGGAAAGCTCGACCTCGAGGCGGTCGTCGACGATGTCGACGATCTCGTCGACGGCAAGCCCCATGGAGCGCTCCCCGTCCGAGAACACGACGAGGGCCTGCGCGCCCTCGCGGCGGATGGCGATGGCGGGGTCGGCCGGCACGAGCGGCATGAGCCGGCCGCGGTACTGCACGAGGGGGCGCCCGCCGACCCATTCGATCTTGCCGGCGTCGATCTCCTCGAGCCGCGTCACGAGGGAGAGCGGCACCGCCTTGAGGCTCTCGCCGCCGCCGCGGAAGATCAGGAGCGTCACGGTCTCGGCCTCGCCGGACGCCGCCTCGGGCGCCTCCTCGGCCGCGAGCTGGTCGCGCCCGCCGCCCTGGTCGACCATGCGGGCGATGCCGTTCGGGTCGATGATGAGCACGACCGCGCCGTCGCCGAGGATGGTGTTGCCCGAGAACAGCGGGATGTGCCTGAGCTTCGAGGACATCGGCTTCACGACGATCTCCTCGGTGTGGAAGACGCCGTCGACGAGGATGCCGAAGCGCTGGCGCCCGACCTGCGTCACGACGACGAAGCCCTCGTCGCCGGCGCAGGACTCGGCGCCGGGCAGGCCCAGCACCTTGGCGATCGGCACGATCGGCAGGAGGCGCTCGCGCAGGCGCAGCACCGGCGTGCCGTTGATGCGCTCGATCGCGTGGTCCGAGCCGGGGCGCACCCGCACGAGCTCCAGCACCGCGACCTGCGGGATCGCGAAGCGCTGCCCTTCCACGCTCACGATCAGGGCCGCGACGATCGCGAGCGTCAGCGGGATCTTGATCGTGAACGTCGTGCCGCGCCCGGTCTCGGAGGCGATGTCGACGGCGCCGCCGATGAGCTCGATGTTGGTCTTGACCACGTCCATGCCGACGCCGCGGCCGGACACGGCGGTGATCGCCTTCGCGGTCGAGAAGCCCGGGTGGAAGATGAACTTCGCGACCTGGGCGTCGCCCATGCGCTCGAGCTCGGCCGCGGAGGCGAGGCCGCGCTCGCGGGCCTTGCGGCGGATCGCCTGGAAGTCGAGGCCGCGGCCGTCGTCGGCGATCTCGATCGTGATGGTGCCGCCCTCGTGGTAGGCGTTGAGGCGGATCGTGCCCTTCTCAGGCTTGCCGGCGGCGCGGCGCTCGAGCGGCGTCTCGATGCCGTGGTCCGCCGAGTTGCGGATCATGTGCGTGAGCGGGTCCTTGATGACCTCGAGCACCTGGCGGTCGAGCTCGGTGTCGGCGCCCTGCATGACGAGGTCGATCTTCTTTGAAAGCTCGCCCGAGAGGTCGCGCACGACGCGGGGCAGCTTCTGCCAGGCGGTGCCGATCGGCTGCATGCGCGTCTTCATGACGCCCTCCTGCAGCTCGGCGGTGACGTGCGAGAGGCGCTGCAGCGGCACCTTGAAGCGGCTGTCGTCCTGGCGGCGGGCGATCTCGAGGAGCTGGTTGCGGGTCAGCACCAGCTCCGAGACCATGGTCATGAGGTGCTCGAGGGTGTCGACGTTGACCCGGATGGTCTGGATCTTCGTGACCCCGCCCTCGCCGGGCTCGGGCTCGGGCTTCGTCTCGGCTCTTGCGGGCTCGGGCGCCGGAGCCAACGCCGGCTCCGGATCGGGCCCCGGGGTCTCGCGGAAGGCGCGCTCGAGGTCGTCGAGGGAGACCTCGCCGGGCTTGAGCGGCCGCTCCAGCACCTGGTCGACGAGCGTCCCGACGGTGACCTGCGGCTCCGGCGCCGCGGCCTCCGCGGGCTCGGCGAGGGCCATCGTCTCGAGGCTGCCGATGAGGTCGCCGTCGCCGCCTTCGGGCTCGGCGGCGGTGCGCTCGAGCTCGGCGAGGATGCGCTTGATGCGGTCGAGGGTGGACAGGATCAGGGTCACGGCCTCGCTCGTCACCGGCAGGCCGTCGCGGAACTTGCCCATCAGCGTCTCGGCCGCGTGCGCGAGCGCCTCGAGGCGCGGCAGGCCGAGGAAGCCGCAGGTGCCCTTGATGGTGTGGACGAGGCGGAAGATGTTGCGGAGGATGGCCTCGTTGTTCGGTTCGCGCTCGAAGCGCACGAGCTCCACGTCGACGACGTCGAGATGCTCGCCGGTCTCGGTCAGGAACTCACGCAACAGATCGTCCATGGGGACCAAAACCCGACTTAGGGGAAGCGCAAACAAAAGGCCTGCCGCCGCAGTGTCGCCCGGATGGGTTTATGATCTGTTGAGCGCAGGCGCGGGCCTGCTCGGGCCGAGGGCCGCTCGCGCCGGGCCGCGCCGGCGACTGCGTCAACGCAGCCTTAAGCTGATCATGAAAACATGAGCGGCGCGCGACGAGATTACCGTCGGGCTCGCGACCGTTTCCCTGGCCAGAATGGCGAACCATGGATTCCTTCATCGTCTTGATCACCGACAGACCCGGCCGCAGCGCTGCCCTCGCGGACCATCTCGCCCGCATCGCCGATGTGCAGGTGGTCGGCACCGAGGAGCGCTGGAGCCGCGGGCCGGGGATCGCCGCGGTGGTCTCCGACCTGACGCTGGGCCGGCCGCCGGCCGTCCGCTGCCTGCAGGCCTTCCAATCGCGATACGGGCAGTTCCAGGTCCCGCTGGTCTGCCTGCTGCGGTCGCCCGATCCGAACACGATCGCCGAGGCGCGGGCCTTCGGCGCCGCGGCCTGGCTGCCGGCGGACGCGCCGCATGCGGCGGTCGCCGAGGCGGTCGTGCAGTCCGCGAACCTCGCCGACGCGGCCGGGAAGCGGCTCGTCCATCGCTCCTGCAGGCGCGCGGCGGAGGTCCTCGAGACCCTGTTCCAGGCGGCGCAGGACGGAACGGCTCCGAGCATGGCCCGCGTCGAGGCCGGGCTCACCCCGGTCATCGAGGCGCTCGAGGACGGCGGCCTCGAGCGCTGGCTCGAGACGGTCTGGGCCTACGACGACGCGACCTACCAGCACTGCCTTCTCGTGACGGGATATGCCGCGAGCTTCGCGCAGTTCCTCGGCTTCGCCCGGCGCGACCAGCAGGCCCTCGTGCGGGCCGCCCTCGTGCACGACGTCGGCAAGGCGCAGATCCCGCTCGCCATCCTGAACAAGCCGGGACGCCTCGACGCGGACGAGATGTCGGTGATGCGGACCCACGCGGCGATCGGGTTCGACGTCCTCAGGCGCGGCGGCGAATGCGACGCGACGACGCTCGACGCCGTGCGCCACCACCATGAGATGCTCGACGGCTCCGGCTATCCCGACGGGCTGTCCGGCGCCTCGATCAGCGACACGGTCCGGCTCCTGACGATCTGCGACATCTACGCAGCCCTCACCGAGCGCCGCCCGTACAAGGCGCCGCTGGCCGCCGACGACGCCCTGCGGATCCTGAACGGCATGTCCGGAAAGCTGGAGCCGGCCCTCCTCGAAGCCTTCGGGCTTTCCGTGCAACACCAGACCCGCCAGGCCGCCTAAGGAAGGCCGCGAACGGCCCGCCGACTCCCCTCCCCGCCACTCGCTTCGCGAGCGGGGGGAGGGAGAAGCCGTCATGCCCCTGAGGCGAGGGAGAAAAGTGGGCTGGCGCAGCGGCTTGGCCCCCGCTCCCATCGAGACCGGCCCGCAACGCCTCGAGCAGGGCAAGTCCGTGCGTGAGGGGACGGCGCAGGCGGTCGAGCGGGCGCTGACGAAGGCGGGAATCGCCTTCGTCTCGGGCGACGGACAGGATGGCGTCATCCTGAAGCGGCGCGCGGCGCGCTGAGGCGGCGATCCTAAGGCGCGGGCGCCGCGCATGTCCGCCGCGCGCCTCCTCGACGCGCTGTTTCCCGGCGAGCGCGGGGCCGGGCGCCTGCGCCGCTTCGGGCTCCTCGTGGTGGTCTATGCCCTGGAGCGCGACGGGCCGGTGACGGCGGCCCGGATCGCGACGCTCGCCCATCGCCCCGCCGAGGCCGTCCGCCGCGACCTCAACGCGCTTGCCGCCCTCGGCCTCGTCACGCGCACGCGCATCCCCCGCGGCCCGGGCCGCGGCTGGTCGTGGCGCCTCGCCATGGACAACCCCACCGTCGCGCGCCTGATCGCGACGCTTGCCCGCGCCGCCACGGCCGCCGCCCGCCGCTG
>DASVPW010000083.1:0-14227 GCA_036389455.1 Beijerinckiaceae bacterium
GAATCGACGTGCCCGCCGACGAGCTGCGCCGCCACGTCGCCGCCGCCCTTGTAGGGGACGTAGGTCATCTTGACGCCGGTCGTCTGCTCGATCGCGGCGGTGATGATCTGGTCTTCCTGCTTCGAGCCCGTGCCGCCCATCTTGAACTGGTTCGGTTGCCCGCCCTTCATGGCGTCGACGTATTCCTTGGCGCTCTTGTAGGGCGCCTTGGCGTTCACCCACAGGATGAACTCGTCGAGCGCCAGCATCGCGACCGGGGTCAGGTCCTCCCACTTGAACGGCACGCCGGTGGCGAGGGGCGTCGTGAACAGGTTCGAGAGGGTGATGATGATCTTGTGCGGGTTCCGGGCCGAGCCCTTGACGTCGAGGAAACCCTCGGCGCCGGCGCCGCCCGCCTTGTTGATGACCACCATCGGCTGGGACATGAGGTTGTGCTTCTGGATGATGCCCTGAAGGACGCGGGCCATCTGGTCGGCCCCGCCGCCCGTGCCGGCCGGCACGATGAACTCGACCGGCCGGGTCGGCTGCCAGGCGGCAGCGGCCGGCAGCGCCGCCGAAGCGAAGACGGCGGCACCCGCCGCCGCGAACAGATGCGCGATAATCGGATTGCGTTTCGTCACGGGCGTTCCTCCGGCGGCGTTCCGTCCGGGAGAAGGCTTCGAGCCGTCCCGCGAACCCGCTTCCAATGTGGCTGCCACCGCAGCAGGCCGCCTAGTATATTGTATGTCAGGGTCGGCGCAACGCCGCGGTCAGGCACTCCTATCTCTCCCGAAGGGAGAGGTCGAGTCGCGCGCAAGCCGACCGGGCGAGGGGTTGCGGCCTGACCGGATAGACCGTGATCCCTGACCCGCCCGGCCTTACGGCCGAGTCGGCCCTCTCCCGCCAGCAGAGGTGGCGCTGCCCTTCAACCGCCGTGAAAACCCTTGAGGCGCGGCTCGTGGCGGCCGATCGGGCCCTTGAAGGTGGCCCGGCGCGCCGTCTCGACGATGCGGTCGACGAAGGCGTCGTAGTCCGGCCGCTTGTCGGCGGCCTTGGCGAGGGCGTCCGGGTTCTCCTCGGCGCCGCCGTAGGCCGGCGTCTGCCGCAACGCTCCTCCGGCTTCGGTCGGGAAGGGGGCGAGGAAGAGGGTGTCCCCGAGCGGGTCGTTCTCGCCGGCCTGCTGGGACGTGCGCTGGAGCGCGAACTCGCCGCTCTCCGAGACCCCGGACGCGATCCTGACGCCATGCAGCACGTCGGCCTTGGGAAGGGCGTTCCGGGCGGCGTCGGCCTCGAAGGCGTCGCGGGGGTACAGCCGCTCGATCGAGGCGCGGTCGTTCACGTTGGCTGAGCTCATGCGGCCTCCGAGCGCTTGGCCTTCCCTTTAAGGAGACGCGCGCTCAGGCGCCTTCGTTCCGAACGACGAGGGCGATCTTGCCGATGTGCTCGCTCGATTCCATCAGCGCGTGCGCGTCGGCCGCCTTGGCCAGCGGGAAGGTCCTGAACATCACCGGCCTGACCTTGCCGGCGGCGAAGAGCGGCCAGACCTTCTCGTGCAGCTCGGCCGCGATCGCGGCCTTGTCGGCGACGGGGCGCGGACGCAGCGTCGAGCCGGTGAGGGTCAGGCGCTTGCGCATGACCGGCTCGACGTTCAGCTCGACCTTGGGGCCGCGCAGGAACGCGATGCTGACGTGGCGGGCGTCCATGGCCATGACCTTGATGCTGCGCGGGATGTAATCGCCGCCGACCATGTCGAGGACCACGTCGACGCCCTTGCCTCCAGTCTCCCGGCCGATCACCTCGACGAAGTCCTCGGTCTTGTAGTCGATCGCCCGGTCGGCCCCGAGATCCCGGCACGCCTTGCACTTCTCGGGCGAGCCGGCGGTCGCGAAGACCTTCGCGCCGAACGCCTTGGCGAGCTGGATCGCCGTCGTGCCGATGCCCGACGAGCCGCCGTGGACGAGAAGGGTCTCGCCGCTCTTGAGCCGCCCGCGCTGGAACACGTTGGTCCAGACCGTGAAGAAGGTCTCCGGGATGCAGGCGGCCTCGACCATGGAGAGGCCGTCCGGCACCGGCAGGCACTGTCCTTCCGGGGCCGCGCAATACTCGGCGTAGCCGCCGCCCGCGACGAGGGCGCAGACCCGGTCCCCCCGCTTCCACCGCTTCACGTGCTGGCCGACCGCGACCACGGTGCCGGCGACCTCGAGGCCCGGGATGTCGGTGGTGCCCGGCGGCGGCTCGTACATCCCCTTGCGCTGGAGCACGTCCGGGCGGTTCACGCCCGCGGCCGCGACCTCGATGAGCACCTCCTCCGGCCCGAACTTCGGCATGTCCCGCTGGACGGGCTTGAGCACGCCGGGCTCCCCCGGCGCGGTGATCTCGACGGCGGTCATCTGGTCGGGGAGCTGCATCGGAGGGTCCTGGATCGCGGGCGACCTGTTTACCGCGCCGGCCCGCGGCGGCAAACCTTTGAGGATCAGACGCCGCGCCCGCGCAGGAACAGGCGGTTCTGGCGCACCTCGTAGGAGGCGAGCCGTTCCAGGAAGGTCATGCCGAGGAGGTTCTCGCGCAGCACCCCGGGCTTCGTCACGAGCGCCCGGACCCTCTGCTCCCGGATCGAGCCGACGGCGAGCCGGTCGATCGTCACCGGGGCGGCGAGCGTCATGCCGTTCGCGGTCGAGACCGGCACCATGAAGGTAAGGGTCGAAGGATCGAGGCCGACGGCCCTGGCGCTTTCGCTCGTCAGCACCACCGTGCTAGCGCCGGTGTCGAAGATGAACCTCAGGTCGCGGTCGTTCGCCTTGCCGTTGACGACGAAGCTGCCGTCCATGCGGCGCGTCACGACGACTTCCCCGCCGGGGGTGACCGTGGTCTCTCCCGGCATGAATTCCCCGGCGAGGCGGCTTGCGACCTGCTGCAGCTCGAACCGGTAGCTGTAGAACCCGACGAGCGCGACGATTATCATGCCCCACAGGATGAGCGCGCGCAGGCCGTTGACCCAGCGCCCGCGGAATTCCGAGACGATGAGGCTCGCGACGAGGAGCGCCATGGCGCCGAGCGAGGCGACGGACGCGAACTCCCCCGGCGCGAGGCCGAGGATCGGCTCCCCGCCCCGGTTCGCGACGAGGAGCGCCATCGCCAGGAGCACGACGCTAAGGCCGACCGCGCCGGGCATCAGGACGCCTCCTGCGGGGCCGCCGCGAAGGCGCGGGCTATCCGCTCCTCGAGGCCGCTCATGATCGCGAGGCGCTCCTCCTCGGAAAGCCCGTACCAAGCGGCAATCTCGTCGCGCGTGCGGCCGCAGCCCTCGCACAGCCCAGTGTCGGGGTCGAGGATGCAGACGCGGATGCAGGGGGTCGAGATCGGCATTTTGTTGCGGGCGCTCCTCCTATCTCGTTACGGGCGCGCCGCAATCAAGAGCCCGGATCAGCCGCCTCGACCCCTGTGTCGCCACCTCTCTCGGGCTTGTGCCAGACCAGAGACCATCAAGTGTTCGGCCAGGCTGATCACGGATTGAGCAGGATGGCCGTGAGATCGGAAGCGTCTCGCAACAATATAGGCGATGTGTTGCTGGGCTTCATTGACAAGAACGGCGGTTGTGCCATCCTTCGAGAATTCGATTGGAAACAAAAAGCGTGTGCACGGGTGCGGCATGAGACGGGGAGCCGTGCAGGTTTGCGCGCTGCTCGGGCTGCTCGCCCCGATGGCCTCCGGGCTCGGCCATGCGGACGCCATCGGCTGGCCTGAGGCGGTCGGGCGCCTCGTCGGCGACCGGTCCAGGGCCGAGACTTGCATCGCCCTGCTGAAGCGCCATGGCAACGAGGCGCAGGTTTCCCGCGGCCAGCTTGCCTACGCGGGCGCGAAGGCGGACAACGACTTCGTCGTTTCCGGGCTCCTCACCGTGCTCGCCCTCGATCGGACGCCCGTGAGCCTGCCCGAGCTCGACACGAGGCTGCAGCGGGGCACGGCGGCTCTGGCCGATTTCTGCAGGATGGTGAGCGAGATCATTCCTGCCGCCTCGGGAGAGAAGGGCCTCCTCATCGAGTTCGCGAAGGGGGCCGTCGCGCAATCCCTTACGGGAGGGTTCGCGGGGCTCTACAACAGCCAGCCCAGGAACGACGAGCTGGCCCGCCGCACCATCCAAACCCAGCTGGAGGCCGCGAAATGGCCCGACTTCACCGAGGTCAAGGCAGCCGCGCAATAATTGCCGCGCTGGCATCGCTCCTGGTCCTTTCGCCGGGCCTGCCCGCCTGGAGCGCGGACGATGCGGCACCGCCGTTTTATGACCGGCCCACCTTGGTCGTCGACCCCGGGATGCACACAGCCACTATCAGAACCGTCGCTGTGGATAAATCGGGGCGTTTCGCCGCCACGGGGTCGGAAGACAAGACGGTGCGGATCTGGTCGCTTGCTGATGGCAAGCTGTTGCAGACGATCCGCGTGCCGGCGGGGCCCGGCAACGTCGGCAAGGTCTATGCGATCGCACTCAGTCCGGACAGCGGCCTCTTGGCAGTCGGCGGGTGGCTGCTGAGCGGGGACGAGGATGCCCTCTATCTCTTCGACCTGGGCACGGGAGCGATAGTACGACGCATTACGGGCTTACCGAATGTTGCCCTCCAACTCGCTTTCTCGCCTGATGGCCGTTACCTCGCGGCAGGACTCGGCGGTAGCGGCGGCCTGAGCGTCTATGGCCGCGACAAGGATTGGGCTGAGGTTTTCCGGGACAAGGACTATGGCAATCAAACGTATGGCCTGGCATTCGCGGATGACGGCCGTCTGGCCACGTCGAACTATGACGGGAAGGTCCGGCTCTACAACCCAAGTTTCGGCCGGGTCGTTACCTGGCAAGCGCCAAGCAGGCTTAGTCCCAGGGGACTCGCCTTCAACCCGGACGGGACTGTGCTGGCTCTCACCTATCGCGATGCGGTCGCGGTGCACCTTCTGGACGGCCACACCCTAACCCCGCTGCAGAGCCCCAACACCGAGGGCCTGGGCGGCAGCTTGGATGAAGTTGCGTGGTCCAAGGACGGACGGACCCTTTTCGCAGGTGGCAAGCACGTCCCCAGGAAAGGCAAGCAAGTCCTTGCGTGGGCCGACGCAGGCCGCGGGGAGCGCCGCGCCCTCGCAGTCGCCCGCCACACGATCATGGGTATTGCCGCGCTGCTAGCGGATCGGCTTCTGGTTGGAACCGCGGACCCTTACCTAGCAGTGCTGGAATCGGATGGCAGCGCCCTCTGGGCGCACCAATCGCCTCAGGCTCAATTTCTTGGCCAAGAAAGTAGCTTTGCGATCTCGCCAGATGGGACAATTGTCGATTTCGGCTTTGAGGAATTCGGCAAGTCTCCGCTTCGGTTCAACTTGCGCAATCTCACCCTGAGTGCCGATTCGCCTGCTGATCAGCTTACTCTGCAGCCGAAGCAGGCGGGATTGTCGATCGAGAATTGGATTGATTCATCTGGACCGACTCTTAACGGCCGCGACATAGCGCTCAAGTCACTAGAGCTTTCACGAAGCCTTGCGGTCCGCCCGGATAACGACGGCTTTATTCTCGGCGCTGACTTTACGATGAACGCCTATGACGCCAAAGGAAAGCGTATTTGGAGACGTGAGGTGCCGGGTACGGCTTGGGCGGTGAACATCACGAGCGACGGCCGGCTGGTCGTTGCGGCCTATGACGACGGCACGATCCGCTGGCACCGCATGGACGACGGCCGCGAGCTCTTGGCCTTCATGGTGCTCGGCGACCGCAAGAACTGGGTGGCGTGGACGCCGGAAGGCTTCTACGCCGCGACGCCAGGCGCGCACGGCGTGCTGCAATGGCACGTCAACCGCGGTGCGGAAGCCGCGGCCGCGACGGTGCCGGTCTCGGCCATCCCGAAGCTGCGCCGGCCGGATGCTCTCGTGCACGTGCTCCGGGAGCTGGAGACCGCTCGCGCCTTGGGCATCGCCGACATGGCGGCGGCCCGCTACGACGTGCAGGTGGCCACGGGCGCCGCGAAGGCACCCGGGGCGCGGCTGCACGTGCTCACCGTCGGGGTCAGCGACTATGGCGACAAGGCGAAGCACCTGCGCCTGGAGTTCGCGCACAAGGACGCCCACGACGTGGCGAGCGCCCTCGTCAACACCCAGGGCAGCATCTTCAACAAGAGGGGCGGCCTCTATGCCGAGGTCCTGCCGATCCATCTCGAAGACAAGATGGCGGATCGGGCCGGCATCGCCGAGGCCTTCGCGGCCCTGCAGCGCAACATGGCCAAGAACAGCGGCGGCAACGACCTCGCGGTCGTGATGTTCTCCGGGCACGGGGCGGTCATCGACGATCGCTTCTACCTCCTGCCGCACGGGGTCGATGCCGCCACGCCGGCGCGGCTCAAGGCCTCGGCCTATCCGGCGAGCGAGTTCCAGGCCGAGGTGGAAAAGCTCGCCCGGCACGGCCGCGTGCTCGTGCTGCTCGACGCCTGCCGCTCCGGCGCCATGGCCGACGGCTCGAAGCTCGCGCCGAACCCCGATCTTCTGCGCGGCCTGCTGGCGCAAAGCAACGTGACGGTGCTGACGTCCTCCAAGGCGGACAAGCTCTCCCGCGAGGACAGGAAATGGGGCAACGGCGCCTTCACCAAGGTGCTGCTCGAGGCCTTCGGCAGGGCCGCCGACATCGACAACAACGGCGTGATCTCGATGAGCGAGCTGACCGCCTATCTGACGGCCCATCTGCCGAACCTGACGGGAGGCGAGCAGCACCCGGGCATGGAGCAGCGCTTCCAGAGCGACATCCTGGTCGCCGGATTGTAACGGGCCGGCCAGCCCGTCACCCGCGGGTGCAGTTGCCTCGGGCGGCCGCCCGACCCTAGGCCGCCCGCGGCCGCCCCTTGCCGGCCTCGACCTCCACTGCCGGCAGCGCGTCCATGACCCGCGACGCCGGGAAGGTGACGATCACCTCGGTGCCTTCGCGGGGCTTCGATTTCAGCTGGAAGCCGCCGCCGTGGAGGTCGACGAGGCCCTTCACGATCGGCAGGCCGAGCCCCGAGCCCTGCTCGGCGGTCTTGATCGCGAGCGAGCCGCGCCCGAAGGACTGCATCACGATCGGGATCTCCTCCTCCGGGATGCCGGGACCGGTGTCCTTCACGGAGAGGTACTGGCCGCCGGACGAGGTCCAGCCGACCTTGACCGTGATCTCGCCCCCCGGCGGCGTGAACTTGATGGCGTTCGAGAGCACGTTCAGCACGATCTGGCGCAGCGCCCGCTCGTCGGCCCAGAGCCGCGGCAGGGTCGGGTCGATCATCTCCCTGACCGTCTGGTTCTTGGCCTTCGCCCGCAGGTTCAGCATGTGGCGGCAGTCCTCGACGATGTAGGGCAGTTGCACCGCCTCCTCGTTCAGCTCGTAGCGTCCGGCCTCGATGCGCGAGAGGTCGAGGATCTCGTTGATGAGGGTCAGGAGGTGCTGGCCCGAGCCGTGGATGTCGCTCGAGTATTCCTTGTACGACGCCGAGGCGTGCGGGCCGAAGACCTCGTTCTTCATCACCTCCGAAAAGCCGAGGATGGCGTTGAGCGGCGTGCGCAGCTCGTGGCTCATGGTGGCGAGGAAGCGCGACTTCGCGAGGTTCGCCTCCTCGGCCCGGCGGCGCGCCTCGTCGGAGTTGGCCTTGGCCTCCTCGAGCTCGGCGTAGACCGCGTCCTTCTCGGCCCGGGACTGGAGCGTCGCGACGGCGCTGCAGTAGAGCCGGTTCGCCAGGAAGATGAAGAAGAACTGGGCGCTCCCCGCCATCGCGACGAGCATGATCGTGTCCATGTCGCGGGACGAGATCGTGAGCGTCAGCATCGCAAGCGCGAGCGGCACGAGCCCGGCATAGACCGCGACCGGGATCGTCGCCGACAGCATGGCGGTCAGCGCCGCCAGCATCACCAGCAGGAACGGCAGGAACGTGCGCGCCGCCGGCGCCTGCACGGCGGCCAGCACCTGGACGATGAGGGCCCAGCTCGCGCCCTGGAGCGTCTCGCCGAGGATGAACCGCCAGCGCCAGGTCTCGAGCGCGACGCGGTCCGGGTCCTCGCGCAGGAAGCGCCGCGACAGCGTTAGCATCAGCGCCATCGCGGTCGCGACGAGGATGAGCCACAGGGCGGCGCTCTGGAGCGGGATCCAGACGGTCGCGACCGCGGCGATCGCGAGCGCGAGCCCGAACAGCGGCACCGAGGCGCCCGTCCTGTACTGGGCGAAGAGGCGGATCAGCTCGTGATCGAAGGCGCGCTCGAGGCCGATCGACGAGGTCAGCCGCTCGCGGACGTTGCGCACGTCCTTCGCGACCCTGCGGCGGCGCGAGCCCTCGTCCGGGGCCGGCCCCCGGACCCGCCCGATCATCTGCGCCGTCGACTGGGCCATCTACGCAACACACGCGGGAACGCACCGGGCGGCGACAGGCGGCCCGGCTCGCCCCACCATGGAGGAGATTGGTTAACCATCCTCTTCCGGGGGCTCGCCGGGACACCGACGTCAGCTCCATCTCAGTGTGCGCCAGCGCACATCGGCACGGGCAGAGGCGGCCTATCGTGTCGATGTTTCCTCCTGACCCCTCGAGACCCCCTGGCGCGGCGAAAGCCGCGCCTTTTTCTTTCGGCTTGCGGCGAAGGCGCGCCGCCACGGAAGCTTGGCCGATTGACTCGGGCGCGCTCCCCGTGGTTCGAGTCCGGCCGAAGGGGTCGCTCGATGAAGCTCTACGACGCGGGCCGCGCGCCCAATCCGCGCCGGGTGCGGATTTTTTTGGCCGAGAAGGGCGTCGAGGTCCCCCTCGTCCCGATCGACTTGGGCAAGCTCGAGCACAAGGCCCCGGCTTACGTCGCCGTGAACCCCCTCCAGCGCACCCCGGCGCTCGAGCTCGACGACGGCACCGTCATCACCGAGTCGATCGCGATCTGCCGCTACTTCGAGGAGCTGCACCCCGAGCCGCCGCTCTTCGGCACGGATCCCCTCGACAAGGCCAGGGTCGAGATGTGGCAGCGGCGCCTGGAGTTCGGCCTCCTCGGCACGGTCGCCTCCGTCTTCCGCCACCTTCACCCGGCCATGGCCGAGATGGAGGTGCCGCAGGTCGCGGCCTGGGGCGAGACCAACAAGCCGCGGGTGATCGAGTTCCTGCGCTTCCTCGACGGCGAGCTCGAAGGCCGCGAATACGTCGCGGGCGAGCGCTTCTCGGTCGCCGACATCACCGGCCTCGTCGGCCTCGACTTCATGAAGCCGGCGAAGCTCAGCCTGCCGGACGAGCTTTCGAACGTGCGCCGCTGGCACGAGCGGCTCTCGGCCCGCCCGAGCGCCGAGGCCTGAGCGATGCGGCTAACCGTCGTCGGCTGCGGGGACGCGTTCGGCTCGGGCGGGCGGGCGAACACATGCTTCCTCGTCGAGACGGCGGAGACGACCATCGCCCTCGACTTCGGGGCGACGTCCCTCGTCGCGCTGAAGCGCCTTAACATCGATCCGAACCGGATCGACGCCGTCGTGCTGTCGCACCTCCACGGCGACCATTTCGGCGGGCTGCCGTTCCTCGTCCTCGACGCCCAGTTCGACAGCCACCGCGCCAAGCCCCTCACCGTGATCGGCCCGCCCGGCACCGCGGAACGGGTCAAGGCCGCCCAGGAGGTGTTCTTCCCCGGCTCGTCTGGCAACAAGTGGAAGTTCCGGCTCGACATCGTCGACCTGCCCCTGCGGACCGACCGCGCCTTCGCCGATATCGGCATCTGGACGTTGCAGGTCGTGCACCCGTCGGGCGCGCCGTCGACCGCCGTGCGCCTGACCGCCGATGGGCGCACCCTCGTCTTCTCCGGCGACACGAGCTGGACCGAGGCCCTCGTCGAGATCGCGCAAGGGGCCGACCTCCTCATCACGGAATGCTACCGGCTCTCCGGCGCGCCCGTCGCCCATCTCGACCTCGAGCAGATCGAGGCGAACCGCGCCCGCTTCAACGCGCGCCGGATCATGCTGACGCACATGAGCGCGGAGGTGCTGAAAGACCTCGCCGCGGTCGAGGCGCGGGGCTATGTCGCCTCGCATGACGGGCTCATCCTCGACGTCTGACGCCGCCCTCGACCGCCTCCTCATCGAGCTGCGCGCCTGCCGCATCTGCCGCGACGCGCCGCGCCACGGGCCGCCGCTCGCGCACGAGCCGCGCCCGATCGTCCAGGCCGGCGCCTCGGCGCGCCTCGCCATCGCGAGCCAGGCGCCGGGGACGCGGGCGCACGCGAGCGGGCGCCCGTTCACCGATCCCTCGGGCGTGCGCCTGCGGGCTTGGCTCGGCCTCTCCGAGGAGGTCTTCTACGATCCAGCGCGGGTCGCGATTCTCCCGATGGGCTCGTGCTTCCCGGGCCAGGACCTGAAGGGCGGCGACCTGCCGCCGCGGCGCGAGTGCGCCGAGACCTGGCGCGCGCCCCTCTTCGCGGCGCTGCCGAGCCTCGATCTCATCCTCGTGATCGGCCAGTACGCCCAAGCCTGGCACCTCGGCGAGGACTTCAAGGGTGGGCTCACGGACACCGTGCGGCGCTGGCGCCGGATCCTCGCCAGCCCCCGCCGTCCGCGCGTGCTGCCGCTGCCCCATCCCTCCTGGCGCAACAACGGCTGGCTGAAGAGCAATCCCTGGTTCGAGACCGAGCTTCTGCCCGTGCTACGTCAGGAGGTGCGGCGGATTCTCCACGAACCGCAGGGTGATCGCGCGGTGTGCCGGCTCCGCACCAAACCGCCGCCGCCCTCACCCGGTCGCGCTCCGCGCGACTCGACCTCTCCCGTCCGGGAGAGATAAAGCGCCACGCTTTCCCCACTTTTCGTTCGGACACGGTTCAATCTCGCCGGCGTCCTCTTAGAGTGTTAGCCGCGCGCTCGGGCGCGGCAGGGTCTTTGGAAATGCTTCGCCGTCTTGCCGCCGCCGCCTTCGCAGTCCTCGCGTCCCTTGCGGGCACGATCTTCGCCCGGGCCGAGCCGCGGCTTGCCCTCGTGATCGGCCAGGGCGCCTATGCGGCGGGCGAGCTTGCGACCGCCGTCAACGACGCCGCCCTCGTCGGGCAGACCCTGACGAGCGCCGGGTTCGAGGTGATCCAGGGCCGCGACCTCAACCAGGCGGACCTGCGCCGCATCGTCCGCGACTTCCTCGACGGGGTGCAGACCGCGACCCCCGACGCCTCGGTCGTGGTCTACGTCGCGGGCCACGCGCTCCAGGTCGAGGGCGAGGACTACATCATCCCGGCCGACGCCCGGATCGCCCGCGAGAGCGACATCCCGATCGAGGGCTACCGCGTCTCCGACATCGTCCGCCCGCTCTCCGCGGCTCCCGGCGCGATCCGCATCGTGATCCTCGACGCCGCGCGCGAGTACCCGCTGCCCGCGAGCGCCCAAGGGATCGCGCGGGGGCTCGCCATCATGGAGCCGCCGCCGGGCTTCCTGGTCGCCTTCGCGGCGGCGCCCGGGACCACCGCCCGCGACGGGCCGGGCCCCTACGGGCCCTACGCCACCGCCCTCGTCGAGATGATCCGCGAGCCCGGCCTCGTCCCGAACGATCTTTTCGCGCGCGTCAGGCTCAGGGTCCACGAGACGACGGGCGGGCGCCAGACCCCCTGGCACGCCGCGAGCCTCAACGCGCCCTTCGCCTTCTTCGTGCCGATCGACGCCCCGCCGCCGCCCCGCGAGCGGCGGAGCGCCTCGGCCTCGCCCGAGGAGGCCTACGCCTTCGCGGTCGGAGAGGACACGATCCCGGCCTACCAGGAGTTCCTGCGGATCCACCCCGGCCATCCGCTCGCCCGGCGCGTGAAGGTGCTGCTCGCGGCGAGGCGCGAGGCGGTGGTCTGGCGGCGCACGATCCTGCGCAACTCGCCCGAGGCGTACTGGACCTATCTGAGGCGCTACCCGCGCGGGCCGCACGCGGCCGACGCCCGGCGGCGCCTGAGCCGGCTGTCGGTGCCGCTCGCGCCGCCGCCGGATTTCGACGAGGTCGTGTACCGGGACGTGCCGCCGCCGCTGCCGGTCGAGATCGTCGAGGTCCGCGAGACGATCGTCTTCGAGGACGACCTGCCGCCGCCGCCCCGCGCTCCGGTCTACCTCCTGCCCGAGCGCGAGGAGGCCATGATGCGCCTCGAGGCGCCGCCGCCGGCGCCCGCCCGCGGCATCCTGCCGATCCCGATCCCGATCCCGATCCCCATCCGGGCGCGGCCGCCGGCGGAGTTCCGCCCGCCGATCGCGCCGATCACGCCGCAGGGGCCGGTGACGATCCCGGTCATGGCGCCGCCGAGCGGAGCATCCGGCCGCCCCGGCCAGGTCTCGCCGCCGCCCGGGCAGCCCGGAGCGCCGCCGCAGCCCGGCGCCGTTCCGGGCCAGCCCGGGTTGCGCGCGCGGATCACGCCGCTCGTCCAGCAGGGGCAGCCCGGCGCCGCTCCCGGCGGACCGGCGGCCACGCCGCCCGGCGCCTCGCCCGGGGCGGCCGGCCCGGGTGCGCCCGCCGCGCGGCCCGGCGCCATCGTGCCCGGACCAGGGGGCCCCGCAGCGAGCCAGCCGCCGGGCCCCCGTCCCGGCGCCATTGCGCCTGCCCCGTCCGGTCCTCCCGGCGCCGCGACGCCGGCTCCGGCCCCCGCGCCGGGTGCGCCGGCCGCCGCGCCTGCCCCGAGGACAGGGCCGGCTCCGTCGAGCCCGGCCGCTCCCGGCACGGGCGCCGTTCCGCGTCCGGGGCCGGGCGGGCCGCCGCCGGCCGCGCGCCCGAGCCCGCCCGGCGGGCCGGCGGGCCAAGCGCCCGCGGCCGGCCAACCCCCCACGGCCCCGGCCGCCCGTCCTCCCGGCTCCCCGCCGGGCCAGGCTCCCGCGGCGCGTCCGCCCGGTGCGGGCGCTCCCGGGCCGGCTCGCCCCGGGGCGCCGGGACCGGGGAGGCCCGCGCCGCCGCGGCCGTCCGATCCGAGCCTGGAAGGCCCGCGCGGCCCGGTTCCGCCGGGAGGACCCCGTCCCCCGCGCGTCCAGCCGCCCGCCGAGGGAGCCGCTCCCGGGCAGATCCGCCCTCGCCCGGCGGCTCCGGGCGCTTCGCAAGGCGGCGCCGCGCCCGCCGTGCCGCGTCCGGCTCCCCCCGTGGCGCAGCCGCCGCGTCCCGCCGCACCGCCGGCCGTGACGCAGCCGCAGCGCCCGGCCGCGCCGCCCCCCGGCGCGTCGGCGCCCGGCGCGCAACCGCCACGCCCCGCCGGGCCTCCTTCGGGAGCCCAGCCGGCAAGGCCCGCCGGGCCGCCGCCCGGGGCGCAGCCCCGTCCGCAGCCGTCGCAGGGCGGGCAGAAATGCGTCCTGCCGAACGGGCAGCCGTGCCCGCCGCCACGGTAGCGATGCGAGGACGATGTGAGGAGACGAACGCTCCCGAACGAGGGACGGCAGGGTGAGGCCCGTCCGGCCGGCTTTCGCCGGCCGCGCCTGCGCCCCTTACCGGACGCGGGCGCCTACTTCTCCAGCCGGGCGATCAGGCTCGAGGTGTCCCAGCGCCGGCCGCCCATCTTCTGGACCTCGGCGTAGAACTGGTCGACGAGGGCCGTGACGGGGAGCTGCGCCCCGTTGCGGCGCGCCTCGTCGAGGCAGATGCCGAGGTCCTTGCGCATCCAGTCGACCGCGAAGCCGAAGTCGAACTTCCCCTGGTTCATGGTCTTGCCGCGGTTCTCCATCTGCCAGGAGCCGGCGGCGCCTTTCGAGATCACGTCGAGCACCGCCTCGATGTCGAGGCCGGCGCGCTTGCCGAAGTGGATGCCCTCGGACAAGCCCTGCACGAGGCCGGCGATGCAGATTTGGTTGATCATCTTGGTGAGCTGGCCGGATCCCACCGGCCCGAGGAGCCGGCAGGCCCTGGCGTAGGACATGATGACCGGCTCGGCGCGGCCGTAAGGGCCCTCCTCGCCGCCGCACATGACGGTGAGCACGCCGTTCTCGGCGCCGGCCTGGCCGCCCGAGACCGGCGCGTCGACGAAGCCGATCCCCTTCTCCTTCGCCTGGCCGTGGAGCTCGCGGGCGACCGCCGCGGAGGCCGTGGTGTGGTCGACGAAGACCGTGCCGCCCTTCATGCCGGCGAGTGCGCCGTCCTGCCCCACCGCCACCTGGCGCAGGTCGTCGTCGTTGCCCACGCAGGAGAAGACGATCTCCTGGCCCTCGGCCGCCTCCCGGGGCGTCTGGCCGAGGCGTCCGCCGTTCTCGGACACCCACTTCTGCGCCTTCTCGGCCGTGCGGTTGTAGACCGTGACCTCGTGGCCCTTGGCCTTCAGGTGGCGGGCCATC
>DASVPW010000084.1:0-9133 GCA_036389455.1 Beijerinckiaceae bacterium
GATCTGCTGTCAGATCGCGTCGGATCCGGTCTCGCCGGTGCGGATGCGGATCGCTTCCTCGACGCTCGATACAAAAATCTTGCCATCGCCGATGCGGCCGGTCTGGGCCGCCTTGCGGATCGCCTCGACGGCGCCGTCGACCATGGCGTCGGACAGCACGATCTCGAGCTTCACCTTGGGCAGGAAGTCGACCACGTACTCGGCGCCGCGGTAGAGCTCGGTGTGGCCCTTCTGGCGGCCGAAGCCCTTCGCCTCGATCACCGTGATGCCCTGGAGCCCGACTTCCTGGAGCGCCTCCTTCACCTCGTCGAGCTTGAAAGGCTTGATGATGGCTTCGATCTTCTTCATTGCGTGCCCGCGCCGGAACGGCCTTTGCCCCTGTGTGCTGCCGCTCTTAGCATCAAGCCTTGCAGCCATCCACGCACAAACCCCGGCCCAGGTCCCTCTTTCGCCTAAAAAGACAGCAGATGTTGCATAAAAAGCCAGCGTTTGCGCCCGCCTGCGCCAGACCGCCGGTTCGGGGCTGAGCCCGCCATGCACCGGCTTCTCACCACGCAGCAGATGGGCCGGGCGGACGCGCTTACCGTCGCGGCCGGGACGCCGGGCTACACCCTCATGCTCCGGGCCGGGCAAGCGGTGGCCGACGCGGCCTGCGCGATGGCGGCGCCCGGCGGGCGCGTCCTCGTGGTCTGCGGACCCGGCAACAACGGCGGCGACGGATTCGTGGCGGCGCGGCTCCTCGCCGAGCGGGGGCATCCGGTCGAGGTTTTCCTCCTCGGCGCACGGGAGCGCCTCAAGGGCGACGCAGCGTTCGCCGCGGCGGACTGGGCTGGCGACGTCCGGCCGATCTTCGATATGTCCGTCAGCGAGGCCGCTCTCATTGTCGACGCCCTGTTCGGCGCGGGCCTGTCCCGCAACCTCGACGGCGAGGCGGCGCGCGCCGTCGAGGCCATGAACGCCTCCGGCCGGCCGGTCCTCGCCGTCGACGTCCCGTCCGGGATCGACGGCGACACCGGCGCCGTGCGCGGCGCCGCCGTGCGGGCGGCCAGGACGGTGACCTTCGCGCGGCGCAAGCCCGGACACCTGCTCCTGCCGGGGCGCATCCATTGCGGGCCCGTGACGATCGCCGACATCGGCATCGCCGACGGGACGGTCGCGGCCGTCCACGGCGGCCTCTTCGCCAACGTCCCGGCGCTGTGGCGGGACGCCTTCCCGCGGCCGTCCCTCGACACCCACAAGTATCGGCGCGGCCACGCCCTCGTCCTGTCCGGCGCGGCGACGCGGACCGGGGCGGCGCGCCTCGCCGCCGCGGGCGCGCTCAGGGCCGGAGCCGGGCTCGTGACGCTCGCCTCGCCCGCGGATGCCCTTGCCGAGAACGCCGCCCACCTCACCGCCGTGATGCTGCGGCGCTGCGACGGGGCGGCGGGCTTGCGGGAGCTTCTCGGGGACCCGCGCTTCAACGCGGTCGCCCTCGGGCCGGGGCTCGGAGTCGGCCCCGAGACCCGGGAGATGGTGGCGGCCGTGCTCGCGGCCGACCGCGCGACGGTCGCCGACGCCGATGCGCTGACGAGCTTCGAGGGCGCCGCCGGGGCGTTGGCGCGGCTGGCCGAAGGGCGCTCCCGGGCTCCCGTGCTGACGCCGCACGAAGGCGAATTCGCGAGGCTTTTCAGCAGCGAGCCGGAGATTCTGCAAGGAGAATCGAAGCTCGATCGCGCCCGCCGGGCCGCGGCTCTTGTGCACGCGGTCGTGGTCCTCAAAGGCCCGGACACCGTGATCGCGGCGCCGGACGGGCGGGCGGCGATAAACGGCAACGGGAGCCCCTACCTCGCGACCGCGGGCTCCGGGGACGTGCTCGTCGGCATCGTCGCCGGGCTCCTCGCCCAGGGCATGGCGCCCTTCGAGGCCGCCTGCGCCGGGGTCTGGCTGCACGCGGAGGCGGGGCGGCGGTTCGGGCCGGGGCTGATCTCGGAGGACATCCCGGGACTCGTGCCGGGGGTGCTGCGGGAGCTTTCTGAGGCGCAAGATCCCGGATAGCCGCGCGCCGCGGCTATCCGGGATGACCTGGGCGCCGCTTGCTCACGTCACCTCGAGCCACGTCCACAGGCCGGTATCGAGGCGCTCGAGGACGGTCGAGGCGAGGAGCCACTTGCCGGGGTTGTCGGCCATGAAGGCGATCCGCACCGTGCGGTTCTCCGGCACCTGCATGGTGTCCAGGAAGTACGGCTCCCAGCCGTCGTCGAAAGGGTGCAGCAGCCGGAAGACGTGGCCGTGGAGGTGGAGCGGCTGGACCGCCGGCGTCGTGTTCTTGATCGCGAGCACCACCGGCTGGCCGCGCTTCACGCTGACGAGCGGTTTCGATCCGGCGTCGCCCGCGGCCCCGTTCACGGTCCAGATCCGCTTCGGGTCGCCATCGTAGACCGGCTCGCCGTTCGGGCCTTTGCGCGCCCCGCCGGCGATGACGACGTCCCGGCGCACGGCGTCCTGGAGCTTGATCGCCGGCGGCAGGAGCGGGTTGAGGGACAGCCCCGTGATCGGCGGCAGGGCAGGGCGCTTCGAGGGCTCGCCCGCCGCCGCGACGGTCAGGAGCGGCACGCCGGGCCCGACCAGCGCCGTGACCGTACCCTTCGCCCCGGCCTCGGGGGATAAGTCGAACAGGAGGTCGTAGCGGCTGCCGGGCGAGAACGGCAGGGTCGAGCGCAGGGGCTCGAAGCTCTCCGTCGGCTGGCCGTCGACGCCGATGACGTAGACCTTGAGGTCGTCGAAGCGCAGCCGCGTCGCGCGTGCGTTGGCGAGGTTCGCGAGGCGCAGGCGGATGCGCGATCCCGGGGGAACCTCGACCGCCTGCGGCGGAACGCGGCCGTTGACCGCCAGGAAGTTGCCGAGCCGCCCTATGGTCGCGGCCTCGAGGGCGTCGCCGAACGGCGCGAGCGCGCCGTCCCGCTCGAGGCGCCAGTCGTCGAACAGGAGCACGATCTCCCGGTCGACGGGCGCCCTTTCGCGCTCCTCGACGACGAGGAGGGCCGAGAGCCCGCGCTCCGCCGCCTCGGCGGCGGCGCCGATCATCCCCGGGCGGACGAGATAGGTGCCGGCGTCGGGGGGCGTGAAGCGATAGTCGAAGTCCTGCCCCGGCGCGACCGGCGCCTGGGTCAGCGGCGCCGCCCCGTCCATGGCGTTCGCGATCCGGACCCCGTGCCAGTGCAGGGAGAGCGGCTTCGGCGTCCGATTCCTGAGCCGCACCCGCACCTCGTCTCCGTGCCGAACCCTCAAGACCGGCCCTGGCACCTCGCCGTCGAAGGCCCACAGCTCCGCTTCCATGGGCGCTTCCGGGTGCAGCTTCATGCGCCTCGGGGCGGCCGTGAGAACGCGGAAGCCGTTCTCCTCGGGAACGGCCGCGGACGTGCCGCCGGCGGGCTGCGACGCGGCGCGGCCGAACGCCACCGTCGTTGCGAAGCTGGCGGCGAAGGCGCGTCGCGTGACCGCGGGTGAGATGGTCATGAAGGGGTGTCCGGTGCGATGGGATGAGGTGGGCCATTGGTGCCCGGCGAGGGACTCGAACCCCCACACCTTGCGGCGGCAGGACCTAAACCTGCTGCGTCTACCAATTCCGCCAGCCGGGCATGCGGGTTGTATAATTCACCGAGACGGTGCCGGATAGTCCGGATGGATGTCACATATAAGTTGACAAATGTGTCTTGATACGTTACATGTCTGACTGCGAGCACTCTAGGGGCGACTAGGGAGAGCGCACAAAGCCGATCCAGCAATGATCAGGCTGCGGCAACCCATGCCCTAGAGATATCGCATGTTGAAGAGCTTCGAGAGCAGAGCCCTCAAGAGGTTCTGGGAGAAGCACGATGATCGCGGCATCCGCCGCGACTGGGTTCCGCGAGTGAAGATGATTTTGGATGCGCTCCACGCCGCGTCCTCTCCGGAGGATATGAACGTCCCCGGCTTGAAGTTCCACGCGTTGCGGGCGAACCGGGCGGGTGAGTATGCCGTTTATGTGTCTCGAAATTGGCGCATCACCTTCGCCTGGTCCGGGCAAGATGCCGTCAGGGTCGACCTGGAAGACTATCATGGAGAGTAAGAGGCATCCTGATTGGAAGCCGACCCACCCCGGGCATTTCTTTCGGGATATCGCCCTGCCTGCGCTCGGCCGGCCCAAGGCCGAGATCGCCCGCCTGTTGGGGGTTTCCAGGGAGAGCCTTTATCGCATCCTGGACGGCAAGCAGCCCATCACGCCGCCGATGGCCGTCAAGTTGGGCAAGCTCTGTGGGAATGGGCCCCAGCTTTGGACCCGGATGCAGGCTGAATATGATGTGTACTTAGCCGTCCAGAATACAGACGTGACTCACATTCCGACCTTGCAGGTGGCCTGAGCGCTTCGGTCCCAGTTGAACGGCCGGCACAAAGCGGGTACCTAGCCGCACGAAGAACCGCATGGCGTGGCGCAGGCTGCGGAGGGGCAGCCCTCCGCCCGCACCAATCCCGCCGGCGGGTTGGTTTTCCGGTCGGCTCCGCTTAGGTCATGGCCGCGATGCCGCGCATCGCCGGCCGGACCCCGTGAGCCCCGAACGAGAGAGCAAAGGCGATCGAACGATGCAGGTGACGGAAACCCTCTCCCAGGGCTTGAAGCGCGAGTTCCAGGTCGTGCTGCCGCTGGCCGAGCTCGAGGAGCGGCTGACGAGCGAGCTCAGCAACCTCAAGGACAAGGTGCGGCTCAACGGCTTCCGTCCGGGCAAGGTGCCGGTCGCGCACCTGCGCAAGGTCTACGGCAAGTCGGTGATGGCGGACGTGGTCCAGAACGCCGTCAACGAGGCCAACAAGAAGATCGTCGACGAGAACGGCCTCAAGCTCGCCCAGGAGCCCCAGGTCCAGTTCCCGGAGAGCCGGGAGGAGGTCGAGCAGGCGCTCCAGGCCAAGGCCGACTTCTCCTTCAAGGTGGCGCTGGAGGTGCTGCCGAGCTTCGAGCTCGCCGACCTCTCCGACGTGACCGTCAGGAAGCCGGTCGCGGAGGTCGATGACGCCGACCTCGACGAGGCGCTGCAGCGGATGGCCGGCCAGAACCGTCCCTTCTCGGACAAGGGCGAGGGCGCCGAGGCGGCCACGGGCGACCGGGTGATGGTCGACTTCGTCGGGCGCATCGACGGCCAGGAGTTTAAGGGCGGCAAGGGCGAGGGCATCCAGGTCGAGCTCGGCTCCGGGTCCTTCATCCCGGGCTTCGAGGAGCAGCTCGTCGGCGCCAAGGCCGGCGAAGCCCGCGAGGTCAGGGTCACCTTCCCGCCGAACTACGGCGCCCAACACCTTGCCGGCAAGGACGCCGTCTTCGACGTCATCGTCAAGGAGATCCAGGCCCCGGGCGAGGTCAAGATCGACGACGATCTCGCCAAGGGCTTCGGCATGGAGTCCCTGGAGAAGCTCAAGGACGCGGTCCGGGGCGCGATCAAGCGCGACTACGACGCGCACTCCCGCCGCAAGCTCAAGAAGGAGGTCCTCGACGCCCTCGACGCGAAGTACACCTTCGAGCTGCCGCAGGGGCTCGTCGAGCAGGAGTTCGCGGCCGTGTGGTCGCAGGTCGAGGCGGACCTCAAGAACAACAACAAGACCTTCGCCGACGAGGGCACGACCGAGGAGGAGGCCCGCGCCGAGTACCGCCGCATCGCCGAGCGCCGGGTCCGCCTCGGCCTGGTCCTTGCACAGGTCGGCGACAGGGCCGATATCAAGGTCACCGACGACGAGGTGAACCAGGCCCTCGTCGAGCGGGTCCGCCAGTACCCGGGCCAGGAAAAGCAGGTCTGGGAGTACTACCAGAAGAACCCGCAGGCGCGCGCCGAGATCCGGGCGCCGCTCTTCGAGGAGAAGGTCGTCGACCACGTGCTCGCCCAGGTGAAGGTGGTCGAGGAGCCGGTCTCCAAGGAGAAGCTTCTCGGCGACGACGAGGACGAGGGCCGGAAGCCCGAGGCCGCGGCGTAGCCGGGACTTGAAGTCAAGAGGGCGGCGCCCGGCAAGCGGCGCGCCCGCCCGGCCGCGGTCCTCGCGGACGGTCAAGGGAAGCGGCCAGGACGCAGGAAACGATGAGAGATCCGATCGAGGTCTACAACAACACGCTCGTCCCGATGGTGGTCGAGCAGTCGAACCGCGGCGAGCGCGCGTTCGACATCTACTCGCGCCTCCTGCGCGAGCGCATCATCTTCCTGACCGGGCCGGTCGAGGACTACTCGGCCTCGCTCATCGTGGCCCAGCTCCTGTTCCTCGAGGCCGAGAACCCGAAGAAGGAGATCTCCTTCTACATCAACTCGCCGGGCGGGGTCGTGACCTCGGGGCTGTCGGTCTACGACACGATGCAGTTCATCCGCTGCCCCGTGGCGACGCTGTGCGTCGGGCAGGCGGCGTCCATGGGCTCGCTGCTCCTCGCCGCCGGCGCGGCCGGCCACCGCTTCGCCCTGTCGAACGCCCGGATCATGGTCCACCAGCCCTCGGGCGGGTTCCAGGGGCAGGCGACCGACATCCTGATCCACGCCCGCGAGATCGAGGCCCTGAAGCGGCGCCTCAACGAGATCTACGTGAAGCACACGGGCCGGGACCTCGCCTCGGTCGAGCAGGCCCTCGAGCGCGACAACTTCATGACCGCCGAGGCCGCCAAGGAGTTCGGAATCGTCGACGAGGTGCTCCTGAAGCGCCCGGAACCGGGGCAGTAGGCGCCGTTTCGGCCTTGGAAAGCCCGCATTTGGCGGGCGTCCTGCGTCTTTTGCGCATCAGGGGTCCTATTGATCCCGTGCCGGGGGCGTGTTTGCATTGGGATTCGGGAGGTTAAAGGTCTCGCGGGTTCCGGGTTTAGCGCCGTCCACCCTTTCTTAGGCCGGCGTCCCTAGCTTTGAATGTGAGCGAATCGGCGAACCGCAAGGGTCGCTCTCGCGTTGGAGACAGACCATGAGCAAGTCAGGCGGCACCGACTCCAAGAGCACGCTGTACTGCTCGTTCTGCGGCAAGAGCCAGCACGAGGTCCGCAAGCTGATCGCGGGCCCGACCGTGTTCATCTGCGACGAATGCGTCGAGCTGTGCATGGACATCATCCGCGAGGAGTCGAAGTCCTCGCTCGTGAAGTCCCGCGACGGCGTGCCCACTCCGAAGGAGATCCGCCGCGTCCTCGACGACTACGTCATCGGCCAGGACCACGCCAAGAAGGTGCTCGCGGTCGCGGTGCACAACCACTACAAGCGCCTCGCTCACGCGACGAAGCACAACGACGTCGAGCTCGCGAAGTCGAACATCCTGCTGATCGGGCCGACCGGCTCGGGCAAGACGCTGCTCGCGCAGACGCTCGCCCGCATCCTCGACGTGCCCTTCACCATGGCGGACGCGACGACCCTGACGGAGGCCGGCTACGTCGGCGAGGACGTCGAGAACATCATCCTCAAGCTGCTCCAGGCGTCGGACTACAACGTCGAGCGGGCGCAGCGCGGCATCGTCTACATCGACGAGATCGACAAGATCTCGAGGAAGTCCGACAACCCCTCGATCACCCGCGACGTGTCGGGCGAGGGCGTCCAGCAGGCGCTCCTCAAGATCATGGAGGGCACGGTCGCGTCGGTCCCGCCGCAAGGCGGGCGCAAGCACCCGCAGCAGGAGTTCCTGCAGGTCGACACGACCAACATCCTGTTCATCTGCGGCGGCGCCTTCGCCGGCCTCGAGCGGATCATCTCGGCCCGGGGCAAGGGCACCTCGATCGGCTTCGGCGCGGCGGTGTCAGCGCCGGACGACCGGCGCACCGGCGAGGTGTTCCGGCTGGTCGAGCCCGAGGACCTCCTCAAGTTCGGGCTCATCCCCGAGTTCGTCGGGCGCCTGCCGGTGATCGCGACGCTGGAGGACCTCGACGAGGTGGCGCTCAAGCGCATCCTCCAGGAGCCGAAGAACGCCCTCGTCAAGCAGTACCAGCGCCTGTTCGAGATGGAGAGCGTCGATCTCACCTTCCAGGACGAGGCGCTCTCGCTCATCGCCAGGAAGGCGATCGAGCGTAAGACCGGCGCGCGGGGGCTGCGCTCGATCATGGAGGGCATCCTGCTCGAGACCATGTACGACCTGCCCGGCCTCGATTCGGTCGAGCAGGTGGTGATCGGGCCGGAGGTCGTCGACGGCAAGGCGCGCCCGCTGTTCATCCACTCGGACCGCGCCGCCGAGGCCGCGAGCGCCTGAGGCGGTTTCGGCTGTTGAGCGCGACAAACGCGCGCTTGAAAGCCGGGACCTCATAAACCACGTTAAGAGTCGCGGGGAACCAGCCGCTCTCGTCGAGGTCCAGGTCCCCGCACCGCGTCGTCCGAAGGAAGCCGAGGAACGCGGTCATTCCGTCCGTGACGAGCTCATCAAGAAGGCGTTGCGGGCGTTGTCGAAAGGACCAGGAACCATGACACAGTCGAAGTCCCGCCAGCCGGTCGTGCCGGGATCCACCGGCACCTACGCCGTCCTGCCGCTTCGCGACATCGTCGTCTTCCCGCACATGATCGTGCCGCTGTTCGTCGGCCGCGAGAAGTCGATCCGCGCGCTGGAGGAGGTGGTGAAGGCCGACCGGCACATCCTGCTGGCGACCCAGATCAACGCCACCGACGACGATCCGGCGCCGAGCGCGATCTACGAGGTCGGCACCCTCGCGAACGTCTTGCAGCTGCTCAAGCTCCCGGACGGCACCGTCAAGGTGTTGGTCGAGGGCGCGAGCCGCGCCCGGATCAAGGGCTACGGCCGCACCGACGACTACTACGAGGCCGAGGCCGAGGCCTATCCGGACTCGCTCGGAGACCAGATCGAGGCCGAGGCGCTCGCCCGCTCGGTAATCTCCGAGTTCGAGAACTACGTGAAGCTGAACAAGAAGATCTCGCCCGAGGTCGTGTCCGCGGTCACCCAGATCGAGGAGCCGTCGAAGCTCGCCGACACGGTCGCGTCGCACCTCGCCGTCAAGATCGCCGACAAGCAGGCGATCCTCGAGCTCCCGACCGTCGGCGCCCGCCTCGAGAAGGTGCTCGGCCTCATGGAGAGCGAGATCTCGGTCCTGCAGGTCGAGAAGCGCATCCGCTCGCGGGTCAAGCGCCAGATGGAGAAGACCCAGCGCGAGTACTACCTCAACGAGCAGATGAAGGCGATC
>DASVPW010000085.1:0-8702 GCA_036389455.1 Beijerinckiaceae bacterium
CTTCGTCGACGCGCTCGTCGCCGGCGAGAAGACGAGCTTCAAGGAGTGGGAAGCGTCCACGCCGTATTTCGACGGCTGCCTGCCGATCGAGGTCAAGGCCGAGCGCGGCCGCGAGACGCTCCGGCACGGCCCGATGAAGCCCTTCGGGCTCACGAACCCGCGCAAACCCGGCGAGAAGCCCTACGCCGTTGTGCAGCTCCGCCAGGACAACGCGCTCGGCACCTTGTTCAACATGGTCGGCTTCCAGACGAAGCTCAAGCACGGCGAGCAGGTCCGCGTCTTCCGCACGATTCCGGGGCTGGAGAAGGCCGAGTTCGCCCGCCTCGGAGGCCTGCACCGCAACACCTACATCAACTCGCCGCAACTGCTCGACTCGACGCTGCGGCTGAAGGCGCTGCCGCGCCTGCGCTTCGCCGGGCAGATCACCGGCTGCGAGGGTTACGTCGAGAGCGCCGCGGTCGGTCTGATGGCCGGCCGCTTCGCCGCCGCGGAGCGCCTCGGGCGCCCGCTCGCCCCGCTGCCCCCGACGACGGCGCTCGGAGCGCTCGTCAACCACATCACCGGCGGCCATATCGAGACGATCGAGCCGGGCGGTCCTTTGGGCCCGCGCTCGTTCCAGCCCATGAACGTGAACTTCGGCCTCTTCCCGCCCCTCGAGCGCGCGCCCAAGGCCGAGGACGGCAAGCGCCTGCGGGGGAGCGCGAAGGCGGTCGCCCGCAAGAAGGCGCTGACCGACCGGGCCCGGGCGGACCTTTCCGCATGGCTCGCCGGAAGCGAGCTGCCGGTCGCGGCGGAGTAGTCAACCTCTCCCGTTCGAGAGGGAGAGAGGTCCCGCGTCGGGCAGCGCCAGGCGGTACACGCCCTTGAAGTCGTCCGGATCCACCGGCCTGCCTTTGCGCAGGATGACGATGCGGCCCTGCTTCATGAGCTTGACGGCGGCGCGGCGGACCAGCGGCATGAGCGGGCCCCACCCGTCGGGGTGGCCGCCGCCGAGGGCGCGGGCGACGTCGGTCGGGCCGACGGTGCGGCCTGGACGCTCGGCGAGCGCGGCGAGGATGCGCGCCTCGATCTCCTCTGGACTCGGGCGCACGTCTTTAGCCTCCGAGGGCCGTGATGGCGTCGGAGGCGAACTGGCGGCGCCAGATCACGTAGAGCACCGCCCCGGTCGCGGCGATGAACACGTAAGGACTCACGAACCAACCGAGATAGGCGAGCGCGAAGAAGAAGGCGCGCTGGCCGCGGTTGAAGTGCTTGCCGGCGACGACGTGC
Organism: Beijerinckiaceae bacterium; assembly: GCA_036389455.1. Taxonomy (GTDB): domain Bacteria; phylum Pseudomonadota; class Alphaproteobacteria; order Rhizobiales; family Beijerinckiaceae; genus JAJKJG01. The sequence continues at coordinate 1,270 of DASVPW010000085.1, forward strand.
AGCGCCGCGACCCGGTCGATCGCGGCCTTGGCCTCGTCCGTGTCCCGCTCCGCGTGCAGGGGCACCCCGCCCATGAGGATCGCGGCGTAGTTGAACAGGCGGTACGACCACGCGAACTTGAAGAAGGCGTAGACGAAGATCACGGCGAGCCCGATCACCTTGAGCTCCCAGGCGATGCGGGTCGTGGCGAGCCCGAACGGCATCTCGGCGAATACGGTGAGGACGTCCTCGGTGTACTTGAACAGGGTCAGCGCGCCGCCGACGGCGATGAGCGAGGTCGAGGCGAAGAACGCAGTGCCGTTCTGCAGCGCAGCCATGATCGAGGTGTCGACCATCCGGTTCTCGCGCGACAGCATCCGCTCCATCCAGAGGCGGCGGTGGGCGTCCATGATCCGGTTGAGGCCGCGCCCGCCCGCCCGCGTGGTCTCGATCCCGAAGTGGTAGACCGCCCAGGCGGCGACGAAGAAGGCGAGCGCCCCGTAGTCGAGGAGCGAGAACCCGGTCACGGGCGGCCTCCGGTTGACCTCATGCGCTCCCTCCTTGAAGCTCTCCGGGCAACGAGGACGTGAAGACAATGCCCCAGACGATCACCCGCGGCTACAAGGCCATGGTGGCGGACGCGAACGCCAGGATCGAGACCGTCCCGGCCGCCGAGGCGGTGAAGCTGCACGGCCGCGACGACGTGGTGCTGGTGGATCTCCGCGACCCGCGCGAGCTCGAGCGCGAGGGCCGCGTTCCCGGCGCCTTCCACTGCCCCCGCGGCATGCTCGAGTTCTGGATCGACCCGGAGAGCCCCTACCACAAGCCGGTGTTTGCCGAGGACAAGCGCTTCGTCTTCTTCTGCGCCGGCGGCATGCGCTCGGCGTTAGCCGCCGCGACCGCAAAGGACATGGGGCTGAAGCCCGTCGCCCACATCGAGGGCGGCTTCGGGGCGTGGCAGAAGGCGGGCGGGCCGGTGGAAAAGGTGGAGGGGAAGGGGAAAGGTGAAGGTAAGAGCTGAGGAGATCCGGCTAGCGTGGCTCCTCTGGCGGGACCGCTTGAATCGCGCTATATTATGACCAGTTTCATGACCAACTATGAGGACGTCGTGGTCACCGTGAATCTGGCCCAAGCGAAGGCTCGGCTGAGCGAGCTCGTCGATAAGGTCGAGGCCGGCGAAGAGGTCGTCATCACCCGGCACGGCCGCCCGGTCGCGCACATGCGCCCTGCCGTTCCCCCGCGAGAGCCGCTGCCTCTGGAGGAGTTGGCGAAATTCCGGGCGACGCTGCCGATGATGCCGGAATCCAGCGCCGAGCTGATCAGGAAGATGCGCGACGAGGGCTATTGAGTCCCACGCACCGGGAATGCTGTACTTCGATACCTCCTTCGTTGCGCCGCTCGTCGTGTTGGAAGAGACCAGCGCGCGAGTTGCCGAGTTCGTCAATACGCTTCCAGCCGGGCAGCTCGCCATCAGCCAATGGACGAGAGTCGAGCTCTCCTCCGTTCTCGGCATTCGCGCTCGCATGGGCCGACTCAAGCCCAAGGAGGCCATTGAGGCGGATGACCGTTTCGAGGCCACGACGAAGCGGTCCTTCGCCATCCTCCAGCCCACTGCGGACGACTTCGACCGGGCAAGAGCGTTCCTGAGACAGCACAAGCTCGGCTTGCGCGCCGGAGACGCGCTCCATCTTGCAATTGCAAGCAATCACGGTGCCGAGGCGATCTACAGCCTCGACAAGACCATGCTCAAAGCCGGAAGAAGCCTCGGGCTTCCTCTGAGCTCGGGCATTCGGCTCTCCGGCTACGCGCACTGACGCGGGGCCGCCTCCTAACGTCTTCTCCGTGAGGAGCGGTCACACCGTCGGCATCACGAAGAACCCCGCCGGCCGCGACGAGGGGATGAGGCCGGCGGCCTCTTCCTCGCGCACGTCGAGGCTCTCGACCTTGGCGCCGCGGGGGCCCTTGCGGCAGAGTGCCAGCATCTCCTCGACCTTGGCGGCGGCGCCGGCGAACACGGCCTCGACGACGCCGTCCTCGCGGTTGCGGACCCAGCCGTCGAGGGCGCGCTCGACGGCGTTCCGCTCGACGTACGCGCGGAAGCCGACCATCTGGACGCGGCCCCGGATGGTGACGTGGACGAAGCGGCGGTCGGGCATCGAATCCTCAGGAACGGCGGCGATCTTGCGTAAAGCGGTCGGACGCTACAGGCCGTCCGGCTCGACCTGCAAGGGCGAGGCCCAGCGCGGGCGCACCTTGGCCGCCGCGGGCTCGGCATCGACCTCCTTGCCGGCCCGGGCGGCGCCCGGCGGCAGGAGAGCGGCGAGCTCCTTGAGGTAGGCGGCCGGCAGGCCGGCCTCGCCCGCGGCGGCGATCACCGCCTCGACGTAGCCCGGGCGGGCGGGGCCTCCCGCCGCGCCCGTCGCGACGTAGATCAGCGCGCGCTTCGGGCCGCGATCGGTCAGGACTGGCTGGCTCGTCTTGACGTAGAGCCGGCTCGCCACCGCCTCGTAACGGTCGAGCGCCGGCACGTCGGCGAGCGCCAAGTCCCAGAGCACGCCGAAGACCGTGCGGCGCGGGTCGCGCACGACCGAGGCGTAGCCCTCGCGCACGATCACGAGCCGGTGCCGCGGCAGCCGCGCGATCCCGACCGGCCGCGACGCCGGACAGCGCGCCCGCATCGCTGCGAGATCCATGTTCGAGCCATAAGCGAAGTAGAGGGGCATCTTTCAGGTTTTTACCTGTCATCCCAGACGCACGAAGCGCGATCTGGGATCTCGTAGGGCGAAGGGTGTCTTCTGGTCCATGGGATTCCGGATCGCGCTTGCGGCGCGCCGAGATGACATCTGTGGTTACGCGAACTCCAGGATCACCGCGTCGACGGCAAGCGAATCCCCCTCCTTGGCCATGACCCTGGCGACCGAGACGTCGCGCTCGGCGCGTAGCACGTTCTCCATCTTCATGGCCTCGACGATGGCAAGCGGCTCGCCGGACTTCACCTCCTGGCCGGCCTTGACCAGCACCGCTTTCACGAGCCCCGGCATGGGGCACAGGAGCTGCTTGCCGGCGCCGCTGACGGCCTTCTCGGGCATGAGCGCCGCAAGCTCCGCCTCGCGGCGCGTGTAGACCCGCGCTTGCGCCGACGCGCCCGCATGCGAGAGCACGACGCCGTTGAGGATGGGGCGCACCTGCACGGCGATACCGAGGCCGCCGACGGTGCCGGTCCACACCGGCTCGCCCGGGCGCCAGTGCGACTCGACCGGCCACGACGTGCCGTCCGGGAACGCGATCGCCTCGCCGCCGTCGATGTCCTCGACCACGACCTCGTGCCGGTCCGCACCTAAGAGCACCACCCGCTCGCGCTCGAAGCGCACGAAGCGCGGGTCGCGCATCTGCCCCGAGATATGGCGCTTCCGCTCGTTGAGCTTGTGGTCGATCGCCGCCGCGACGGCCGCCATGCGCATCGCGATCTCGCCTTGCGGCGGCGCCGGCCTGAACCCGTCCGGGAACTCTTCCGCGATGAACCCCGTCGAGAGCCGGCCCTCGCGCCAGCGCGGGTGCTCCATGAGGGCCGACAGGAACGGGATGTTGTGGCGGATGCCGTCGATCGCGAAGGCGTCGAGGGCCCGCGACTGCGCCGCGATCGCCTCCTCGCGGGTCGGCGCGTGGGTGACGAGCTTCGCGATCATCGGGTCGTAGTAGATCGAGATCTCGCCGCCCTCGGTGACGCCGGTGTCGTTGCGCACGCTCGCCCCGTCGCGCTCCCCCTCCGGCGGCGGCCGGTACGTGACGAGGCGGCCGGTCGACGGCAGGAAGTTGCGGGTCGGGTCCTCGGCGTAGATGCGACTTTCGACCGCCCAGCCGGTGAGGCGCACGTCCTTCTGCTTGAGCCGCAGGGGCTCGCCCGCCGCGACCCGGATCATCTCCTCGACGAGGTCGATGCCGGTGACCATCTCGGTGACCGGGTGCTCGACCTGGAGCCGCGTGTTCATCTCGAGGAAGTAGAAGGAGCGGTCCTGGCCGGCCACGAACTCGACGGTGCCGGCCGAGTCGTAGCCGACGGCCTTCGCCAGCGCGACCGCCTGCTCGCCCATCTTCCGCCGCGTCGCCGCGTCGAGGAGGGGCGAGGGCGCCTCCTCGATCACCTTCTGGTTCCGGCGCTGGATCGAGCACTCGCGCTCGCCGAGGTAGATCACGTTGCCGTGCTTGTCGCCGAGCACCTGGATCTCGACGTGGCGCGGGTCGGTGATGAACTTCTCGACGAACACCCGGTCGTCGCCGAAGGAGGACGCGGCCTCCGAGCGCGCCCGGGCGAAGCCGTCCGCGACCTCGCCGGCCGAGTGCGCAATGCGCATGCCCTTGCCGCCGCCGCCGGCCGAGGCCTTGATCATCACCGGATAGCCGATCTCGTCGGCGATCCTCACGGCCTCCTCGGGGCTCTCGATCACGCCCAAGAAGCCCGGCACGGTCGAGACCTTGGCGGCGTTCGCGGCCTTCTTCGACTCGATCTTGTCGCCCATGGCCGCGATCGCGGCCGGGTTCGGCCCGATGAACACGATTCCGGCGGCTTGAAGCGCCTTCGGGAACGCCTCGCGCTCCGAGAGGAAGCCGTAGCCCGGGTGCACGGCCTCGGCGCCCGTCTGCCGACAGGCCGCGACGATCTTCTCGATGTCGAGGTAGGACTTCGCGGCCTCGGGCGGGCCGATGGCGACCGCCTCGTCGGCCATCTCGACGTGGAGCGCGTCTCGGTCGGCGTCGGAGAACACCGCGACCGTCCTGATCCCCATGCGCCGCGCGGTCTTGATGACCCGGCAGGCGATCTCGCCCCGGTTCGCAATCAGGATCTTTCGGAACATGAACCCTCGGGCTGCACGATCTTCTTGAGCGGCGGCCCGGCGGGGAAGCTTGGGGCCCCTCCCCCGTTACTGCATGAGGCAGCGTTCGGGAAGCGGGCCCCGGATCGTGGATATGGGTGTTTTTAGGCCGCGACACGCTCGGGCTCCGCGACCGCCTCAGTGCGCGAGCGGTGCTTCGCGCCGTGCATCGCGAAGGCGAGGAGGGTCTCGTCGACCGTTTCGGCCTCGCGCACGATCTCGAAGGCGATGCGGGCGGCGGTGGCGGTCGGGCCGGCGCGGCCCGAAAGCGTCGTCACGAGCCAGCGCGCCGTTTCGCGGTCGATGTACCCAGTCGGGCGCGAGGTCCAGACCGCGAACTCGACGACGGTCTCGACCAGGAACTCGGCCCACGAGCCGTCGGCCGGGACGGCCACACGGTCGAGGGCGATCAGCGCATCCGCTTCCTCGTGCGAGGAAAGTCCGTCGCTGAGGATGTCGCGGCGAAGCTCTTTCACGTCTTCGGAAGAGATGTGCTTGTGTTCGAGGGCGCGGTTGACGAACGCGCGAAGGGAATTCTTGATCATCTGTCGACGCCTCCCCGGCCTGTTCTTTGAGCCGGCTTTTGCCTGTCCCGCGTCGACTGTCGCTCAATCCCACCTGTCCGGCGGTTAACGCGCAAATCTGAATCGGCGTTCAGGTTAAGCGCGCTTTAGGCGCCGTGGTTGCCGGAAGATTGATGCAACCTTCCGGCCACTTTGCATCCGTGCAATCGGGCTTTTCCGCTCTTCGCCGCGCCGCGCTGCCGCCTATCTTAGCCGCAACCGGCCGGCCCCGGCCTCAAGGAGACACGTCATGTCCGAGCACGGCATCCACCACGTCACCGCGATCGCCGGCGACGCGCGCCGCAACGTCGAGTTCTACACCGGCACGCTCGGGCTTCGGCTCGTCAAGAAGACCGTCAACTTCGACGACCCCGGCACCTACCACCTCTACTTCGGCGACGAGACCGGCCGGCCCGGCACGATCCTGACCTTCTTCCCCTGGGCGCACGTGGCGCCGGGCCGGGTCGGCGTCGGGCAGGCGCAGGAGACCGCGTTCCGCGTGCCGCAGGAGGCCATCGGCTACTGGACGCACCGCTTCGTCGAGAAGAGCGTGCCGCACGAGGCGCCGGAGAAGCGCTTCGGCGAGACCATCCTGCCGTTCCGCGATCCGGACGGGATGCCGCTCGCCCTCGTGGGCGGGGCGGACGAGAGCGAGAGCGCCTGGAGCGGCGGCGGCGTGCCGGCCGAGCACGCGATCCGGGGCTTTTCCGGCGTCACCCTCATGCTCGACGACGCGGGGCCCACGGGCGCGATCCTGACCGACGTGCTCGGCTTCAGGGAGGCTGGGCGCGAGGGCCCGCGGGTGCGCTTCACCGGCAACGCGGGGGTCGGCGCGACCGTCGACGTCCGCGTCGCGACGGGCTTCCTGCCCGGGCGGCAGGGCGGCGGCTCGGTGCACCACGTCGCCTTCCGGGCGGCGGACGACGCGAGCCAAGCCGCGATGACGCAGCGCCTCGCCGAGAACCACCGCATCCGCCCGACCGAGCAGATGGACCGCAACTATTTCCGCTCGGTCTATTTCCGCGAGCCCGGCGGCATCCTGTTCGAGATCGCGACCGACGACCCGGGTTTCTCGGCCGACGAGCCGGTCGCGAGCCTCGGCGAGACGCTGAAGCTCCCCCGCTTCCTCGAGAGCCGCCGCCGGGAGATCGAGGCGGTGCTGCCGGAGCTGGCTTGAACCCTTTCCCGCTTGCGGGAAGACGAGATCGGAATCCAGCAATGCCCAGCCTCGCCTTCACCCACCGCTTCGAGCCCGCGACCGATGCGGCCGCGCCGCCGCTCCTGCTGCTGCACGGCACCGGCGGCGACGAGGGCGACCTTCTCGCCCTCGGGCGGACGGTCGCCCCCGGCTCGGCGCTCCTCTCGCCGCGTGGAAAAGTGCTGGAGAACGGCATGCCGCGCTTCTTCCGCCGTCTCGCGGAGGGCGTCTTCGACGAGGCCGACGTGCGCCGCCGCGCGCACGAGCTCGCCGCCTTCGTGGCCGAAGCGCGCGCGGCCTACGGCCTTGCGGCGCCGGTCGCGCTCGGCTTCTCGAACGGCGCCAACATCGCGGCGGCGCTGCTCTATCTTGCGCCCGAGGCGCTTGCCGGAGCGGTTCTCCTGCGCGCCATGACGCCCCTCTCCGAGCCGCCGCAGGGCGGCCTTGCCGGCACGCCGGTGCTCGTCCTCTCGGGCGCCATGGACCCGATCGTCCCGGCCGACGACGCGGCGCGGCTTGCCGCCGCGCTCGCCGATGCCGGCGCCGCCGTCACCCACCGCGTCCTGCCCGCCGGCCACGGCCTGTCGCAGGCCGACGTGACGCTGGCGAAGGCGTGGCTGGCCTCTCTTTTCGGCTGAGGTGCAGAGGCTCTGGGGTCCAAGGCGCGACAGCGTGCCGAAGGGCGGGAGCGTCGACGGCAGGGCAACCGTCGACGCCCCTCACCCGCTCGCGGCTCCGCCGCGAGTCGGCCTCTCCCCGCGAGGCGGGTACGGTCACGGCCCTTCGGGGCTGTGGTTGTCGCCGCGCTCGGGCGGGGCGCCG
>DASVPW010000086.1:0-35076 GCA_036389455.1 Beijerinckiaceae bacterium
CACCTCGCCCGGCGGCACCGACTTGTGCGCCTTCGGGAAGTAGGCGCGGTTGCCCCAGTTCTGCCAGTTGCGGAAGAAGAACACCTCGACGCAGAACTGCCCGGCCTGCTCGTCGAGGGCGAAGACGTCCGCCTCCTCGACTCCTTGCGTGTTGATCCCTTGCGTCGCCTGCACGGCTGAGAGCGCCGCGAGGCGGTCGCGGTAGCGCGCCGCGCGCTCGAACTCGAGATTCTCGGCGGCCTCGTTCATCTCGGCCGCGAGCCGCTCCTTCACGGCGCTCGACTTGCCCGACAGGAACGCCCGCGCCTCGCCGACGAGCCCGCGGTACTCGTCGAGGGGAATCTCCTTCGTGCACGGCCCCGAGCAGCGCTTGATCTGGAACAGCAGGCAGGGGCGGGTGCGGTTCTCGTAGTAGCTGTCGTTGCAGGAGCGGATGAGGAACGCGCGCTGGAGCGCGTTGATGGTGCGGTTCACGGCCCAGACGTTCGCGAAGGGGCCGAAGTAGGCGCCCGGCCGGTTGCGGGCGCCCCGGTGCTTCACGACCTGCGGCGCCTCGTGATCCGCCGTGAGCAGGATGTAGGGGAGCGACTTGTCATCCCGCAGCAGCACGTTGTAGCGGGGTTTCAGCTGCTTGATGAGGTTGGCTTCGAGCAGCAGCGCCTCGGTCTCGGTCGCGGTGGTGACGAACTCCATCGACGCCGTGTCGGCGATCATGCGGGCGAGGCGGTTCGCGTGCGGCTGGCCGCGGGCATAAGCGGCGACGCGGGCCTTCAAGGACTTCGCCTTGCCGACGTAGAGCACGTCGCCCTTGGCGTCGATCATGCGGTACACGCCCGGCGAGTTCGGCAGCGTCGTCCAGACGCGCCGGATCGCCTCGACGCCGGCCTTCACCGAGGAGGCGGAGGCCTCGAGGTCGAACTCGACGTCGGACGCGGCCTCGGCGGCCGGGGCCTCGTCCTCGGCCTCGTCGTCGAGGATGTCCGGCGGCACGTCGTTGGCGGCAGGGCGGCTCATGGGGGGTGATATTTAGGTCGGAGGGAACAACGTGGGAAGGCTATCGCCTCCCCCACGCGTCATGCCGGGCTTGACCCGGCCATCCCGATGGGGAAAGGCGCCTTCTGCGGATCGAGGTCCTCGGGTCTTCGCTTCGCTCTGCCTGAGGATGACGAGGTTGGGATGGCCCTGCACTTCTCCCCGGAAGAGTTCGGCCGCCGCCGGCAGGCGCTCCTTGCCGCGATGGCGGAAGCCCGCCTCGATGCCCTGCTCATGTTCCAGCAGGAGTCGATGTACTGGCTCACGGGCTACGACACCTTCGGCTTCTGCTTCTTCCAGGGCCTCGTCGCGTGCGCCGACGGGCGGGTCGCGCTGCTCACCCGCTCGGCGGACCTCAGGCAGGCGCGGCACACCTCCAATATCGAGGACATCCGCGTCTGGAAGGACGCCGCCGACGCCAACCCGGCGCTCGACCTCAAGGCGCTCGCCCAGGACCTCGGCCTTTCCGGCAAGACGCTCGGCGTCGAGTTCGAGAGCTACGGTCTCGTCGCCGCGAACGGCAGGAAGCTCGAGGCCGCCTTCGACGGCTTCGCGGTTCTCGCCGATGCCTCCCATCTCGTGACCCGCCTCAGGGCCGTGAAGTCGGCCGAGGAGCTTTCCTACGTGCGCCGCGCCGCGGAGCTCGCGAACGAGGCCGACGGCGCGGCGATCGCGCACATCCGGGCCGGCGCCGACGAGGGCGAGATCCTCGCGGCTCAGCACGCCGCGATCTTCCGCGGCGGCGGCGACTATCCGGGCAACGAGTTCATCATCGGATCGGGCGCCGACGCGCTCCTGTGCCGCTATAAGTCCGGCCGGCGCGCGCTCGACATCCGCGACCAGATCACCCTGGAGTTCGCCGGGGCCTACCGGCGCTACCACGCCGCCATCATGCGGACCGTCGTGGTCGGCGACCCGAGGCCCGGCCACCTCGCCCACCACCGCGCCGCCCGCGAGGCGCTCACGGCCTGCGAGGCGGAGCTGCGCCCCGGCCGCACCGCCGGCGACGTCTTTTCGGCGCACGCCCGCGTCCTCGACGAGCGCGGCCTCTCGCGGCACCGGCTCAACGCCTGCGGCTATTCCTTGGGCGCCAAGTTCACCCCGTCGTGGATGGACTGGCCCATGTTCTACGAGGCGAACCCCTGGCCGATTACGCCCGGCATGGTCTTCTTCGCCCACATGATCCTGATGGATTCCGAGAGCGGGACCGCCATGACGCTCGGGCGCACCTACCTCGTCGGCGAGGACGGCCCGGAGATCCTCACCATGCCCGACCTGGACCTCGTCATCCGCTGAGCGTACAAGGATCGAAGCTCGCCGGAGACCAACGACAGGCGGGGAGGCATTCATGGCCGGGTGGGATGCGCCGTCATTGGCGGCTGTTCTCGCGTGCGCGCTGGCGTGCGGATTGGCGTCCTGCCAGACCGCGGGCTCGCCCGCCGGCAAGCCGATCGCGTTCGAGAGCATCGAGGGGGCGCCGGCGGAGGTGCGCACCGCGCTCGCGGGCGAGCTCGCCTCGGCTGCCACGGCCCGGCAGGTCGAGCTCGTCGGCACCGGCAAGGAGGCCCGCTACCGGGTCCGCGGCTATCTCACGGCCGAGCGGACCGCCGACGGCGGCACCGCGCTCGCCTTCGTCTGGGACGTATTCGACGGGAGCGAGCGGCGGGCCCGGCGCGTCACCGGCTCCGCCCCGATCTCGGCCGCCGCGAAGAAACCGGGGAAGAATCCGTGGGACGGCCTCGACAAGGAGGCGCTGGCGCGGCTCGCCGCCCGGAGCATGGACGAGATCGCAACTTTCCTCGCCGCCGGCCCCGCCCCGGCAGCCCCGCCCGAGCCGGCGGAGGAGGCGGCATCGGAATCGTGAGGGCCGCCTACTCCGCCGCGATCGGTAGCGTCGCCTCCGGCGAGCGGAAGCGGGTCAGCAGGTCAGCTTCCTCCTTCTTGGCCGCCTCGAGGTTGCGGGCCTTGATGTGGCCGAAGCCGCGGATCTTCTTCGGGATGTTGGCCAAGCCCACCGCCGTCGCATGGTTCTGCGGCGAGAGGCTTTGGACGATCTCCTCGAGGAGCGCCTCGTAGTCGCGGACGAGCCGGCGCTCCAATTTGCGCTCGTGGGTGTAGCCGAAGACGTCGAAGGGCGTGCCGCGCAAGCCCTTCAGCTTCGCGAGCATCCGGAAGGCGGTCAGCATCCAGGGTCCGAAGCTCATCTTCCGCGGCAGGCCCGTGGCCTTGTCGCGGCGGGCGAGGAGCGGCGGCGCGAGGTGGAACTCGTAGCGCAAGGCCTCGCCCTCGAAGGTGGCGGCGACCTGCTTCTCGAAATGGCCGTTGGTGTAGAGCCGCCCGACCTCGTACTCGTCCTTGTAGGCCATGAGGGCGAAGAGCGAGCGCGCCGCGGCTTCCGTCAGCGCCGTCGAATTCGCGACGGTGCGGGCTTCCGCCTCGCGGACGCGCTCGACAAGGCGGCGGTAGCGCGCCGCGTAGGCCGCGTTCTGGTATTCGGTCAGGTACGCGACCCGGCGCGCCACGATCTCGTCGAGGGTCTGCGAGAGGTGCCGCGACTCCGTCGGCTCCTTCACGGGCTCGCTGAGCGCCGCGATGCGCGCGGGCTCGGCCGCGGCGCGCCGGCCCCATTCGAAGGCCTCGAGGTTCATCCTGACGGCTTCGCCGTTGAGCTCGATCGCGCGCCGGATCGCCGCCGCGGTGAGCGGCACCCGCCCGCGCTGGTAGGCGTAGCCGAGCATGAACATGTTGGCCGCGATCGCGTTGCCGAGGATGCCGACCGCGATCGCGGTCGCGTCGACGAAGTCGACCCCCTCGCGTCCCGCCGCGGTGAGGATCGCCCGCTTGATGCGCTCGGCCGGGAGCGAGAAGTCGGCGTTGCGGGTGAAGTCGCCGGGCATGATCTCGGCGGTGTTGACGACGAGGGCCGTCTGGCCGGGCTTCACGGCGGCCAGCACCTTCTTGGTGCCGGTGACGACGAGGTCGCAGCCCAGCACGAGGTGCGCCGCCCCGGCCGTGACCCGGATCGCGTGGATGTCGTCCTGGGCGTTCGCGAGCCGCACGTGGCTGTAGACCGCGCCGCCCTTCTGGGCGAGGCCGGCCATGTCGATCATGCCGCAGCCCTTGCCCTCGAGGTGGGCCGCCATGCCGAGGATCGCCCCGATCGTCACGACGCCGGTGCCGCCGACGCCGGTCACGATGATGTTGAAGGTCTTGTCGATGGCCGGGATCACCGGCTCCGGCACGTCGAAGGTCATGCCCTCGGCCGAGACGGTCGCCGGCACGGCCTTCTTCGGCTTCGCCCCGTGCACCGTCACGAAGGACGGGCAGAAGCCCTTCACACAGGAGAAGTCCTTGTTGCAGTTCGACTGGTCGATCTGGCGCTTGCGGCCGAACTCGGTCTCGACCGGCTGCACGGCGACGCAGTTCGACTGCACCGAGCAGTCGCCGCAGGCCTCGCAGACGAGGTCGTTGATGATGACGCGCTTGTCGGGGTCGGGGAACGAGCCGCGCTTGCGGCGCCGGCGCTTCTCGGCCGCGCAGGTCTGGTCGTAGATCAGCACCGAGACGCCGGGCACCTCCGACAGGTCACGCTGGACCTGCTCCAGGTCGTCCCGGTGGTGGATCGTCATGCCCGGCGGCCACTGGATCGACTTCGGGTATTTTTCCGGCTCGTCGGTCACGAGGGCGATGCGCTCGACGCCCTCGGCCCGGACCTGGCGGGCGATCATGTCGACGGTGAGCCCGCCTTCGTGCTGCTGCCCGCCGGTCATGGCGACGGCGTCGTTGAACAGGATCTTGTAGGTGACGGTGGTCTTGGTGTGCACCGCCCAGCGCAGGGACAGGCTCCCCGAGTGGTTGTAGGTGCCGTCCCCGAGGTTCTGGAACACGTGCTTGCGGGTCGAGAAATTCGACTCGCCGATCCAGTTCGCGCCCTCGCCGCCCATCTGGGTGTAGCCGTCGGTGTTGCGGTCCATCCAGCTCGCCATGAAATGGCAGCCGATGCCGGCGTAGGCGCGCATGCCCTCCGGCACCTTGGTCGAGGTGTTGTGCGGGCAGCCGGAGCAGAAATGCGGCGTGCGCACCGCCACGTCGCTCGTCACGGCGAGCATCGCCTGCGCCTGCTTCAGGCGCGCCACGCGCCCGTGGAGGTCGCCGTCGTTGTGGTACTTGAGCAGCCGCTCGCCGATGGCGATCGCGATGTCGTTGAGGTCGAGGGCGCCCTTCACCGGGAAGAGCCAGTTGCCCTCTTCGTCCTTCTTGCCGATGCAGACCGGCTGGTTCGCGGTGCCGTAGAGCTCCTCGCGGACCTGCACCTCGATGAGCGAGCGCTTCTCCTCGACCACCATGATGAGGTCGAGGCCGCGGGCGAACTCCACCAATTCACGCTGCGACAAGGGCCAGGGGCAGGCGACCTTGTAGAGGCGCAGCCCCATGTCGTTCGCCTTGACCTCGTCGAGGCCGAGCTCGTCCATGGCCTGGCGCACGTCGAGGTAGGACTTGCCGACCGTGATGATGCCGATCTTGGGGTTTCGCCCGCCGGACAGCACGGCGTGGTTGAGGTTGTTCGCCCGCACGAAGGCGAGCATGGCGTCGCGCTTGAAGTCCTGGAGCCGGGCCTCCTGCTCGAGAAAGCCGTCCGGGGTGCGGATGTTGAGGCCGCCCGGGGGCATGCGGAACTCGTCGTCGCCGGGGATCACGATCCTGACGCGGTCGATGCGGCCGTCCGCCGAGGCGGTCGACTCGATGTTGTCCTTGACGCACTTCATCGCCGTCCAGGTGCCGCAGAAGCGGCTCATGGCGATGCCGTAGAGGCCGTAGTCCATCAGCTCCTGGACGCCCGCCGGGTTCAGGATCGGGGTCATCACGTCGACGAAGGCGAACTCCGACTGGTGCGCGACCGTCGAGGACTCGGCCGTGTGGTCGTCGCCCATGAGGGCGAGCACGCCGCCGTAGCGCGACGAGCCCGCCATGTTGGCGTGGCGGAACACGTCGCCGGTGCGGTCGACGCCGGGCCCCTTGCCGTACCAGACCCCGAAGACGCCGTCGTACCGGCCGTCGCCGCGCAGCTCCGCCTGCTGGGAGCCCCACAGCGCGGTCGCGGCGAGCTCCTCGTTGAGGCCGGGCTGGAACACGATGTCGCTGGCCTGGAGCCACTTCTTGGCCCGCCACAGGTTCTGGTCGAGGCCGCCGATCGGCGAGCCGCGGTAGCCCGAGACGAAGCCCGCGGTGTTCAGGCCCGCGCGGCGGTCGCGCTCGCGCTGCATCAGCAGCATGCGGATGATCGCCTGCGTGCCGGTGATGAAGACCCGCTCTTTCGTGAGGTCGTACTTGTCGTCGAGGGAGACGTCGCGGAGCGCCTGAGCGGCTACCTGGGCATCGGCCATCGGCCGTATCCTCCTGAGCGTGTCAACGCCGATCCGCCGGGTTGAGGTCCGGTCTGCTTCGATTTAGGTCAGCAAAGCTGACATAATCCGGCGCGTCGGTCAACGGAATGCTCGACCATGCATGGTTTCATGGGGGCGATGCTCCACCATGATGCCATGGATATAAGCATCAAGTCGGGCTTCTGCATCAAACCGGCGGCACGGAGCCGGCAGGCGCCGCCGCTCACATCGCCGTGACGCCGCCATCGATGACGAGCTCGGCGCCGGTCACGAAGGCGGCCTCGTCGGAGGCGAGATAGGCGATCATGGCGGCGACCTCCTCCGCCCTGGCGTTGCGGCCGAGGGGCACGCTCGCCCTAAGCCTCATGCGGGTCTCGTCGGGATCGCGGCCCTGGCCGATGACCTCGTCGAGCATGGGCGTCTCGACGAAGCCCGGATGGACCGAGTTGCAGCGGATGCCGTAGCCTTTCCGGGCGCAGTGCAGGGCGACGGACTTCGTGAGGAGCCGCACGCCGCCCTTCGCGGCGTTGTAGGCCGCGATGTTGTGGCCGCCGATGATGCCGGAGACGGAGGAGAGGTTCACGATCGACCCGCCGCGCCCGCCCGCCTTCATGACCCGCACCCCGTGGCGGCAGCCCAAAAAAGTGCCGTCGAGGTTCACCGCCATGGTGCGCCGCCAATCTTCGAGGCTCACGTCCTCGACCGAGCCGAAGGCCACGATCCCGGCGCTGTTGACGAGGACGTCGAGGCCGCCATGGCGGGCCGCGACCGCGTCCGCGGCCCGGCGCCAATCGTCGTCCAAGGTCACGTCGAGGGGCTCGACCGAGGCGCCCGCGATGGCGCCGGCGGCGCGCTCGGCCGCCTCGCGGTTCAGATCGGCGAGGACGACAATCGCGCCCTCCTCGGCGAAGCGCCGGGCGGCCGCGAGCCCGATCCCGCTCGCTCCGCCGGAGATGAGCGCCACCTTGCCTTCGAGCCGCCGCATCCGTGCCCTCCCTGACTACCGGCAGAGTGGGGCGGGGCCGGCGGCGGCGTCAATCGAGGCGCCTCGCTTTCGCCGCAGTGGAATCGAAGAACTCCGAAGCCTTTCGGCTGACCGCCCGTTGAGGTTCCGTTAACCATTGCCCGGCAGCAGCGTCCGCCCGGGTGGATCGCCATGACACGCGTCCTCGCCTTAGCCCTGGCGCTCTGCGCCGCCGGCCTCGCCTCGCCGGCGCTTGCGCATCCGCACGTGTGGGTCACGGCCAAGGCCGAGATCGTCTACGCCGAGGACGGGCGCGTCACCGGCGTGCGGCACGTCTGGACCTTCGATCCTGCCTACACCGCCTATGTGACCCAAGGGCTCGACAAGAACGGCGACGGCAAGCTTTCCCCGGACGAGCTCCAGGAGCTCGCCAAAATCAACGCCGAGAGCCTCGTCGAATTCGACTACTTCACCGTGCTCAAGGTGAACGGCCAGAAGCAGGCCTTCGACGCCCCGCGCGACTACGGCATGACCATGGACAAGGACCAGGTGACCCTGTCCCTCGTGCTCCCCCTCAAGGGACCGGCCAAGGGCAAGACCGTGTCCCTCGAGGTGTACGATCCGACCTTCTTCGTCTCCTTCGGCCTTGCCGAGGGCGAGGACGCCGTGCGGCTCGCCGGGGCGCCCAAGGGCTGCGCCGCGACCGTCACCCGGCCGAAGCCCCTCGACGGCGCCCAGCAGCAGAAGCTCTCCGAGACCTTCTTCGAGGCCCTGACCTCGGCCTCGAACTACGGCTCGAACTTCGCGAACCGCGCCATCGTGGCATGCCCCTGACGCAGGCCCTGGCCATCCCGAGGACGGGCCGGCCGCACATGCTGATCCGCCTCGCGGTCGCGGTGCTCGCCGTCGCGGCGGTGGCCGCCGCCGTCGCCGCCCTGGCGGCGCTCCTCGCTCCCGCCGCGCCGCCCCTGCCACCCCAGAAGAATCCCTTCGGCATGGGGGTGCGGGAGGCCGCGCCCGCGGCGAGCGGGATCGGGGCCTACATCCTGGCGCTCCAGGGCGGCTTCTTTCGCAGCCTGCAAGGGGCGGTGTCGGCCCTCAAGGAGAGCGGCGCGGCGTTCTGGACCCTCATGGGCATCGGCTTCGCCTACGGCGTCTTCCATGCCGCGGGGCCCGGCCACGGCAAGGCGGTGATCGCGGCCTATCTCGTGGCGAGCGAGCGCGCCCTCCTCAAGGGCTTTGCGCTCTCCCTCGCCGCCGCCCTGTTGCAGGCGCTGGTGGCAGTCGGGATCGTCGCCGCCGCCGCCGTGGTTCTCAAAGCGACCGCCGCGACCATGAGCCAGGTGACCGGTGCGGTCGAGGTCGCAAGCTTCGCGGCGGTCGCGGCGCTCGGCGCCGTCCTGACCTGGCGCAAGGCCGGGAAGTTTTTGGGGATCGCCGGCTTCGCCCTAGGCGCCGCCGCGCCCGGACAGGCCGAGGCCTGCGGCCACGTCCACCTGCCGCCGCCTGAAAAAATCGAGCGGCTGGGACGCCTGCGGGAGATGGCGGGAGTCGTCCTCGCCGCGGGCATCCGCCCCTGCGCCGGGGCGATCGTGGTGCTGGTCTTCGCGCTCTCCCAGGGGCTCTTCGCGGCGGGCGTCGCGGCGGCCTTCGCCATGGCGCTCGGCACCGCCCTCACGACCGGCGCGGTCGCGGCCGCCGCGGTGTTCGCCAAGGCGCTCGCGCTGAGAATCGCCGGCGGACGCGGCGGATCGGGCGAGACCGCCGTCGCCGGGCTCGAGCTCCTCGCGGCGGCGTTCGTGCTGGTGCTCGGCCTGTCGCTCCTCGCCGGGATGTGGAGCGGAGCCGGCGGGAGCTGATCCCGTCGGCCGCGGCCGAACCCGCCCGGCCCGTCAGCCCTCCTCCATCGCCTCCAGCTCCGCGATCAGCCCCTCGATCATGGCGAGGCCGATCTGCCAGAAGGCCGGGTCGCGGGCGTTAAGGCCGAAGGGGGCCAGAAGCTCGGAGTGGTGCTTCGTGCCCCCGGCCGAGAGCATCGCGAAATAACGCTCGACGAAGCCCTCCGCCGCATCCTGATAGACCCCGTAGAGCGAGTTTACGAGGCAGTCGCCGAAGGCGTAGGCGTAGACGTAGAACGGCGAGTGGACGAAGTGCGGGATATAGGTCCAGAAGCTCTCGTAGCCCTCGCCGAGACGGATCGCGGGCCCGAGGCTCT
This sequence comes from Beijerinckiaceae bacterium, assembly GCA_036389455.1. Taxonomy (GTDB): domain Bacteria; phylum Pseudomonadota; class Alphaproteobacteria; order Rhizobiales; family Beijerinckiaceae; genus JAJKJG01. Next base: position 9,596 of record DASVPW010000086.1, read on the forward strand.
CCGCCTGCACCGACATCCACAGCTCGCCGAGCTGCTCCGAGGTCAGCTCGCCGTTCTTGCGCTCGAGGTGGACCTTGCGCTCGAAGGAGTAGAAGGCGATCTGGCGCACGACCGTGTTGATCATGTCCTCGACCTTCTGGGCGAGCATCGCCTTGCGCTGGACGGGGTCCCTGGTCTGGTCGATGAGGCGGCGGAAGGTCAGCATCTCGCCGAACACCGACGCGGTCTCGGCGAGCGTCAGCGGCGTCGGCGCCATGAGGGCCCCATTCGGAGCGGCGAGCACCTGGTGGACCCCATGGCCGAGCTCGTGCGCGAGCGTCATCACGTCCCGCGGCTTGCCCTGGTAGTTGAGGAGCACGTAGGGGTGGACCGAGGGTACCGTCGGGTGCGCGAAGGCGCCAGGCGCCTTGCCGGGACGCACCGGCGCGTCGATCCAGCGCTCGTCGAAGAATTTCTTGGCGATGTCGGCCATCCGGGGCGAGAAGCCGGCATAGGCCGTCAGCACGGTATCGCGGGCCTCGGTCCAGGAGATCGTGCGCTGCTCGACCTTGGGCAGGGGGGCGTTGCGGTCCCAGTGCTCGAGCCGGTCCTTGCCGAACCACCGGGCCTTCAGCCGGTAGTAGCGGTGCGACAGGCGCGGATAGGCTTCACGCACCGCCGCGACGAGCGCGTCGACGACCTCGCGCTCGACGCGGTTCGCGAGATGGCGCGAATCGGCCACGTCCTCGAAGCCGCGCCAGCGGTCGGAGATCTCGCGGTCCTTCGACAGCGTGTTGGTGATGAGGGTGAAGGTGCGCAGGTTTGCCTTGAAGACCTTGGCGAGCGCCTCGGCCGCGTCCCTGCGCAGGGTCTCGTCCGGATCCTGGAGCTTGTTGAGGGTCGGCTCGAGCGTCAGCTCCTCGCCCCGCACCTCGAAGCGTAAGCTGGCGATGGTCTCGTCGAAGAGCCGGTTCCAGGCGGCGCGTCCGGTGACGGACTTCTCGTGCAAGAGCTGCTCGAGCCGGTCCTCGAGCTGGAACGGCTTGTCCTTGCGGATGTCCTCGATCCACGGCCGGTAGCGGGCGAGCGGCTCGCCCTGCATGGCGGCGTCGAGGACCGCGTCATCGATGCGGTTGAGCTCGAGGATGAAAAAGAGAAGCTCGCTCGAGGCCGCGGTCAGGCGCTCCTGGGTGTCGCCGTAGAACTTCGCCCGCTTCGGGTCGGTGGTGTCGCCGGAGTAGACGAGGCCGGCGTAGGACATGATCCGCCCGAGAAGGTCCTCGATCGCCTCGTAGCGGACGACCGCGGCGCCGAGCGCCTCGCTCGCGTCCTCGCCCCGGGCGAGCCCGTCGAGCTTGCCCCGGTAGGCCTCGGCGAAGGCCTTGCACTCGGCCTCGGCCCGGGCGAGGTCGCGGGCGAACTCCGGACCGTCCATCGCCGGATAGAGATCGGAGAGGTCCCACTCGGGCAGCGCCCCGAAGCCCGCCGCCTTCGGGACGGTCCGCGCGGCGGCGGCCGGGGACGCGCGCAGGGCAGGGTCGAGGCTCGGGGGCATGTCGAAGGATCCGTCGGGAGGGGCTGACGAGATATGGCGGCAATGCCCGCCCGATCAACCCACGTTAAGAGCGGCTTTACCGTTGTCCCGCAGCATCGCGCCGAAACGAAACACCCGCGCGAGAGCCTCCCTTCACATGTCAGGCACCATCCTCGTCGTCGACGACGATCCGGTCCAGCGGCGGCTCCTGGAGGCGATGGTGCGCCGCTTCGGCTACGAGCCGATCATGGCCGAGACCGGCGAGGCGGCGCTGTCGCTCCTGCGCTCCGCCGACGGCGGCCGGGTCGACGTCGTCGTCCTCGACCTGATGATGCCCGTCCTCGACGGCCTCGGCGTGCTGGCCCGGATGCGCGAGGGCGGGATCGAGACCCCGGTCATCGTGCAGACCGCGCACGGGTCGATCGAGACCGTCGTCCAGGCGATGCGGGCCGGGGCCATCGACTTCGTCGTGAAGCCGGTCGGGGCCGAGCGCCTGCAGGTCTCGATCAAGAACGCCATGCGGGTCGATTCGCTCGAGGACGAGATCCGGCGCATGCGCCGGCGCGCCTCGGGCACGCTCTCGTTCCGCGACCTCGCGACGAAGAGCCCGGACATGACCCGGGTGATCCGCCTGGCCGAGCGCGCCGCGAAGTCGAACATCCCGGTCCTGATCGAGGGCGAGTCGGGCGTCGGCAAGGAGGTGCTGGCCCGCGCGATCCAGGGCTCGAGCGACCGCCGCGGCAAGCCGTTCGTGACCGTGAACTGCGGCGCGATCCCGGAGAACCTCGTCGAATCGATCCTCTTCGGCCACGAGAAGGGCGCCTTCACGGGCGCGACCGAGCGCCACGTCGGCAAGTTCGTCGAGGCCTCGGGCGGCACGCTCTTCCTCGACGAGATCGGCGAGCTTCCCCTCGACGCCCAGGTCAAGCTCCTGCGGGCGATCCAGGAGGGCGAGGTCGATCCGGTCGGGGCCAAGAAGTCGGTCCGGGTCGACATCCGCCTGATCTCGGCGACGAACAAGAGCCTCCTCGACCTCGCCAAGGACGGCCGCTTTCGCGAGGATCTCTACTACCGGCTCAATGTCTTCCCGATGACGCTGCCCCCTTTGCGGGCGCGCCGGGAGGACATCCCGGACCTCGCGCGCTCGTTCCTGGCGCGCTTTGCCGCCGAGGAGGGCAAGCGCGTGCGCGGCTTCTCGGCCGAGGCTCTCTCGCTCCTCGTGCGCTACGACTGGCCGGGCAACGTGCGCCAGCTCGAGAACGCGCTGTTCCGGGCGGTCGTGCTCGCCGACGGCGACGAGCTGACGCTCGCCGAGTTCCCGCAGATCGCGGCCCAGGTCGAGGGCTTCGAGCTGCGCATCCCGCCGGCCCCGACCTTCGCGGAAGGCGCGCCGCCGCCGGCCCGCGAGATCGTCCGGGTCGAGGTCCGCGACCCGCACTCGCTGAGCCTCGTCGACGACACCGGCGACATGCGCAAGCTCGAGGAGCTCGAGGCCGAGATCATCCGCTTCGCGCTCCAGCACTACCGCGGGCACATGTCGGCGGTGTCGCGCCGGCTCGGGATCGGGCGCTCGACCCTCTACCGCAAGCTCAAGGACCTCGGCCTCGAAAGCGAGGGCGAGGCCGACGCGGCGTAATCCTTTGCGCTGCGCCGAAGGTATGATGATCTTTCGGTTGAACGGCCGAGCTTGTTCCGGCGTTGGTGTTGCAGGGGTGCGATAGCGCACCGCCGCTTGCCGCGTGAGAAGGGACGCTGATCCGATCGGGGATTCGCCCCCTTCGGCTGAGGAGTCGAGGATGAGTGCGCCGCGTGCGGTTGCGTATCTGGTGGGTGTCGGCCTGATCGCCGCCTGGGCCGGGCCGGTCCGGGCCGAGGAGCCCGTCTCCGAGATTCTCTTGCCCGAGCCGCCCGCCGCGCCGGTGGTGATCGAGGGCGCGGCAACGGACCGGCTCGACCTCCCGGCCCTGCCCGAGGTGACGGTCGCGGTCGAGCCCGCCCCGAAGGCGCCCGCCCGCGCGGCCGGCGGGATGGCCCCGGAGATGGCCGCCGACATCGTCCCGCCCGACCTGCCCGACGCCCCCGTCGCCTTCACGGTCGCGGACCAGCTCGGTCCCATGCTCGCCGCCCGGCTCGCCGATCCGAAGGTCCAGCTCGCTCCGAAGCTTTCGAAGAAGGACCGCGAGGCGGTCGCGGCCTTCTATGCGCTCGGCGACTTCAACCCGCTCTTCGTGAAGGAAGGCGGCTTCACGCCCGCCGGCGAGGCCGTGATCCGGCGCCTCAAGGCCGCCGCCGAGGACGGCCTCGACCCGGCGGACTATCCGGTCCCGGCTCTCGCCCATGCCGACAAGGCCGCCGACCTCGCCGACGCCGAGCTGAAGCTCTCGGCCGCGGCCGTGCTCTACGCCCGCGACGCCCGCGGCGCCCGGGTCGACCCGGCGCGGCTGTCGCGCCTCATCACGCCGAAGCTCGAGCTTCCGGCCGGCGACGCGGTGCTGACGCGGCTCGCCGCCGCGAAGGACGCCGGCGCCGCGCTCGCCTCCTACAACCCGCCGCACGCCGGCTACCGGGCCCTGAAGGCGAAGCTCGCGGAGGTCCGGGGCGATGCGTCCAAGGCGCGCCTCGAGGGCGACATCCTCGCCAACATGGAGCGCTGGCGCTGGGTCCCGGCCGACATGGGCCGGCGCCACATCTGGGTCAACGTGCCGGAGTTCAAGCTCCGCCTCGTCGCCGACGGGCGCACCATCCACGAGGCCAGGGTCATCGTCGGCAAGCCCGACACGCCGACGCCGCTGTTCTCGGACACGATGGACCACGCCATCGTCAACCCGTCCTGGTACGTGCCGCCGTCGATCTTCCAGAACGAGTTCTACGGCGACCCGGCCTACGCGGCGTCGCGCGGCTACCAGGTCGTGCGCACCCGCGACGGCGGCCTCTCGGTGCGCCAGCCGCCGGGCGAGCGCAACGCGCTCGGCTTCATCAAGTTCATGTTCCCAAACCAGCACGCCGTCTACCTGCACGACACGCCGAACCGGAACCTCTTTTCCGCCCAGAAGCGCGCCTTCAGCCACGGCTGCGTGCGCCTCGACCAGCCGTTCCGCTTCGGCGAGTTCGTGCTCGGCTCCGAGTGGACCGAGGCGCGCCTGAGAAGCCTGATCGGCAAGGGCGAGCGCACCATCAAACTGCCCCAGAAGATCCCGGTCCACCTCACCTACTTCACGCTGATGGCGGACGAGAAGGGCGAGCTGCACCAGATTGCCGACCTCTACGCCGTCAACAACAAGATCCGGGTCGCGCTCGGCCTCCCGAGCGACGGCACCCGCGCCGTCGTCGAGGCGAAGCCGAAGCCCGTCCGCCGCCGCGACGCCGCGCGCCCGCCCCTGCTGCCCGGCGAGGACGGCCCGTGGGCCCCACAGTTCCAGGAGCAATTCCAGGCCCGGCCGCAGTTCCAGCCCGAGGGCGCCCGCTCCGCCGCCCGCCGCCGCGCACCCACCCGCGGCGAGGCCGTCGTGCGCGCCCCCGCGCCGCTGTTCGAGCAGCCGTCCTGGTGGTGGGTGACGCGATAGCGTTCAGCGGAAGAGGTAGGCGACCTTGGTCAGGTTCGAGCCCGCGACCCGGTCGGTGGTCTCGGCCACGACCTTGCCGCCGAGGCGCTCGTAGAAGGCGCGGGCGCGCTCGTTCTCGGCGAGCGACCATACGGCGATGCGCTTGATGCCGCGGTCGGTCATGTCGTTGCGGACGCACCGGAACAGGCGCGTCCCGAAGCCGACGCCCTGGTACTCCGGGGCGAGGTAGAGCTCGTCGATCTCGCCCTCGGCCGGCAGCGCGCGGTCGCGGCAGCGCCCGTAGGAGACGTAGCCCGCGACCGTCTCGCCGACGTCGAGCACCACGAGCGGCCGCCCGCGACCGATCGTCGAGAGCCACCAGCGCGGGCCCCGCCGCGCCATCATGCGATCGAGCGCGACCCCCGGGATGATGCCCTGGTAGGCCTCGCGCCACGCCGAATCGAAGACTCCGGACAGGGCGGCGGCGTCTTCCGTGCGCGCCCGGCGGATGCTGATGACGAGTTCTTTCATGGCGATCGGACCTGTGGAGGCCTTGAGCTCGAGAGGACGCGCACTCCGATGAAGCTTGTCTGGCGTGGCGAAATCTGCGCCAAGGATACGCTGCGGGGAAGCGCGCCGGCGGTGCCGCGCCGCACCGGCCTGTGGAGCGTTGTCGAAAGGACACAACTGCGGCCGGGCCCGCCTCGTTGCCCGAAAGGCGCATCGCTGCTAAGGGCGCGCTCTCCGCTCATCCCGGTCCGCCGATCCAGGAGTTCGATCCCGGCGCATTAAGATTGATGAAGAGTGCTTAACCGTTTCTTAAAGCCGGAGCTCCGCTACGCACGGCGGATGGCGCGGATCGCCCGGTGGGACCGGCCGGTCGGCGGCGGCGTCGCGCGCCTGCGCGCCTGGGCCCACATGGTGCTCGTCGACCACGGCGCCTTCCGGCTGTTCTACCTCAACCGCCATCGGGTCACGCCGAACCTGTGGCGCTCGGCGCAGCCCGCGCCGCACCAGCTCGCCTGGTTCGCCGGTCAGGGGGTGCGCACGGTCATCAACCTGCGCGGCGGGCGCGAGCACGGCTCCTGGCAGCTCCAGAAGGAGGCCTGCGACCGTCTCGGCCTCGACCTCGTCGAGTTCGTGGTGCGCTCGCGCGAGGCGCCGGACCGGGACACGATCCTCGAGGCCAAGGCGTTCTTCGCGGGCCTGAAATACCCGGCCGTGATCCACTGCAAGTCCGGCGCCGACCGGGCAGGCTTCGTCGCGGCGCTCTACCTCGTCCTGCACGAGGGGCGCACGGTGCGGGAGGCGCTCTCCCAGCTCTCGCTGCGCTACGGCCATTTCCGCTTCGCCCGCACCGGCATCCTCGACGCGTTCTTCGAGCGCTACCGGGTCGAGGGCGAGGCGAAGGGCATCCCGTTCCCGGACTGGGTCGAGCGCATCTACGACCCCGACGCCCTGATGCGCGACTTCCGCCCGAGCTTCTGGTCCGAGTTCGTGGTCGACCGCATCATGCGGCGGGAGTGACGCGACTCAGGCGGCCGGCGGGACGTCGTCGAGGAGGCCGTCGAAGCCCTGGAGCCGCTGCATGCGGGCATAGGGGCCGCCGCGGGCCATGAGGATGTCGTGCGCGCCCGCCTCGACGACGCGGCCCTCCTCCATGACGACGATCAGGTCGGCGTCGCGCACGGTCGAGAGCCGGTGCGCGATGACGAGGGTCGTGCGCCCGCGCATCAGCTGGGCGAGCGCTCCCTGGACGAGGCGCTCCGACTCGGCATCGAGCGCGCTCGTCGCCTCGTCGAGGAGGAGGATCGGGGCGTCCTTCAGGAAAGCGCGGGCGAGCGCGATGCGCTGGCGCTCGCCGCCCGAGAGGCGGTTGCCGCCATGGCCGACTTGCGCCGCGTAGCCTTCGGGCAGGCGCACGATGAAGTCGTGCGCCGCCGCCGCCTTCGCGGCTTCCACGATCTCGGCCTCGGTCGCGCCCGGGCGGCCGAAGGCGATGTTGGCGCGGACGGTGTCGTCGAACAGCACCACGTCCTGGCTGACCACGGCGACGGCGGCGCGAAGCGACGCCAGCGTCACGTCGCGCACGTCCTGGCCGTCGATCAGGACGGCGCCCTCGGTCACGTCGTAAAGGCGCGGCACGAGGGAGAGGAGGGTCGACTTGCCGGAGCCCGAGCGCCCGATCAGCGCCGTGGTCCTGCCGGCCGGCACTGTCAGGTCGACGCCGTCGAGCGCCGTCGCGTCGTCGCGGTAGCGGAAGCGGACGCGCTCGAACCGCACCTCGCCTGCCGTCAAGGCGAGCGCCGCGGCGCCCGGGCGGTCGCGGATCTCGGGCGCCTCGTCCATCTTGGCGAAGGTGCGCGTGAGCGCCGCGCCCGCCTCCTGCACGATGGCGTTGAGGTTGCCGAGCGCCCGGATCGGCTGCGCCGCGAGGATCAGGGCCGAGACGAAGCCGGTGAAGTCGCCGACGGTCGAGCGCCCGTCGAGGATGCGCCAGCCGATCAGCACGAGCACGGCCGCGACCGCGATCCCGCCGCCCGCCTCGAGCAGGGGATCGAGGCGCCCGCGGGCGTTCGCGCTCTTCATCTTGAGGCGCCGGATGCCGTCGAAGGCCGCCGCGACCCGGCCCTTGAGATAGCCTTCGAGGCCGTAGGTCTTGGCAACGCGGGCGCCGGCGAGGCTCTCCGAGACGAGGCTCGCCATCTCGCCGACCTGTTCCTGCTGCCGCGTCGCGACCCGCTTCAGCTTCTGCCCGAGCCGCGCGATCGGATGAAGGATGAACGGCCCCACCACCGCCGCCGCAAGCGTCAGGACCGGATCGATCCACAGCATCGCCCCGATCAGCGCCGCGATGGTGACGACCTCGCGCAGGAACACGGTCGAGAGGCGGGTCAGCGCCTCCTTGATGAAGGCGAAGTCGGTGGTGAAGCGCTGGGTCAGGGCCGCCGGGCTCTCGCGCCCGAGCTGGGCGAGGTCGGCGTCAATGAGATGCCCGTAGAGGGCCGTCTGCATGTCGGCCTCGATGCGCGTCACGACCCGGTTGGTCAGGACGGTGAGGCCGAGGAGCGAGAAGCCCTTCACGGCCGTGACCGCGATCACGAGCAGCGGCGCGAAGAGGATGGCGCGCTCGTCCCGGGTCGAGAACGCATCGAAGGCCGCCTTGATCAGGATCGGGTAGAGCCCGGTCGCGCCCGCGACGAGCGCCACGAGCCCGACGACGGCCGCGAGCTCGCCCCGGTGCGGACGCATCCAGTCCCGCCACAGCCGCCGGACCGCCGGCAGCGTGTCGCCGGACACGGGGAGGAGCTTTCGCGGCATCGCGGGCGGGATCTCGCGGCGCCGGTCTTCATGCGCCGGCAGCCCGCGCTAGCACGGGGGAGGGCCGATCTCAACGCGCCGGACGGAAACCGCCGCCGGCACGGCTCCTCTCCCCGGCAGGCGGGGAGAGGGCAGGAGCCCTCAGGCCCCGAAGCGGCGCAGGCGGGTAGCCGAACGCTCGATGTCCGGCATCGCCGGCGCGGGCGCCTCGCCTTCCGATTCCGGCTGGGTCCCGAGCGCCTGCGACAGGCTCGCGAGCACGTCGTCGATGCGGGCGTCGGCACCGGCGTCCGGGCTCGCGGCCTCGGTCTCGCCCTCGCCGCGGGCCGGGAAGTTGCGCCGGGACAGCGGGCGCGCGGCGGCGTCCTCGACGGCATCGGGCGCGGCGGGGCGCGCGGCGTTCGCGGCGGGCTCGGCCGGCTGGTCGGGGCTCGCGAGACGGCGGAGCGCGTCGATGACCGCGCTGTCGTTCGTCGCCCGGCGCGCCGGCGCGGCAGCCGGAGCCGGGGCGAACCGGGTGCGCCCAAAGCGGTCCTCGAGCATGTCGAGGAGCGCGTCCAGGCCGGCGTCCGACAGGGCGACCTCGCCGACCGCGGGCAGGCCCGCGAGCGCGAGCGCCCGGCGGTCGAAGCTCTCGTCCGCCGTCACCTCGGGACCGAACCACGCCGGCGGCAGGAAGGCCGCAGCGTCGTCGCGGGCTTCGAACTCGACCGAGACGAGGTCGAGGGCGCCGGGATGCGTGATCCGGTCGACGAGGGCCTCGCGCGCGCCGCCGATCGCCACGCGGGTGCGCTCGTAGACGGTCCTGCCGGCGCAGACGTCGAGGAGCGCGTCGGCGTGGGCGCGGGGCACCTCGGTGCGCTCCTCGCTCGGAGCCGCGCCGTCCTCGGGCGTGACCAGGACGAGGTGGCACTGCCCGGATTCGACGAGCACGTGCGAGTTCCGGCCCGACTGGGTGGCGAAGTAGCCTTCGGTCACCCGCGCCGAGCCGCGCTCCCTGCGGACGAGACGCGCGAAGGAGGGCGCCAGGAGAAAGCGGCGAATGATGGTCATGCGTGATCGATCCTCTCGAGTCCCACCGGCCTGACGGCGGCCTTCGTCCTTCATGAGGAGCTTTTCGGGGCCGCCCCTCCTTTCAGATGCCGCCGGGGTGCGGCAGCTTCGTGGCGATCCTGTGGTGGCGCGCCGGGAAACGCCGCCTCAAGCGTCGACGGCGAGGAGCGCGTAGGCGGTCTGCGCCGTCGCGGCCGGGCGGGGGTCGCCCTCGGCCGCGACGACGACCTGGCCGAACGCCATCGTGCGCCCAAGCCGGGTCACGCGCGCCTCGGCCAGCGCGTCGGCCCCGGCGACCGGCCGCAGGAAATGGACCGTCTGGTCCACGGTGGTCATCGCGCGATAGCCGCCCGCCGCCGCCGAGACGGCGAACACCATCGCGGTGTCGGCAAGGCTCATCAAGGCCTGGCCGCAGACGACGCCGTTGTCGCGGCAGAGCCGTTCCGAGAAGCGCATCCGCAGCACGGCGCCTTCGGGGCCGATCCGCTCGACGGAAAGGCCGAGATCCCGCACCCAGGGCGCGAAGACTTGTTGGAGGAGCCGCTCGGCCGCGTCCCGGTCGAAGGCGCTCATCGGATCGTCATGCCGAAGGGGCGGCGACTGCCGCCGCCGCGCTCAAAGGGTCAGGGCGCGGGCCGAGAAATGCGTCACGGCCGCCGGCGAGGTGGTCAGGTCGTCGAGGCTGTCGAGCAGCGTGTCGATCGAGGCGGGCTTGCCGATCCAGGGGACGTCCCGCAGCTCCGGATGGTCCTTCAGCCCGGGATAGCTCGCCGAGAACACCATGAAGGGGATGCCGCGCTGGGCGAGCTCGCGGGCGACCGGCAGGCAGGAGCCGTCCTTCAGCTGGTAGTCCAGGATCGCGAGGTCGGCGTTGTTCTGCCTCAGCCAGGCGAGCGCCTCGGCGCTGCGCCCGAACGGCCCGGCGACCTCGTAGCCATAGCTGAAGAGTTCCTCGGAGATCACGAGGCTGATCACCGCCTCGTCTTCGACGACGAGGACGCGCAGGCCGTTGAGCCACGGATCACGCATGACGGAGACCCCCATCGGTCTCGAACCCGAGCTTCACACGATCCCGGGACGGGGACAAGGGCGTCCGCGCCACAGTCCTTAATGATCGTTAAGATTTGTCGGGACGGGCGCGGTTTCCGGGCGCGCCCACGCGGCAGCCACGTGACGCAGCAGGCTCGGGCCAAACGGATGGAAATTTGGAGCAGGCGAAGGGATTCGAACCCTCGACTCCACTTCGTGGTCCACACGCGCCAGGGCCCTGGGAGAAGGAGCCGTTCGGGACGCCGAGCCTAGCACCATCCGGCCAAATCCGGCCACCTCGACTGTGGCCGCACTGCCACAACGAGGTATTTCGAACTGCGGTCTCCCAGTTCCGGCTGTCCCCCGCCGAAGCCCTGGTAGAGTTCCGCTCGGGACTTCGGAGTCGGCGCTCGGGCGGCGCGCGACGCGCGTCCGGGCGGAGCCACCACGATGCGAAGCCAAGTGACGCGGCTTGCGAGATTCCTCCTATGCTCGACGGCGCTCGTGCTGGTCAGCACCGCCGCCGAGGCGGCCTGCACGCCGCCCGCGAGCAGCGCCCCCCCTCCGCAGCCACCGCCGGGCACAACGGTCACTTGCACGGGCACGACCACGAACCAGAACGGCAGTGGCACCTTGGGGGCCGGCTACGGCACGTTCTCCAATAACGGGCTGACCGTGAACGTCCTCTCAGGAGCCACAGTTACCGGCACCGGGAGCCTAGCCCAAGGAATAGCGCTCGGAAACCAGAACACGGTGACGGTCGAGGCGAATGCGGAGGTCCGCGGAAACACGGCCGGGATATCGTTGGGCGAGGGGAGCACGGTCAACAATCGTGGCACGGTCGCAGGGGCCTTCGGCATCATTTCCACGAGTCCGTCGTTGCGCGTCCTTAACTCGGGGCTAATCGAGGGCCGGCTAAGCCACACCTCCCCCGGGGGCTCGACCCTAACGCTCGACAACACCGGGACGATCACCGGCAGGGTCGAGATGATCGGCGGGACAGTGGCGAACTCGGGCACACTGTCGTCTGGAATTCGCGCCGGCTCCCAGCAGCCGACCCCAGGCGTCGCGACCATTTCGAACTTCGCGGGAGCGACGTCCGGCCCGATCACCACTCAGCTCGGGACCGTGCTGGACTTGACGAACGCCGGCACAGTCTCAGGACTCTTGGCTGTTTCGCTCGAGGATCGCGGCACGATCGTGAACTCCGGTACCTTTACCGGGACGGGCGGCACCGCGATCAGGTTCGCCGACCTTCCGGCGGGCCAGACGAACCTGCTCACGCTCCTCCCGGGCAGCGTGATCAACGGCAACGTGGTCGGCGGCGCCGGGCGGGAGGTGCTGCGGCTCGGCGGCGCGGGCAACGGCGCCTTCAACATCGGCCCGATCCAGAGCTTCGAGCAGTACGAGAAGACGGGCGACTCGACCTGGACCCTCACCGGCAGCAACGGGCAAGCCGTGCCGATCGACATCCAGCAGGGCAGGCTCGTGGTCAACGCCACACTTCCGGGCGCGGTGACGGTGGGTTCCGGCGGGACGCTTGGCGGCGCCGGGACGGTCGGGTCGACCGCCATCGCGAGCGGCGGGACGCTGTCGCCGGGTGCCGCGGGCGGGGGGATCGGCACGTTCACCGTCAACGGCAATCTCACCTTTGCCCCGAACAGCACGTATGTCGTCGATGTCTCCTCGACCGCGGCCGACCGCACGAATGTCTCCGGCACGGCGAACCTCGCCGGCACCGTGAGCGCGGTGTTCGGACCGGGCTCGTTCACCTCTAACTCGTACACCATTCTTTCGGCCAGTGCCCGCAACGGCACGTTCGATGCGCTAAGCACGACCGGTCTCCCGAGCTTTCTCAGAGCTGAGCTGCAGTACTCGGCGACGGATGCTTTGTTGGTGACGTTGACGTCCCAGATCGTCCCGCCACCCACACCCGACCCGCAGCCGCAGCCCAATCGTCCGATCCTTGCACTCACACCCAACGAACGCGCGGTCGGTGGCACGCTCGACTCGATCTTCAACCGCGGAGGAGGCCTGTTTCCCGGTTTCGAGCGCCTCCAGGACGCACAGATTCCTGCCGCGCTCGATGCGCTCTCGGGCGAGATCCATGCGAGCCAGGTGAACTCCGCGGTCGAGGGTAGCCGGCTCGTGCGCGACGCGGTCATGGGGCGGCTCTGGCAAGCCTTGGGCGGCATGGGCCCGGCGCCGATCGTGTTCGGCGCGCCCGCGGCGGACCTCGGCGCACGCTCGCCGCGCCCGGAGCCGATCCCGGCGCGCATCGTCGAGCCGCGGGCGTTCGGCGTCTGGGGCCAAGCCTTCGGCACCTGGGGCAGCACGCGGGGCGACCGCAACGCGGTCAGGCTCGAGCGCGACACGGGCGGCTTCATCCTCGGCGCAGACGCGACGCTCGACGGGACGACCCGGGTGGGCGTCGCGGCGGGCTTCCAGCGCGCCACCTTCGAGGCGCCGGCGCGGCTCTCATCGGGATCGACCGACAGCGTCTTCGCAGCGATCTACGGCGGCACGGCGCTCGGGCCTTTGAACCTGCGGCTCGGCGCCTCCTTCGCGGGCCAGCGCACGGACACGCGCCGCGCCATCGTCTTCCCGGGGTTCAACGACCTCGCGCGCGCCGCCTACGACGGCTACACGGCCCAGGCCTTCGGCGAGCTCGGGTACCGCTTCCGCCTGTTCGCCAACAGCATCGTCGAGCCCTTCGTCGGCGCGACCGCGCTGACTGTGCACCGCGACCGCTTCGCGGAAGCGGGCGGGGCGGCGGCGCTCGTCGGCTTCGCGCGCGACACCGAGGTCGGCTACACGACGGTCGGCTTCCGCACCGAGTGGCAGCCCTTCGACGCGCCAATCGTGATCCGCGGCATGACCGGCTGGCGCCACGCCTTCGGCGACCTGCGCCCGGACGCGTTGCTTGCCTTCCGCTCGAGCGTGGCGACGCCGTTCTCCATCTCGGGCGTGCCGCTCGCCCGCGACGTCCTCGTGAACGAGACGGCCGTCGATTGGCGCGTCTCGGACGCGGTCACGCTAACGGCCGCCTACGCGGGCCAGCTCGCCAGCCGGGCCTCGGACCACGGCGTCAAAGGCCAGGTGCTCGTGAAGTTCTGACCCGGGCGCTCTCTCGGGCGCCGCAGCTAATCCCGCGGCGGGTCGCGCGTTCACGCTGCCACAAATTGGATAACCACTCGGGGCTGCTGGGCTAATGCCCCACTCGAAAGCCTAACAATTGCAAGTGGTTGATTGGAGCGGGCGAAGGGATTCGAACCCTCGACCCCAACCTTGGCAAGGTTGTGCTCTACCCCTGAGCTACACCCGCGCTCCGCGGCGGATCCGGCCGGGCAGGCCCGGACGACGCCGTTGCGAGGCGCCTCATGTGCCTCATGCGGTGCGGTTTTGCAAGAGCCGCGACGCGCCCGCTCGCCGCAACGCCCGGCGCCGTTCCCTTGAGAAGCCCCGGCCGGCCCGCTAGAAGCGCGGGCGCCCGGAGCCCGCCTTGCCGCACGCCACCCCCGCCGACCTGTTCTCGCTCTTCGAGCGCCTCGGGATCGAGGCGCGGACCTGCGAGCACGCCCCGGTGTTCACCGTCGCCGAGTCCCGGGCCATCAAGGAGGCGATCCCGGGCGGCCACTCCAAGAACCTCTTTCTCAAGGACAGGAAGGGCCGCCTCTTCCTCGTCGTCGCCGAGGCCGAGACCCGGATCGACCTGAAGCGCCTGCACGAGCCGCTCGGGGCGTCGGGGCGCCTGTCCTTCGGCTCGGCCGAGCTTCTGGGCGAGGTTCTCGGCGTCGAGCCCGGCTCCGTCACCCCGTTCGCGCTGATCAACGACCGCGAGCGCCGCGTGTCGCTCGTCCTCGACGAGGCGCTGATGCGGCACGATCCGGTGAACTTCCATCCTCTCGTCAATTCCGCCACGACCGGCGTCTCCCGGGCGGACCTGCAGAAATTCTTCGAGGCGACCGGGCACGCGCCACGGGTCATGCGCCTGCCCGAGCCGCCGCCGGAGAATTGCGGCGGGGCCGCCGCGTCCCCATCTTCGCCGTGACACCCTTTTCGCCCCGCGTTCCAGTTCGAGGCCACGAAAATGCTCGCCCAGACCCCCGCCGCCGCCGACGGGCTCGTCAAGGACACGACCACCGCGGCGTTCCGCCAGGACGTGATCCAGGAATCGATGAAGCAGCCGGTCCTGGTCGACTTCTGGGCGTCCTGGTGCGGGCCGTGCAAGCAGCTTGCCCCGGTGATCGAGAAGGCCGTCAAGGCGGCCGGCGGCAAGGTCAAGCTCGTCAAGATGGACATCGACCAGCACCCGCAGATCCCGGACCAGCTCGGCGTCCAGTCGATCCCGGCCGTGATCGCGTTCTCCAAGGGCAAGCCCGTCGACGGCTTCATGGGCGCGCTGCCCGAGAGCCAGGTGAAGGGCTTCATCGAGCGCCTCGTCGGCCCCGCCGGCCCGAGCCCGGCCGAGGATCTTTTGGCCGAGGCCGACGCGCGGGCGGCTGAAGGGGACGCCGGCGGCGCGGCCGAGCTCTACGCCGCGATCCTGGCGCAGGATCCGGAGAACGTCGCCGCCGTCGCGGCCCTCGCCAAGCTCCACCTCGAGCTCGGCGACCTCGAGGGGGCGAAGCGCTTCCTCGCCATGGCTCCGAAGGGGAAGGAGAGCGATCCCGCCGTCGTCGGCGCCCGCGCCGCGATCGAGCTCGCCGAGCAGGCGGCCTCCCTCGGCGACGCCGGCGACCTCGAGCGCCGCGTCGCGGAAAACCCCCTCGACCACCAGGCCCGCTTCGACCTCGCGCTCGCCCTCAACGCCCGCGGCCGACGCGAGGAGGCGATCGACCACCTGATCGAGATCGTGCGCCGCGACCGCGGCTGGAACGAGGAGGCGGCGAGGAAGCAGCTCGTCCAGCTCTTCGAGGCCTGGGGGCCGACCGACGACATGACGGTGCTCGGGCGCCGGCGCCTGTCCTCGGTCCTGTTCGCCTGAGACGGAAAGGCCCGGAGCGCGGCAATGGGCGGACCATGGCCATGAACGTCGCCTATCGGGGCCCGCAGGACCTCGCCGACGTGATCCCGGTGTTTCCGCTCGCCGGCGCGCTCCTCCTGCCGCGCGGGCAGATGCCGCTCAACATCTTCGAGCCGCGCTACCTCGCGATGGTCGACGAGTCCCTGCGGACGAACCGCATCGTCGGCATGATCCAGCCCGACGAGGAGGCGGGCGGCACGCCGTCCGTGCCGAAGCTCTACGGGGTCGGCTGCGCCGGCCGGATCACGCAATTCGCCGAGACCGGCGACGGACGCTACCTGATCTCGCTGACCGGCATCGCCCGCTTCCGGGTCGAGGAGGAGGTCCCGACCACGCTCCCGTTCCGCCTGTGCCGGGTGAGCGCCCAGCCCTTCGCGGCCGATTTCCTGGCCCGGGCCGGGGAGGACGAGGTCGACCGGCCGGCCGTCCTCGAGGCGCTGCGCGAGTTCGTGGCGGCGCGCGACCTCAAGGTCGACTGGCAGAGCATCGAGCAGGCTCCGAACGAGGCTCTCGTCAACGCCCTTGCCATGATGAGCCCGTTCGGCCCGCGGGAGAAGCAGGCGCTGCTCGAGGCCCCCGACCTCAGGACCCGCGCCGAGGTGCTCGTCGCCATCACCGAGATCGAGCTCGCCCGTGCCCAAGGCCCGGGCGGCCCGGAGCCCACCCTGCAGTAGCGGAGCGCGAACATGTCGGAAGGAACCCCGGTCGAGGCCACGCGCATCGATCCCAAGCTCCTGGAGATCCTGGTCTGCCCGCTGACGAAGGGCCGGCTCGAGTACGACGCCGAGAGGCAGGAGCTCGTGAGCCGCCAGGCGAGGCTCGCCTACCCGATCCGCGACGGGATTCCGATCATGCTCCCCGAGGAGGCGCGCCCGCTGACGGAGTGAGCGACGAAGGCTGGCGGACCTTGGGCGCTAAGCGCTCGCCCGGAAGCCGGCTTCCTCGCGCAGGGCCGCCTGGACGACGCGGTCCGGGCCGATCTCCTCGATCTCGTCGAGGCCGAGGAGCTCGGCGAGGCGCTTGCGGGCGCGGTTCACCCGGCTCTTGATGGTGCCGACCTTGGTGCCGCAGATCACCGCCGTCTCCTCGTAGGTCAGGCCCTCGGCGCCGATCAGGAGGATCGCCTCGCGCTGCTCCGGCGAGAGCTTGGCGAGCGCGTCGCGGAAGTCGCTGAAGTCGAGATGGGCGCCCTGCTCCGGCGGGATCGCGACCTTGGCGGCGTAGGCGCCGTCCGTATCCTCGATCTCCCGCCGGTGCTTGCGGTAGTTCGAGTGGAACTGGTTCCTGAGGATCGTGAACATCCAGCCCTGGAAGTTCGTCCCGCGCCGGAACTGGTGCAGGTGCGAAAGGCCGCGCACCACCGCCTCCTGGACGAGGTCGTCGGCGCGGTCGACATCGCCAGTGAGCGAGATCGCGAAGGCGCGCAGATGCGGAAGCGCGGCGAAAAGGTCCTGACGGATATCGTCGAGGACCACGGGGGCCTCGCTGACCACGGCGAGCTGCATCCTGTCACCCTATGTGCGGCGCGGCCGAAAACGGGCCGCATTGGCGATGAAGGCGGTTCTTACGATCTTGGAATCGAAACCCGGTCGGGATGCTTTGGTTCCTGTGTCGTCAAACGTACCGATAGTCCAAAACTGATTAACCTATGTTAATCATTACCTCTATAAAGTATTCATGCTGCACTCATGCATAGTCTGCCGCACGGTTTGGGTCAATCATCTTTCAGAATAACGACAGGTTCGAAACCAACAAAGGTTAAACCTGGGAATCTCCGTGTTTCGGCCCTTTCCTCGCACCCGCCTTAAGGTTGCGGACGAACAGGAAAACAGCTCGCGCGAGCGTCCCTTCGCTCCGCTCGTCATCTCAAGGGCAAGGTGCTGACGGTCGTCGACGCGTCTCGCCTCGAGCAGGTTGCCGGCTTCGACCCGGTCCTACCTCCACCTCGCGCCGGGGCGGGCGCACTGAGGGCCGATCCGGCTTTCGGCGGTTCACCTCGCGGAAACCTGTTCCGGCTATCGTGGACCTCGAAGAGATCAGCCCGACCAAGGTCCGCCTCCATGTCGAACAAGAGAACCGAGCCCCGCGAGCGCGCCTTCGTGCCCGGCCGGATCGCTGCGACCCTGTCCGGGGAGGAGCGCTGGTGCACCGTCAAGGACCTCTCGCGCACCGGCGCGCGCCTGAGCTTCATCAAGCCCCAGAGCATCCCGAGCGACCGCTTCCGGCTCGAGATCCCCTCCGCCGGCAAGGCCTACGAGGCCGACATCGTGTGGCACAGGGGCCGCGAGATCGGCGTCGCCCTGCGCGCGATCGAGGACCGGCGCCCGCGCTAGCCGCTTTCGCCCGCTTCGGCGGGCGCGACCTCCATCCCACCTCGAGGCATGCCCGGCCGGTGCTCCGGCGCCGGTTGCGCCAGGCTTGGCCGGCGCCCATATTGGGGCAAAGGTCGTGCAAGAGGTCGTGGATGTCCCCCTTCCGCCGCAGCGTGCGCCCCAACTCCGTGATGTTCGCCGCCAACTACGAGGACGGCCGCACGGCCTATTTCGTCATCGAGGGCCACGGCCGCCCGAACGACGACTACCTCGCCGGCCCGATCGCCAAGGAGCGCCAGGAGAAGGGCGAGCTCCCGGACGGCGCCATCCGCAGCGTCAAGCGCGTCCGCTGAGCGCACCTCTCCCGCCGGCGGCGAGACGACCGCCCGGACAGGTCCTAGAGCATGATCCCGAGAAGTGGGAACCGGTTTTCGGAAAGATCATGCTCGAACAAAGAGATAGAGCGGGATGACGACTCGAAGAAAGTCATCCCGCTCTAGCGGGCCGTTCCGTCGCGGCCAGTCGTGCCGCGCCTGCGGGTCGCGGGGCCGTACGGGTCTCCGATCTGGAGGTTGAGCGAGCCGACGGCCGGCTTGCGGTCCTCGACGAGGTCGGCGCAGAGGCTGTCCGGGACCGACATGACCGGGCCCGCGGCGCGGGTTCCGGGCCGGGCCTCGACGACCTCGGCGAAGGTGAAGGCGTTCCCGCCGCAGCCGGTGGTGTTGGCGGCGGCGGGCAGCGGCGCGAGGACGAAGAGGGCGAGGAACGCGGCACGCATGGAGCACTCCGAAAAGCTCAATCTCAAGTGTAGCCGATCGAGCCCCCGGGCGCCCCGCCTACTGCGGTTTAGGGTTACGAAGCCGCTGACCGGCGGCCGGGATCACCTGCGCGCCGGCAGCCGACCAGCGCGTCGCCTCGACCACGCTCGTGCCGATCATCGTGCGCACGGAGATGCGGAACGGCACGAGGACGCGGGCGCCCTCGACCGGGGCGAGCCAGACCGAGATGTCGCGGTTCTCGGCCATGAACTTCGTCCCGGGGCGGTGGAGGCGATGGCCGGCGATCGGCACGTAGCGCACGTTGCAGACGAGGACGGGGCCGCTGTAGCCCGCCTTCTCCACGTTACGGGTGCCGCCGTAGGACAGCACCACGTCGAAGCGGGTCGCGCCGTCGAAGACCGGCACCGTGCGGCTGCAGTTCGCCGGATCGGTGAGCGCCCCCCGGGTCGCGGCCGGCGCGACGACGGCGCTCAGGGGATCGATGACGGCGCGCTTGTGCAGCTCGGCGAGCGGCACCCGGTCCGGCTTGTCCTCGAGCGGCGGGTCGATGTCGACCGCAACCGCGTTGCCGGAGGCGAGGCCGATGCGCAGCGTCCGCTCGCCGGCCGAGGTGCGCGCCCGGGCCGCGAAGGCGGACGGCGTCGGGCGCGGGCCGGTCATGGCGCCGGAGGCGGTCCCGCTGCCGTCGCCGCCGACGAGGGCGCCGAGGCCGGAGAGCCGCGCCTTGAGGTCGAGCCGGTACTGGGGGCCGTCGAAGGCGCCGTTGAGCTCGGCCGAGCCGATCGGCAGGCCGGCGAGCCAGAGTCCGTAATGAACCTCGAGCGTGGCCGCAAAGGCGGGGGCCGACAGGCCAACCGGCGCGAGCCCGACCGGCGCCGCCGCCCAAAGGACGGCGAGCGCGCTCGGGAGCGCCCTTGGGAGCACCTTCGCCAGGGCTCCCCGCCGCCATGTCATCGCAACCCGCATCCGCGGCCCTTTTTGCTCGACGGTCCGTTGTCCCGCCCGAATCGGGGCAAATCGTGACGGCGCGCCTGCCGAAAAGCGAGCTTCGCCGTCTCTCAATTCTTGACGCGGGCCGCGGTTTCACTCTATAGCCCTGCCTCTCCCAAAGGACTTTTGGTGTCCGGCCGCCGTGGATGGGCTCAAAGAGCGCGTCCGCCGGGAAGCAGCGGCCGCACCTGCCATTCGAGGATCAAGACCATGTCGCGCCGTTGCGAACTGACCGGCAAGGCCGTGCTCTCGGGCCACCTCGTGAGCCACTCGAACCGCAAGACCAAGCGCAAGTTCCTGCCGAACCTCGTCAACGTGACGCTCCAGTCGGACGCGCTCAACCGCTCCGTGCGCCTGCGCGTCTCGGCGAACGCGCTGCGCACGGTCGAGCACCGCGGCGGCCTCGACGCCTTCCTGGCCAAGGCCTCCGAGGCCGAGCTGTCCACGAAGGCCGGGGCGCTGAAGCGCGAGCTCGATAAGAAGCGCGCCGAGGCCTGAAGGCCTAAAGGCCTAAAGGCTTTCAGCTGCGGCGGGCGGCTCGGCCGCCCGATCCGCGAGGTGGCCTCGCGCCGCCGCTGGCGCGCTCATTCTCGACCGGTGTCATCGCGCCCGCGTCGCCGTAGAGGCCTTCCTCGGTCCGTCATCCGCCGAACGGGGTGAAGATCCCGGTCCGCCCCGGCGGGCAGACGAACCCATGCGTGCAGCCGAGCTGCGTGCACACGGTCGCCGCCGTGTGGCCGCCGGGCGGTGCGCACCCGATCTGCGTGCAGATATGGCTC
Source organism: Beijerinckiaceae bacterium (assembly GCA_036389455.1). Lineage (GTDB taxonomy): Bacteria > Pseudomonadota > Alphaproteobacteria > Rhizobiales > Beijerinckiaceae > JAJKJG01. Next base: position 29,940 of record DASVPW010000086.1, read on the forward strand.
TGCGGGGGGCACCCGGCGCCGCCGAAGCAGATCGTGAGCGGCGAGAAGGCCGCGGCTTGCGGCGCCGCTCCGGCCTGGCACAGCGCGGTCGGCGGCGGGCACGCGGCGCCGGTCTGCGGCAGGCAGTGGACGCAATGCGTCATCGCGGTCGGGGTCGGCGCCATGGCGGCCGCGGCCGGCGGCTGCGCCATCAGGCAGGGGCAGCTCGCGGCCGTGCACCCGACCGGCGTGGCGAACGCGGGCGCCGCCTGATGGACGGGCGCCGCCGGATCGCACACGAAGCAATGCGTCTGCGGCGTCGGGTGTCCAAAGCCCGCTTGCGCCTGCAGGCAGCACAGCGTCACGGCGCTCGGCGTCGGCTGGAAGGCGGCCTGCTGCGGCACCGCCTGTGCGGCCGGCGCCATGCAGGCGATTCCGGGCGTGCAGCCGCAGACGGTCGGGGCGCCCTGCGTGCACAGGGGCAGGGTGTGATGCGGCAGGCCGGCCTGCGCGGGCGCCGCGGCCGCAGCGACGGCAGCAGGCATGGGCGGCGCAGCGAGCAGCGGGTTGAAGATGCCGGTTCCCATTCCGGCCGCGGCCGGCATCGCCGGCGTCGTGAAGATCGTCGTGACGGTCGTGCAGGCCACCAGCGACGGAATCGTGCAGGTCGTTCCGCCGCGTGTCCAGGCCGGCCCGGTGCCGCCAGCGCCGGTGCCATTGGCGCAGAACGCCGGAGCATCGCAGATGCACAACGACAGGTGCATGGTCAGCGGCGCCGCGGCGGCATGAGCCGCAGGCCCCGCGGCTTGCGGCATCGCGGCGGCCGCGCCGCGGTAGGTGCAGTTCCAGAAGGTGCAGAATTTCGCGTCCGTGCAGCACAAGTACTGGGTCTGGTCGCAAGGCAGCCATGAACAGGCGACGACCGTCTGGCCGAACTGCGGCGGCGCTGCTTGTGCGGCGGGCGCAGCCGCGCCCGCGGCGGCCGGCGGCTGCGGCGCCGGGCAGAAGATCTCCGTCGGGCAGAGGATCTGCGTCGGGCAGAACACCTGCGTGGGGCAGATGATCGACGGCGGGGTCGGCTCCGGGTCGGTTCCGCCCCCTCCGGTGCCGGCGCGCGCCGGGACCGCCGCCGCGGCGCCCGGCTTGATCTGCGCGCTCGCGCGCACCCAGACGTAGGAGCCGCCGAGCGGCGCGTCGGGGATCGGCTGGCTGTGCACGATGCCGGCCTCGGGAACATCGTACCAAATGCCGAGCGAGGGGTCCGGATAGATGCGGACAGTGCCTTCGCCGTCGCCCCGGCCGACGAATCCGGACAGCATGACGGTCGGCTCCGGCTTCGCCGGATCGGGCTGGACGTTGGCGATGAAGTCGTCGTAGCGGATCTTCGATCCCGATGGCGCGGCCATGGCTTTCCCCGTGGATGCGAGGCCGAAGGGGCGAGGGCGACGCCCTGCGGCGCCGCCCCGGCGTTGCTACCCGCCGAACGGGTTGAAGACTCCGGTCCGCGGCGTCTGGCAGATAACGAAGTGGGTCGGGAAGCAGTTGGGAATCGTGCACACGGTCGCTGGCGTGACCCCACCGCCGCCGGGACAATGCGGCGTGCAGCCGACGAACGTGCATCCGAGCTGCGTGCACACGGTCGCCGGGGTCAGGGGGGCCTGGCCGCATTGATGGACGGCGCTCGGCGTCGGGCAGATGCACAGGCTGTTGTGCACGGTGTGCGGCGGGCAGCCCGGCGGCTGCGTGCACACGGTCGCGACGGTGTTCGCCGGGCCGACTGCCGCCGCGGCCGGCGCCATGGCGCCGGCCTGCAGGCAGATGTGGATCGTGCAGCCCGGCGCGCGGGTGTGGCACTCCCACCAGTTCGTCTGCAGGGTCGGACAATGCCAGACGGTGCACCCGAAGGTCCCCGTGGGGCCGAGGGTTCCCTGCCCCGGAGCGAGCCGCGCGTCCGCGGCGCCCGCTACACCCGCCGCGCCCTGTGCGCAGCCGAAGCTGGGCGGCAGCACGCCGCAGACCACCGGCTGTGTGAACCCCGGCGGCGGACAGCCGAGGCCGGGGTACGTGCAAAGCTGCGTGCACAACGTCGCGAGGGTCTGGTGCGGCGGGCAGATCAGGCACATCGTCGCCGGCGTGGGCGGCTGCGGGCAGTGGCCGTGCAAGGTGCAGATCGTCGCCGGGGTGCAGTTCTGAGTCGGCGGCGGGCAGATGAAGCAGTGCGTCGCCGGCGTGGGCTGCGGCGTGATGCCGACGGCCGGCTGCGCGGCGGGTGCCGGCTGCGCGGCTGCGGCCGCCGCGCCCGGCTTGATCTGCGCGCTCGCGCGCACCCAGACGTGGGAGCCGCCGAGCTTGGAATCCGGAATCGGGAGCGTGTGGACGATGTCGGTCTCGGGAACATCATACCAGGTGCCGAGCGAGGGGTCCGGATAGATGCGGACGGCGCCTTCGCCGCCGCCCCGGCCAACGAAGCCGGAGAGCATGATCGTCGGCTCCGGCTTCGCCGGATCGGGCTGGATGTTGCCGATGAAATCGTCGTAGCGAATCTTCGTTTGCTTCCTCTCGGCCATGGCGCACCACCAGGGGCTTGCGGTTGCAGGAAACGCGGCTAATGACTTGCAACTGAAACGCTAAGGCACCTAGTCTACAAGCTCTAGCAGCAATTTCAACATTAGGTTGTTCTTGGTGTTTGCACTCTCGCTTCCCGCCCCTGCGCCGCCCGGCGGACCCTCATGCTGACGCGCCGCGACGCCCTGCACCATCTCATCCGCTTGGGCTTGCTGACGCCGGACGACCTCGTGGCGCAGAGCATCACGGCATCGGAGTACCTCGGGCGCAATCATCTGGTGCGGATCGAGCGCCCCGGCGCGCCCTGCTACATCGTCAAGCGGCCGCGCGACGCGAACACGCCGGACGCCGCGACGATGTGGACCGAGGCCGCGATCTTCTGGCTCTCGGTCCACGATCCGGTGTTCGCGGTGCTCGCGCCGTGGATGCCCAAGTACTATCACTACGACGAGCCCAACAAGGTGCTCACCATCGAGCTGATCGCCGCCTCCGACTCCCTGATGGCGAAGCAGATGGCGGGCGCGATTCTCGATCCGCGGCTGCTGCGCGACGTCGGCCGCGCCTTCGGCACGCTGCACGGACCGGCCTCGCAGGTGCTGCGCGAGGAACGCACCCGGCGCCTGTTCCGCACCGGCATCGCCTGGGTGCTGACCCTCGGCGCGCCGCTGTCGCCGTACGTGCCGGGAACGCCGGCGGCGCAGTCGATCGTCGCCGCCCTGCTGCAACGGCCCGACGCGCTCGCCGCGCTGGCGCAGGCCCGCGCCGACTGGCGCGACGCCCATATCGTGCATGGCGACGCCAAGGCCGCGAACGTGTTGATCCTGGAAAACGGCTCGGTGCGCGTGATCGACTGGGAGATCGCGGGGCTCGGCGACGGCCTGTGGGACGTCGCCGGCATCGTGCATTCGCTGCTGATGCCGAATCCGATGGCCGCGCCGGAATCGCTCGCCGCCGCGCAGATGCGCGCGCAGGCGCTGATCGACGCCTTGTGGGAAGGCTACGTCGAGGCGTTTCCGCCGCCGGCGCACCTCGCCGATCCGCGCGTCGCGCTGCTGCGGCTCGCCGGCGCCCGCATGGTGCAGACGTGCCTGGAGGGCACCCAGTTCGCCAACCAGATCTATCCCCACACGCCCGCCCTGCTGCAGATGGGGCTGGAGCTGCTCACCCGTCCGGAAGCCTCGCGCGAACGCTGGGGGCGCGCGGCGTGATCCCGTTCGACCGGCAGCTCGGCGCGATCGTCGCCGCCGTCTCCTTCCCGTCGCCCGGCCTCGCGCGGGTGACGAGCCTGCGCGGCGCCGAGCGCGAGGTCGCCGCGGCGGGCGAGCGCGACCCTTTCGGCGGCCTCGCTATCGCGCTCTACATGGACCATTACAGCCTGCTGCCGGCCGGCGCGGAGCGGCCGGCCGGCACCGACTCCACCGCTTTCCTCGCGGCGCTGCAGGCCGCCAACCCGGTCGTGCAGCGCCATCAGGACGGCTGGAGCGTGGTGCGCGCCGACGCGGGCGGCGTCTGGATCGCCAACGCCGCGCAGCAGCAGCGCTTCGCCATGCTCAACGAGATCGTTCCGCTCGCGGGCGCGATCGCCCCCGGCCTGCCGGTGCGCCTCGTGCCGATGCGCGAGATGATGACCGGCCCGGCCGGCCACTACGTCGTCTGCGGGCGGCAAGGCTTCGACCCGCAGACCGGCCGCCAGGTCCGCTTCTACTGGGACCTCGCGCCGGACGGCGCCGCGCCGTTCCTGCGCGAGATCGGCGCGCGGCTGGAGCGCCGCCGCATCCCGTTCCAGGCCAAGGTCCCGGTCGATCCGGCGGGCTATGGGCGCACCGATGCCGGCGTGCTCTATCTCAACGACGAGGACGTGGAGGCCGCGCGCGACGCGATCGCGGCGACGTACAGCGCGGTGCGCGGCAGCCTGCGGCCGCCGGTGCCGCTGTTCACGCGCGAGCTCGCCCCCGGCCTCGCCTTCGCCGAGAGTCCGCCGACGCGGGAGAGCTTCGGCATGCACCGCTGCAGCCTCGTGGCGGAAGGGCTGGTGTGGGCGGAAGAGCGCGGCGCGAAGGAGCCGGAGGCGCGGCTCGCGATCCTGCGCGAGCGCCTGACCGCCTACGGCCTCGAGCTCGACCGGCTCGAGCGCAATCCGACCTCGCGCTATCCCTACCGGCTGGACGCGCTGCCCGAGGATGAGGCCGCATGATGCCGGTCATCGCGCCGCAGGACGCCGTCGAGGCCGCGGCGGCGATCGGCTTCGGCATCGCCCGACGCGCCCTGTGGAGCGGCGAGCGCTGCACCTGGTTCGACGCGGTGCCGACGATGCCGACGCAGAACCCCGCCGCCAGCGCGACGGCCGGGCCGGACCTCTACGGCGGCACGTCCGGCATCGGCTGGTTCCTGGCCCAGGCCGCCGCGCGCACCGGCGACGGGCTGCTGCGCCGCACCGCGCGCGCGGCGCTGCGCCAGTCGGCGGCGCGCGCCGGCGCGCACGCGGAGGCGGCGCCGCACGGCTTCTACGGCGGCGCGGCCGGGATCGGCGCGGCGCTGGTGCTCGCCGGAGGCGAGCTCGGCGACGCCGAGGCCGTCGCGGCGGGCCGCGCGC
>DASVPW010000087.1:0-27600 GCA_036389455.1 Beijerinckiaceae bacterium
ATCGAGAACGAGAAGGTCAACTTCGTCTGCGGCTCGCTCTCGGCCTCGGTGCAGCTCTCGGTCAACCAGGTCGCGACGAAGCGCGGCGTGATCTACAACTCGATCAGCCAGTCCGACACCATCAACGAGGCCTCGGACTTCACGAAGTACACCTTCCACGAGGCCTTGAACCCGCACATGACCTCGGGCGCCGTCGGCCGCTACGCCTTCGGCAAGTTCGGCAAGAAGGTCGCCTATCTCCTCGCCGACTACGCTTACGGCCACGAGATGCTGCGCGGCTTCCGCCGGGTCGCCAAGGAGATGGGCATGGAGGAGGTGGCGGAGATCCGCCATCCGCTGGGCACCGCCGACTACTCGACCTTCTTCCCGCGCATCCAGGCGGCGAAGCCCGACATCCTCGTCGTCATCAACTTCGGCCGCGACCAGCTCAACACCATCAAGCAGGCGAGCGACTTCGGCGTGAAGCGCCAGATGAAGATCGTCTACCCGGTGCTCCTCGACACGCAGCGCATCGCCGGGGGCCCTGGCCCGTTCGAGGGCATCGTCGGCGGCACGAACTACTACTGGGGCCTCGAGGACAAGCACCCCTCGGCCAAGCGCTTCAATGACGCCTACCGCAAGAAGCACGGCGACGCCGTGCCGTCGTCCTACGGCGCGCTCGGCTTCGCCGGCGTCACCGGCCTTCTCGCCGGCGTGACGAAGGCCGGCTCGGTCGACGCCGACGCCGTGATCGCCGCGATGGAGGCGATCCGGTACGACGCCGGCAAGGGCGAGCAGTACTTCCGCAAGTGCGACCACCAGGCCGTGCAATCCGTGCTCGTCATCGAGTCGAAGCCGCAGGGGCAGGTCAAGGGCAAGTGGGACATCTTCGACGTCGTGCAGACGCAAGGGGGCGACGAGAAGGTCCTGCGCACCTGCGAGGAGCTCGGCCACAAGGCGTGAGCGTGTCGATGCAGGGTGCGTTCTTCCCTCCCCCTTGCGGGGAGGGCGGACTCGGGCGAAGCCCGAGCCGGGGTGGGGGTCGCAGGGCCGGGGCGCGGCGTAACCCCGTTTCGCTCCGCGGCCGCCCGCAAGCGCCTCGTTCTTTCCCAACGGACGTGCGTCCCGACCCCCACCCCGGCTCCGCTTCGCGGAGCCCGGCCCTCCCCGCAAGGGGGAGGGCAAAGGCGCGCCGCGTATCGACCTCATGACCCTCGACCTGTTCCTGCTCCAGCTCTTCACCGGGCTCGCCCTCGGTTCGATCTACGTGCTCTTGGCCCTCGGCCTGTCGCTGATCTTCGGGCTCCTCACCATCGTGAACTTCGCGCACGGGCAGTTCTTCATGCTCGGGGCCTACGTCGGCGCCTTCGCGCTCGGGCTCTTCGGCAGCTTCTGGCTCGCCCTCCTCGCCGTGCCGCTGTTCGTCGGCGGCCTCGGGATGCTGGCCGAGCGCTTCCTCGTGCGCCCGCTCTACGGCCGCGGCATCGACTATCCGCTCCTCCTCACCTACGGGCTCGGTCTCATCCTCCTCGACTTGGTGCGCATCCTCGCCGGCACCGAGGGCATTCCCTTCCCGGCGCCGGACGCGCTCACCGGCGCGACCGACCTCGGCCTGTTCTTCTTCCCGACCTACCGCCTATTCCTCATCGTCGTGACCGCCGTGGTGCTCGCAGCCCTCTGGTTCTTCCTCGAGAAGACCCCCTATGGCCTCATCATCCGGGCAGGCGCGCTCGACCAGGAGATCGTGCAGGTGCTCGGCGTCGACGTCGCCCGCGTGTGGCTCATCGTCTTCGGCGCGGGCGTGGCGCTCGCGGGCCTTGCCGGCGTGCTCGCGGCGCCGATCCGCGGCGTCTTCCCCGAGATGGGCATCCCGATCCTCGTCGACGCCTTCGTCGTGACCGTCATCGGCGGCATGGGCTCGCTCTTGGGCGCCGTCGTCGCCGGCCTCCTCGTCGGCGTCACCGTGAGCTTCACCTCGTTCTACTTCCCGCAGACCGCGACGCTGTCGATCTTCATCCTCATGGCCCTCGTCCTGATCTTCCGCCCGCGCGGCCTCTTCGGCCGCGCCGGAGTGCTCGGCTGATGGCGCAGATGCAGGCCGCGGACGGGACGGATTGGCGGGTGCGCGCGGCGCCCGCGGTCGCCGCGGTCATGCGTCACCGCGTGCTCGCGGCCCTCGTCTTCCTCGCCCTGTTCCCGTGGCTCGCGCCCTACAAGGCGCTCGCCGTGAACATCCTGATCTTCGGGCTGTTCGCCATGGGCTTCAACTTGATCTACGGCTACGCCGGCATGCTGTCCTTCGGCCACGCGGCCCTGTTCGGCCTTGGCGCCTACGGCTGCGGCGTGCCGATCGCGAAGTTCGGCGTGCCGTGGTTCGTCGGCCTGCCGCTCGGGGTCGCGGTCGCCGGCATCGCCTCGGTGGTGATCGGCTGGTTCGCGACGCGCTCGCGCGGCATCTACTTCGCCATGGTGACGCTCGCCCTCTCCCAGGTCGTCTACTACGTCGTGTTCCAGTGGGTGTCGCTGACCGGCGGCGAGGACGGGCTTCGCGGCGTCAACGTGCCGGCGATCGACCTCTTCGGGGCGCGTCTCTCGATCGTCGACCCGACGGTGAAGTACTACCTCATCCTCGCGATCGTGGCGCTCGCCATGTGGGTGTTCTCGCGCATCCTCGAGAGCCCTTTCGGCGCCGTCCTGGAGGCGGTGCGCGAGAACGAGCGCCGCGCCGCCGCCTGCGGCTACGACGTGAACCGCACCCGCTGGCTCGCTTTCATCCTCTCCGGCCTGTTCTCCGGCCTCGCCGGCGCGCTCTACGCCATCCACCTCTCCATCGTTCCGATCGAGACGCTGCATTACTTCACCTCCGCCGTGGTGCTGATGATGACGCTGCTCGGCGGCATGGGCACCTTCTTCGGCCCCTTCCTCGGCGCGCTGCTCTACCTCCTCCTCCAGGACGTCGTGACGGTCGTGACCGTCCACTGGCAGCTCGTCGTCGGCACCCTGTTCGTGCTGCTGATTCTCTTTTTCCCGCGGGGCGTCTGGGGCTCACTCGTCCAGTGGGTGCGCCGGTGAGCGCGCCGATCCTGCGCGTCGAGGGCTTGGGGAAACGCTTCGGCGGCTTCACGGCGCTTTCCGGCGTGACGGCCGACTTCCCGCCCGGGCGCCTCACCGCCATCATCGGGCCGAACGGCGCCGGCAAGAGCACCTTCTTCAACCTCATCTCGGGATCGTTGAGCCCCAGCGAGGGCCGTATCCTCTTCGAGGGCCGCGACATCACGGGCGAGCCGCAGCACCGCTTCGCGCACCTCGGCATCGCGAAGTCGTTCCAGATCACGAACCTCTTCCCGCAGCTCTCGGTGCTTGAGAACGTGCGCGTCGCGGCGCAGGCCATGCGCTCGCGCTTCGACGTCTGGACCCGCCGCGAGAGCTACCAGGACCTGGTCACGCGGGCGGAGGAACTGCTCGCGATCGTCGGCCTTGCGGCGCGCCGGCACGAGCCCGTCGAGAGCCTCGCCCACGGCGACCAGCGCAGCCTCGAGATCGCCGTCGCGCTCGCCTGCGACCCGCGCCTCCTCCTCCTCGACGAGCCGACCGCCGGCATGAGCCCGGAGGAAGCGCGCGCCATGATGGACCTGATCCTGCGCCTCAACCGCGAGCGCACGGTGATCCTCGTCGAGCACCGCATGAAGCTCGTCATGGGCATCTCGGACCGCATCCTCGTGCTCCACCACGGACGCCTCCTCGCCGAGGGCGCGCCGGACGACATCCGCGCGCACGAGGAGGTGCGGCGGGTCTATCTCGGCCAGTCGGTGTAGCGCCGTGCTTGAAGTGCGCGACCTCAACGCCTGGTACGGCCGAAGCCACGTCCTGCAGGGCGTGTCGCTTAACGTCGCGGCGGGCGAGGCGGTCTGCGTCATCGGCCGCAACGGCGCCGGCAAGACGACGACGCTGCGCTCGATCATGGGCCTCGTCCAACGCCGCACCGGGCAGGTCGTGTTCGGCGGCCGGGAGATCCTCGCCGAGCCGACCCACCGCCGCTTCGCGTACGGCCTCGCCTACGTGCCCGAGGAGCGCCGGATCGTGCCCGGCCTCACCGTGCAGGAGAACCTGCGCCTCGGCCTCGTCGCCTCGCCGAACCGCGCCCGCGAGGCCGAGGTCATCGACCGCATCGCCGAGACCTTCCCGCGCCTCAAGGAGCGCCTGTCCCAGGCCGCCGACACGCTGTCCGGCGGCGAGCAGCAGATGCTCGCCATCGCCCGCGCCATGGTGGCGGAGCCGAAGCTCATCATGCTCGACGAGCCCTCCGAGGGCATCATGCCGGTGCTCGTCGACGAGATGTTCGAGCTCTTCGCCCGCATGAAGCGCCAGGGCGTCACCCTCCTCCTCGTCGAGCAGAACGTCGAGCGCGCGCTCCAGCTCGCCGACCGCGCCTACGTCATGGACCAGGGCGTGATCGTACACGAAGGCGAGGCCCGGGCGCTCCTCGCCGACCGCGACATCCAGGAGCGCTACTGCTCGGTGTGAGGCTGTGCGCCCAGGCGGCCGGGGGCCGTCAGGCGCGGCTTGGCGTCGGCCGCCGTATGGTCGGCGCGGCGGTCTGACGGATCAGCACATTGACGCAAGCGGGCTTGCGGCTCGAAAACGCGCGCTCCAGCGCCGGCGCGATTTCGTCGGCAGCCTCGACGAACTCCCCGTGCCCGCCGAGCGCGCGCACCACCTCGTCGTAGCGGGTCGGCAGGAGCTGGCAGCCGTGGGCCCGTTGCGGGCCGTACGCGCGCAGCTGGATCTGATGCTCCGCGTTCCAGGCGGCGTCGGTCCCGACCACCGCGACGAAGGGCAGTCCGTAGCGCACTGCGGTGTCGAACTCCGCCATGTGGAAGCCGAACGCGCCGTCTCCGGAGATGGCGACGACCGGCCTGTCCGGCTCGGCGGCGGCGGCTCCAATCGCGAACGGCACCGCTGCCCCGATCGCCCCCGCGACGCCGTTGACCATGCGGTCCGGGCATCGGATCAGGCTCTGCGCCCATTGCCCGAACTCGCCGCCGTCGCACACGAGAACCGTCCCGGGCCGCGAATCGATCGCGGCTTGCACCGCCCGGCAGAGCTCCACGGGATGCAGCTTCTCCCCGCGCCGGCTCGCGATCTCCTCCCATTGGGGCGGTCGGAAGGCGGCCGCCTCCATGGCCTTTCGATGCCATGCGGGGTCGCGGCCCACAGACGCGGTCCGGGCGCAGAGGCGTTCCGCCGAAGAGCGAATCTCGGCAGTGGCGGTCAGCACGACCCGGGCGCCTTTCTCCCGAACGACGCGGTCGATCATGGCCGGATCGGGATCGATCGCCGCGAACCGGCAGTCCGCGTTCACGAACGGCGGCTCGGCGTAGCGCAGCGTGAAGTCGTGCGGCTTGCCGAGGAGCAGGATGAGATCGGCCTGCCCGAGCACCTCGCCGAAGGCCCCGAGCGACGGATCGTTGAGGCCGCGTGGACTTTCCATCCCGACTGCCGGCACGCCGAGGGCGGCGGAGAGCCGCTTCAGGAGATCGCCGGCGCACGGCTGGCAGAGGAGCGGGCCGGCGAGGATGACGGGTCGCGCCGCGGAACCCAGCGCTTCGAGGACGGCGCGCTCGGCCATGTCGCTCAGCACGGGCCGCTCCTCCGCGACAGGCGCGGCAGGGCCTTGGTCGGACTCCGCCTCGAGGAGATCCATCGGCAAGCTCACGTGCACCGGCCCCGGCCGGCCCGAGGTCGCGAGCCGAACCGCCCGCGCGATGTCGTCGCGCAGCCCGCGGGCTGAGGTCGCCATCCACGAGGCTTTGGCGAGGGGCTCGGCGATCTCGACTTGCGCCATCTCCTGGAAGGCGCCGCGCCCGAGCTCGCCGGCCGCGGCATGCCCGGACAGGAGCACCAAAGGAGCCTCGGCGGCTCTCGCCGTATAGAGCCCCGAGACGGCATTGCTGTGCCCCGGTCCTCCGGTGACGAGGACAAAACCGCATTCGCCGGTCAGCCTCCCCCAGGCGTCCGCCATATGGACCGCCGCGGCTTCGTGACGGGCATGGACGATCCTGATGCCGGTCTCCAGGACAGCGTCGAAGATCGGCATGATGTGGTTGCCGGAGAGCGCGAACAGGACTTGCGCGCCGGCTTGCTCGAGCGCGCGGGCGACATGGTCGGCTCCCCTCATCTGTGGACTCTCCATCGCTGTCGTCTGCCGATCAGGTTGGCGACGGTCCGTCGCCGGGGCGAGAACGGAGACACGTGATGTATTGGGCGTGCCATCAGGCGGCGAGCTCGGCGAGCGTCTCTCCGGTCGCCGGCCCGTAGAGGAGTTTCGCAGATGTCTCCGGAGGGAGAGTTGAATCACTGCAGCCCCAAGAACCCCGCGAGCGCCTCGTTGAAGGCCAGCGTGTTGTCGAGGTTCGGCAGGTGCGCCGCGTCGGGGATGGTGACGAGCTTCGCGCCCGGCACCGCCTCGGCCATGCGGCGCATCACGTCCGGCGGCGCACCCATGTCCTCGGCGCCGACGACGAAGAGGGTCGGGACGGCGATGCGGGCTAAGTCCTTGAGGTAGTCGAGGCGCTTCAGGGCCTCGGCGCAGCCCTTGTAGCCCGCGACCGGCGTCGCGAGGATCATGCGCTCGACGCTCGCCACGACCTCCGGATGCGCGGCGCGGAAGGACGGCACGAGCCAGCGCTCGACCGTGCCCTGGAGGATGCCTGCGAGGCCTTCCCGCTCGACGACGGCGAGGCGCTCGTCCCAGCCCTTGACGTAAGGCTCGGGCGCGTCGGCGCGCGCGTCGCAGCAGACGAGCTTCTCCAGCCTGTCGCCGTGCCCGAGCGCGAGCCCGAGGCCGGTCATGCCGCCGAGCGACAGGCCCATGAAGCTCGCCCGCTCGATCCCGTAACGGTCGAGGATGCGGGCCACGTCGTCGACGAGCATGGAGAGGGTGTAGGGCCCCTCCGGCGCGTCGCTTTGGCCGTGGCCGCGGGCGTCGTAGCGCAGGACGCGGTAGCGCGCGGCGAGGAGCGGCATCTGCGGCTCCCACATCGAATGGTCGGCCGCGAGGCTGTTCGACAGGACGAGCCAGGGCGCCCTCTCCGCGCCGTCGACGCGGGTGAAGAGCCGCGCGCCGGGAACCGGAACGAAGGTCATTCGGCCGCCTCCGGCTTCGTCCGCGACGCCGCCGCGTCGACGGCCGGCAGCACCTTCTCGGCCATCAGCACCATGGAGCGGCGGGAAAGCGCCCGGTCGCGCCAGTCCTTGCCGGCGTAGAGGAGCGTGCCGAAGCCGCCGACCTCGTCGCGGAAGGCCAAGAGCTCGTCCGTCACCTTCCCGGGCGAGCCGTGGATGATCAGCTTCTCGCAGACCATCTCGAGGGTCACCTCGTCGTCGGCCATGTCGCGGCGGGTCTTGAACAGCTCGATGCGGCCGTTCTTCTTCAGCTTCGTGAAGAGCGAGCGGTAGTAGAAGTGGTAGGGCCCGTCGGGGTCCGTGGCGTAGGCCTTCGCCGTCTTGTCGTCGTCGGCGACGAAGATGCTCTTCGCGACGCGCCAGTTCGCCGGGTCGGCCGGGCGGCCCGCGCGCTCGCAGCCCTCGACGTACTTCGGCCAGTGGCTTTTCACCCACTGCGGCATCAGGAAGTTCGCCGAGATCGGCTCCCAGCCCCGCGCCGCCGCCTCGGTCACGCCTTTCGAGAACGGCGCGACCGCCGTCACCACGATCGGCGGGTGCGGGCGCTGCAGGGGCTTCGGCAGGAAGCCCTGGCCGATCTCGGGCATGAAGGTGCGCTTCGTCGTCACCTTCCAATACTTGCCGTCGAGGTCGTAAGGGGGCTCGCCCGCCCAGATCGCCAGCACCTGGTTGATCGCCTCCACGAACATCGCGTTGCGGTCGGCGTCGAGGTTGCCGAACACCTCGGCGTCGGAGAGCAGGCCCCCCGGGCTGATGCCGAAGATGAAGCGTCCGTCGAGGAGGTGGTCGAGCATGGCGATCTCGGCCGCGATCCGGGCCGGATGGCTGTTCGGCATGTTGACGGTGCCGGTGCCGAGCTTCATGCGCTTCGTCGCCCCGGCGAGGGTCGCGAGGAACATCGCGCCGGAGGTGATGTTCTCGGCCTGGTCGGTCGAATGCTCGCCGACGTAACCCTCCGTGAAGCCGAGCTCGTCGGCGAGCACGAAGGCCTCCCGGTCCTCGGCGAGGGACTGGCGCCAGTCCTTGCCGAGGGGGTGGATCGGCATCGTGAAAAAGCCGAGCTTCATCGCCCAATCGCTCCCGCTGGCCCGTCTTTAAGGAGCCCGGGCCCCGCGCCGAAATCATATATTCTGGCGCCGGCCATCCGGTTTTCTGATGCCGGACGGCCGAAGGCTCCGGACGCGGACCTTAGTCGAAGGCGACGATCTCGACCCAGTTCGAGCCCTTGCCGGTCGGGTAGCGCCCGACCGGCTTCAGCGCGCCGGTCTCGGCGTCGATCGCATAGGCCGCGATCATGTCGGACAGCTCGCCCGAGACCACCATGAAGCGGCCCGACGGGTCGATGGCGAAGCCGCGGGGCTGCTTCTCGGTCGGCGTGCTGCCGATGAAGGCGAGCTTGCCCGTCGCGCTATCGACCCGGAATGCCCCGATGGTGCTCGACGTGCGCTCGGAGGCATAGAGGAATTTGCCGTTCGGGGTGATGTGCAGGTCGGCGGCCCAGACGTCGTTCGCCGTGTCGCGCGGCGCCTGGTTCGCGCCGGGCGTGCCGACGGCGCCGCGCGGGACGCCGGGGCCGAGCTTGGTGTCGGGAGGCAGCACGGAGGCCGAGTCGCCTTCCTTGAGGAGCCCGGTGCTGGCGTCGAGCGACAGCGTCGTCACCGTGGCGGTGAGCTCGTTCAGCACGTAGACGAAGCGGTTGTCCTGCGAAACCGCGATGTGGCGCGGGCCCGTGCCCTGCTTCATCTGCACGAGCGGCGGCGTGTTCGAGGTCAGGCGCCCGGTGTTCTCGTCGAACAGGAACTGGAACACCTGGTCGGTGCCGAGGTGCGGCACGAAGACGAAGCGGTTCGTGTTGTCGGTCAGGATCGAATGGGCATTGCGCGCCGTCGGCACGGTCTGGATCGGGTCGCCGACCTTGCCGTCCGCGCCGACCGGGTTCACGCTCACGAGATGCCCGCCGTAGGACGCCCCGAGAAGGAAGCGGCCGCGGCGGTCGAGCGCGATGTAGGGGAAGCTCTCGGCGAGCGGCCCGGTGCCGACGGGCGTCAGCGCGCCCGACGTGCGGTCGATGCCGTAGGTGTAAGCCTGGAACGGCTTCGAGCGCACCCCGGCGACGAGGAAGCGCTTGTCCGGGCTCACCGCCATCGGCATGACGAGCTTCTCGGCCTTGAAGCGCTGGCCGGGCTTCAACGAGCCGTCCGCCTGCATGGCGTACATCCCGATGTCGCCGTCCTCGGCGTTGGAGACGTAGACGAAGGTGGCCGACAGGGCCGGGACGCCGGACAGCATGGACAGAAGCACCGCGCAGATCGCCGCTCTCATGGATTTTCCTCCCCGTGGTCGGTTTCGCAAGCCTGCTCGAAGCTGGAACGGCCGGCGGGACATGTTATGCCGCGAGACGGCCGGGCCTACCTAGACCGTATCGATAGCATCGGCCGGGCCCGAAGGGGAGAGGACGATGACGGACGAGACGGGGGCGAGCTTCCGGGCCCGCGTGCCCTACCGGCCGATCCACAAGCGGCCGCCGCTGCGCCTGCCCGGCGGCGCGCGGGTCGCCGTGTGGACCATCGTCAACGTCGAGAACTGGTCGCCCGCGCGGGCGATGCCGCGCGCCGTCCTGCCGCCGCCCATGGGCCAGCCGCTCCTGCCGGACCTGCCGAACTGGGCCTGGCACGAGTACGGCATGCGGGTCGGCTTCTGGCGCTTCATCGAGGCCTTGGGGGCGCGCGGGCTCAAGGCCACCTTCGCGGTCAACGGCACCGCCTGCGAGGTCTACGAGGAGGCCTGCGCCGCCGCCCGCGACGCCGGATGGGAGTTCATGGGCCACGGCTTCGTGCAGCGGCCGATGCACACGGTCGAGGACCAGCGCCGCGCGATCCAGGACACCGTCAAGCTCATCTCGGATTTCACGGGCCGACCCGTGCGCGGCTGGGAAAGCCCGGGCCTCACCGAGACCGACGAGACCATCGACCTTCTGGCCGAGGCGGGGATCGAGTACGTCGCCGACTGGGTCCTCGACGAGCAGCCCGTGCCGATCCGGACCCGCGCCGGCGAGATCGTCTCGTTGCCCTACACGGTCGAGGTCAACGACGTCGTCATCAGCGCCGTGCAGCAGCGGCCCTCCGACGAAATCCTGAGGCGCGGCCGCGATCAGTTCGACCGTCTGTACCAGGACGGCGCGACGGCGCCGCGGGTGATGGCGATCTCGATCCATCCCTACCTCACCGGCGTGCCGCACCGGATCAAGTACCTCGAGGCGCTCTACGACCACATCCTCGGCCACGAGGGGGTGGTGATGTGGACCGGGGCGCAGATCCTCGACTGGTACCGCGCCGAGGTCGCGCGGCAGGCGAGCTCACCTCTCCCGGCTCGCGGGGAGAGGCCCACTCGCGAAGCGGGCGGGGGAGGGGCCAGGTGAGTGTAAACTCTCGGCCCCTCGCCCCAACCTGAACCGATCCGCAATCAGCTTCCGGAGGTCCCCATGCCCGCTCCCAAAAGAATCGCCGTCGCCGGGCTCGGCGCCATCGGGCGGGCGCTTGCCCGGCGCCTCGCCGAAGGCGTGCCCGGCCTGACGCTCGCCTGCGTCGCCGTGCGCGACCGGGGCAAGGCGGAAGGCTGGATGCGGGAGGAGGGGATCGAGTGCCCGGTCGTCGCCCTGTCCGAGCTGCCGGCGCACGCCGACCTCGCCGTCGAGGCGGCGCCGGCGGCGGTGCTCGAGGAGATCTGCCGGCCGATGCTGGAGGCCGGCAAGAGCGTGATGGTCTTGAGCGCCGGCGCGCTCCTGCCGCGCCCCGAGCTGATCGCGCTCGCGCGCGAGAAGGGCGGGCAGATCGTCGTGCCGACCGGGGCGCTCATCGGCCTCGACGCCGTGACGGCGGCGGCCGAGGGCACGATCCATTCCGTCCGCATGACGACCCGGAAGCCGCCGAAGGGCCTCGTCGGCGCGCCCTACCTCGAACAGAACGGCATCTCGGTCGAGGGGCTGAACGAGGCGAAGCGCGTGTTCAGCGGCACGGCGCGGGAGGCCGCGGCGGGCTTCCCGGCGAACGTCAACGTCGCGGCGGCGCTCTCGCTCGCCGGCATCGGCCCCGACCGCACCACGATCGACATCTGGGCCGACCCCGCCGTCTCCCGCAACTGCCACACCATCGAGGTCGAGAGCGATTCCGCCCTGTTCTCCATGACGATCGAGAACATCCCCTCCGAGAACCCCAAGACCGGCCGCATCACGGCGCTCTCGGCCCTCGCGGCGCTACGCAAGATGCACGCGCCGCTCAGGGTGGGGACGTAGCGGCCTCGCCCTGCTTGCTAATTCGGCTCGGTTCGCCGGCGCGCAAGAGACGGAATAAATATCTTAAGCAGCTGACGCAGCTTGCAAAGCTTCGTTGATCTTCCAGATAGGCGCAACGATCGATACGCCGGTGTTCACTGCAACCTGTCCTATCATGTTGTTAGTTTCGGAGTCGCGGACAGGGGTGCTGACGGTCTTGTGTCCTGTGTCTATACCAATCAGACCGATCTGTTCAGTGTAGAACGGCATCATTGTACCGTTTCCGCGATAAGAGGCCGGCCCAACATACACAAAGACGGGCGACCCACTGAAACCGGAAAGTGATCTCATTTCGATCAAAAATGCTTCAACCTCCAACCCGCGACCGTCTTTAACACCTTCCCCTGGCATCATAGCGATATTGCCAAACCTAGCTAACGGTTGATTTTTCTGTAGGCCACTGTGAGAGATGAAGCGGCCAAGCATGAAAATCTCGTCTCCAACCCCAATGTTTAATTCCTTCATTCTAAGCTTAGTAGCCGCAATGTTTTCGTGTTCTAAGCCGAAAATTGTCCAATGATCGAGAGATTCTGGAATAATGGCTACAGCGATGTCGTCTCCATTTGGGTGCGGGAACCAAGTAGACGCGTCGATCTTCAGCACATCGATGCCGCCGTCCCTAGTACACAGGCGAGCGTAACGATCACGACCCTGAGCAACGTGCTGATTTGTGACAAGGTATCGGATTCTGCGCTTTCCGCTCTCCAACGGAACATCAATAAAAAAGCCAGTGGCGCCACCGCCTGATCCGTTCCGGGCGGCTTCCTCAGTCGCATATAGAAACACGACGGCTTGCTGCAATTGATCTGGAATGCGCGGCATCACGTGAATTCCTATGCTCCGGGCAGGGGTCAAGCACCTCGCCCTAGCTAGCGCTCGCTCACCCGCTCGGCTTCGCCGAGTCGGCCTCTCCCCGCAAGCGGGGAGAGGTGTTATCGCGCGATCATGAATCTCTCCTACGCCCAGAACCTCGAGGACTACCACCTGGCGCAGGTCTTCGCGGGGAAGACGGAGGGGTTCTACGTCGACGTCGGCGCCGGGCACCCGGTCGGCGACAACGTGTCGTTCCATTTCTATCTTGAGGGCTGGCGCGGGATCGTGGTCGAGCCGCAGGAGCGGCTCGCCCGGCTCTACGCGGCCTTGCGACCGCGGGATGTCGCGGTCGCGGCGCTCGTCGGCGCCGCGGAGGGCGAGGCGGCCTTCCACGAGGTCGAGAGGCTGCACGGGTTCTCGACCATGGTCGAGGGGCACGCGAAGGGCGCCGAGAAATTCGGCGCCTCGTACACGACGCGGCGCCGGCCGGTGACGACGCTGGCAAGCCTGTGCGCGGCGCACGCTCCGGGCGAGATTGATTTCTTCAAGGTCGACGTGGAGGGGGCCGAGGCGGAGGTGCTCGCCGGCGCCGACTGGCGCCGCTTCCGGCCGAGGGTGGTGCTGGTCGAGGCGGTCGCGCCCGGCGACATGGCGCCCTCGCACGAGGCGTGGGAGCCGATCCTCACGGGGCACGGCTACGCCTTCGCCTTCTTCGACGGGCTCAACCGCTTCTACGTCGCCGACGAGGCGGCGGCGCTGAAGGCACGCTTCCCGGAGAAGCCCGCGCCGTGGGACGCGGTGCGCCACCTCTACGAGTTCGGCCGCGCCCCCGAGAACCCGCAGCATCCCGACCACGCCCTCGCCAAGGCCCTCGTCAAGGCCTGCCTCGCGGCCCTGCCGACGCTTTCGCCCGAGGCGCTCCGCGCCCTCATGGGGGCGGGCGTTGCGGGGCCCGAAGCCGAGCGCCTCCTCGCCGGCCTCGACACGGACGCCTTCCGGGCCGCCCTCGGCCGCATCGCCGCCCCTTACGACGGCGGCCAGCTCCTCGACGATTGAGACGCGTCCGGCACGATGCGTCATCGTGCCGGACGACGCGCGTCATCGGCAGGATGACGTGCATCATCGTCGTCCCGGGATGCGGCCCGGACGACCGGAACCGTACGGGGCAGGAAACCCGGGAAGCTCCCGCCCGTTACCGTTCCGCTTCCCCCCCTCTGGCCCGCCCGGCGCCCGCATGACCCTCCAGCAAGGCCTCGCCTTCGGCATCCTCGGCGCCATGATGGCCCTCTTCGTCTGGGGCCGGCTGCGCTACGACCTCGTCGCGGCGCTCTCGCTCCTCGCCGCGGTCCTGACCGGCATCGTGCCGGCGAAGGACGCCTTCAAGGGCTTCAGCGACGACATCGTGATCATCGTGGGCAGCGCCCTCCTGGTGAGCGCCGCGATCGCCCGCTCGGGCGCGGTCGAGGTCGCGATGCGCTACGCCTCGCCCTACGTGCGCTCGGTGCGGGCCCAGATGATCCTCCTCGTCGCCGCCGTGACCGTGTTCTCGGCCTTCATCAAGAACATCGGCGCGCTCGCCATGATGATCCCGGTGGCGTTCCAGTTCGCGCGCCGCTCCGGCGCCTCGGTGTCGTGCTTCCTCATGCCGATGGCCTTCGGCTCGCTCCTCGGCGGCATCGTCACCCTCGTCGGCACCTCGCCCAACATCATCGTCGCCCGCGTCCGCCAGGACCTCGTCGGCGAACCCTTCGGGATGTTCGACTTCACGCCGGTCGGCCTCGGCGTCGCGGCGGCGGGCGTCGCGTTCCTGATCTTCGGCTATCGCCTGCTGCCGGTGCGGCAGGGCGCGGCAGGGCTCGACGCCGCGCTCGAGGCGCACGAGTACACCACCGAGGCGAAGGTCACGGAGACCTCGCCGGTGGCGGGCCGGACCGTCGCGGACCTGCGCAGCCTCTCCGAGGACGGCGTCGCGGTCGTCGGCATCGTGCGCAACAACGACCGCAGCGCGCGGCCCCTGCCCGACGTCGAGATCCGACCGGACGACACGCTCCTCCTGCAGGGCGACCCGAAGGCCCTCGACAGCCTCGTGGCCCATGCCGAGCTCAGGCTCACCCGCGACGACCGCCCCCTGGAGAAGGGGGAGGCGACGGACGAGATCGGGGCCGTCGAGGCGGTGATCACGGCGGACTCGGGGCTTGCCGACCGCACCGTCGAGCAGGTCGCGCTCTACCAGCGCTTCGGCCTGAACCTCCTGGGGGTCAGCCGGCGGGGCGAGCGCATCACCGAGCGCCTGCGCTCGGTGCGCCTGCGCGCCGGCGACACCGTCGTGCTCCAGGGCGTGCTGCGGTTCATGCCCGAGACCCTGAAGCAGCTCCACCTGCTGCCGTTGGCCGAGCGCAGCCTCGCCCTCGGCAGCGCCCGGCGCGGGTCGATCGCGGTCGCGGTCCTGGCCGCGACCGTGCTCCTCGTCGCCTTCGACGTGCTGCCCGTCGCGGTCGCCTTCTTCGGCGCCGCGGTCCTGCTCGTGCTGTTCGGGGCGCTGCCGATCCGCGAGGCCTACCAGAGCATCGAGTGGCCGATCCTCGTCATGCTCGGCGCGCTGATCCCGGTGTCGGACGCGATCCGCACGACGGGCGCGACCGAGATCATCGCGTCCTGGCTCTCGCACGTCGCCGGCATGCTGCCGCCGTCCGGCGCCGTCGCCCTCGTGATGGTCGCCGCCATGGCGGTGACGCCGTTCCTCAACAACGCCGCGACCGTGCTGGTGATGGCCCCGATCGCGGCGAGCTTCGCGACCCAGCTCGGCTACCGCCCGGACGCCTTCCTGATGGCGACCGCGATCGGCGCGGCCTGCGACTTCCTCACCCCCATCGGCCACCAGTGCAACACCCTCGTCATGGGCCCCGGCGGCTACAAGTTCGGCGACTACAGCCGCCTCGGCGCGCCGCTGTCGCTCATCGTGCTGGTGGTCGGCGTGCCGCTGATCCTGCTGGTGTGGCCGATCGCGAAGCTCTGAGGCGCCGCCTCCCGGGGGCCGAACCCCTGCGCATCCCCGTCATGACCGTGGCCGATTCGCGTGCGATTCTAGGGAGCCCTCGTCATGATGACGGGGCGCTCCTGTCATGACGGAAGGCGTTCGCCATGCTTTGGCCGGAAAGGAAGCCTAGGTCCTCGCCATAAGAGCCTTGGGGGCCTCATGCGTTTCCTCATCCCGCTTCTTGCCGCTGCGGCGCTCGCCGGCTGCGGCGCTCCGACGGCGCGCCATGCCGTGCACGAGGTGCCGGTCGACGGCGCCCGCGCTGCGGCGCTCGTCTCGCAATACCGCGCCGCCCACGGCCTCGGGCCGGTCGCGATCGACGCGCGCCTGACCCGGGTCGCCGCCGCCCAGGCGAAGGGCAACGCCGAGACCGGCGAGCTCTCGCACGAGGTCGGCGGCGCCTTCCCGGCGAGGCTCGCCTCCTTCGGCGCCGCCGACCGGGCGCGGGCGGCCGAGAACCTCGCCGCCGGCTCAACCACCCTCGAGGGCACGCTTTCCCAGTGGAAGGCCTCCCGCGAGCACAACAAGAATCTTTTGATGCGCGAGGCCCGCCACGTCGGCATCGCCCGCTTCGACGCTCCGGGCACCCGCCTCAAGCACTTCTGGGCGCTGGTGCTGACGGAAGATTAGGCCGGACGCCTCAGCCTCGCCCGCGCGCCCGCGCCTCGAGGGCCTTGAGGTTGTTGCGGATCTGCTCGTTGTCGGGGTCCTGCGCCTGCGCTTCCGAGAGGTCCCGGCTCGCCTTCGCGAGGTCGCCGCGCAGGAGGTGGGAGTAGCCGCGGTTGTTGAGGAACTCGGGCGTCGGACCCATGAGCTTCAGGGCCTGGGCGTAGGCCCGGTCGGCGAGCCGGAAGCGCTTGAGCTGGTCATAAGAAGCGGCGAGCCCGAGCCAGGCCTCGGCGTCGCCCTTGGCGCGCTCGACGGCGCGGCGGAAGTGCATCTCGGCGAGGCCGTAGTTGCGGGCCCGGAAGTGCTCCTTGGCCAGGACGAGGTCGTCCTTGGGCTCGTCCGGGGCGCGGGTCGCAGGCGGCGGCGCCGCGACGGTCGCCGTCGTCTCGACGCCGCCGAGCCCCGCCGTGGTGCAGCCGCCGAGCGCGGGCGCCGCGACGAGCCATGCGAGGAGAACCGCGCGCGTTGCCGACCTCATGACCTCACTCCCGTTTTCAGAAGTTCGCCGTCGAGAAGCGGATCACCACCGGCAGCATCAGGACGAAGATCAGCACAGGAAAGACGAAAAGGATTAACGGAACGGTCAACTTGGCCGGCAGCGAGTAGGCCTTCTCCTCGGCCCGGGAGAGGCGCTTCGAGCGCATCTCGTCGCTGTAGACCCTGAGCGAGGCGGACAGGCTCGTGCCGAGCTCGGCCGACTGCTGCAGGAGGGTCGAGAGCATCTTGGCTTCCTCGATGCCGAGGCGCTCGCCCATGCGCTCGAAGGCGTCCGTGAAGGTCTTGCCGGCCCTGATCTCCAGCGAGAGCATGTACAGGTTCTCGGCGAGGGAAGGGTAGCCCTCGACGAGCTCGCGGGCGATGCGCTCGATCCCGGCCTCCATGGAGAGCCCGGCCTCGGCGCAGACCACCATCAGGTCCATGAAGTCCGGGAAGCCCATGCGGTGCTGCGCGACGCGCCCCGCGAGGCGGCGGCTGAGGTAGAGCGTCGGCACGAAGTAGCCGGCAATGCCGAGGCCGCCGGTCCATAGCCACGGGGTCGCCCCCGTCATCGGGCCGAGCACCAGGGGGACGGCGAGGAGCCCGACGGCGCCGAGCGCCAGCGCGAACCCGAGCCGCGCCGCGAAGTACACGGCGGCGGCGCGCGGGTCGTAGAACCCGGCCTGGACGAGCTGGAGGCGCAGCACCCGGTTCTGGCGCGCGTCGCCGGAGAGGTTGGCGTCGAGGAAGGAAACGAGGCGCTCGAAGGACTTCGGGCGCTCGGGCTTGCCCGGCCCGCCCGCCGGACGCGACGGCGCGGGCGCATCGACCCCCTCGGAAGCGCGCCGGCGCACGTCCTGCCGGTCGCGTGCGAAGCCGAGGAGGACGAAGGCGACAAGCGCGCCGCCGGCGAGCCCGAGGATGCCGAGCGTCACGACAGGATCGTCGCCGAAGCCGTCGATCAGGGCCGCGAGCGCGTCCATCATCGCCTCAGAACTTGAAGTTGATCATGCGACGCATGATCAGGTTGCCGACGAACATCCAGGCGAGCGCGCCGCCGAGCGCGATCTTGGTCATGGGATGCGGCCAGGCCGCGCCATAGAAGCTCGGCGACATCCAGTTGATGATGCCGAACACCACGAACGGGACGGCGTTGAGGATCATGGCGGACGCCCGCCCTTCGGCGGCGAGGCCGCGGATCTTGCGCCGCATCTTGAAGCGCTCGCGGATCACCTTGGCGAGGTTGTCGAGGATCTGGCTCAAGTTGCCGCCGGTGGTGGCCTGGATCGCGACCGAGGTGACGAACAGCGGCAGGTCCTCGTGCCCGGTGCGGGCCATCATGGCGCGCAGCGCCCCTTCGAGGTCCGAGCCGTAAGTGATCTCGTCCGCCACCATGCCGAACTCGGTCCCGACCGGGTCCGGCAGCTCGCGCGCCACCATGGCGATGGCGACCGGGGTCGGGTGGCCGGCCCGGAGCGAGCGCACGATGATGTCGATCGCCTCCGGGAACTGCGTCCCGAAGGCCTTGAGCCGGCGCTTGCGGCGCCACAGCAGCACGGCGAGCGGGATCAGAGCCGCGCTGAGCGCGGCGGCCGCGAGCCCGTAGAGCGGCTCGCCGGTCCAGGCGAACACGCCCATGAAGCCGATGAGCCCGCAGAGCGCGAGCGCAAGCGCCACGCGGGCGGGCTGCATCTTGACGCCGGACTGGATGACGAGCCGGTTGAAGGCCTGGATCGGGAGCCGGTAGCCGCCGTCGGTCGAGAGGCCGCGCTCGCGGCGGAGCTGCACCAGCACCTTCTCGCGGTTCGCCTCCTTGCCCGAGATGGAGAGGCGGCGGTTCACCCGCGTGCGGTAGTCCTTCTTGTTGTGCAGGAGAAGGTAGAGCGCCTCGACGACGAGCACGGCGGCGATCGCGCCGAAGCCGTAGAAGACGTAGAGCGGGTCGAGCTCGAAGGTCATCGCGGCTGTCTAAGTCAGAGCGGCTTCGAAGGGTCGAAGTAGGCGCCCGGGATGTTGATCCCATGCGCCACGAGCTCGGAAAGGAAGCGCGGGCGGACGCCCGTCGCGACGTGGTGGCCCTGCACCGTGCCGTCCGGGTCCGTGCCGGTGCGCACGTACTTGAAGATCTCCTGCATCTGGATGATCTCGCCCTCCATGCCGGTGATCTCGGTGATCGAGGTGACCCGGCGCTTGCCGTCGGCGAGGCGCTGAAGCTGCACGATGAGGCGCACGGCGGCCGAGATCTGGCCGCGGATCGAGAGCTGCGACATCGGCAGGCCGGCCATGCCGATCATCTGCTCGAGGCGGGAGATCGCCTCGCGCGGGTTGTTGGCGTGGATCGTCGCCATCGAGCCCTCGTGGCCGGTGTTCATGGCCTGGAGCATGTCGAAGGCTTCCTCGCCGCGGCACTCGCCGAGGATGATCCGTTCCGGGCGCATGCGGAGCGCGTTCTTGACGAGGTCGCGCTGGCGGATCTCGCCCTTGCCCTCGATGTTGGGCGGCCGCGTCTCCATGCGGGCGACGTGCGGCTGCTGGAGCTGCAGCTCCGCCGCGTCCTCGATGGTGATGAGGCGCTCGGTGTGGGAGATGTAGGACGAGAGCGCGTTCAGCATCGTGGTCTTGCCCGAGCCCGTGCCGCCCGACACGATCGTCGTGATGCGGGCCTTCACGGCGGCTGCCAGGACCTCCGCCATCTGCGGCTTGATGGCTCCGACCTCGACGAGCTTCTCCAGCGACAGCTTCGACTTCGAGAACTTGCGGATCGAGACCAGCGGCCCGTCGACGCCGATCGGGCGCACGGCGCAGTTGAAGCGCGAGCCGTCGAGGAGGCGCGCGTCGCAAAGCGGGCTCGATTCGTCGACGCGGCGGCCGACGGCGGAAACGATCTTCTGGATGATGCGCATGAGGTGCGCCTCGTCCTTGAACAGCGACGGCACCGGCTCCAGCATGCCCCGGCGCTCGACGAAGATGTTCTGGTGGCCGTTGATCAGGATGTCGGCGATGGTCGGGTCCTTGAGCAGGGGCTCGAGGGGCCCGAGGCCCGTCATCTCGTCCATGACCTCGGAGACGAAGAGGTCGAGCTCGCGGGCGTTGAGCGCCAGGCGCTCGGCCACGACCCACTGGGCGATGATGCCGTGGATCTCGCGGCGCAATTCCTCGGCCGGCAGCTTCTCCAGCGCCGCGAGGTTCAGCTCCTCGATCAGGCGGCGGTGCAGGCGCACCTTGGCGTCGAGGAGCTTCTCGTTCGGCGAGGCGGGCGGGGCCGGCATGGCGGCGACGGCCGGGGCCGCTGGCTTCGGCGGCTCCGCGACGGGCAAGGCGATAGGCGGCGGCGGCGGGGGCGGCAGGGGCGGCGCGGGCGGCGGGACCTCGCCCGCGGGCTCGGCCGCGCGCACCGGCGCGACGGGAGGGGGGGGCGGCGGCGCCGCCGCCGGGCTCACGCGGGCTGAGAAGCGTCCAAGCATCTTAGATAATCCATCGGTTTGCCAAAGATGATCCGTCGGTTTGCCGGGTCAGGCGACGAGCGCCTTGTCGGTGGCCTGCCCCAGGACGATGCGCTTCAAGTCGGCCGAGAGATTGCTGCCGGGCTTGACCTCGTCGAGGGTGAGGCCGCGGTCGATCGCCTCGCGCACGAGCTTGTAGTTGTTCGACACGGTGCCCTCGAGGAAGCCCTCCAGCGCCCGCTCGACGTCGGCCCGGCGGAGCCCGGTGCCGAACAGGAGCTGCTGCTCGAAGCGGTTGACGATCACGCGGGGGCGCACGTCCGGAAGGCGTTGGGAGAGCGCCGTCGCCATGCGCCGCCCGAGGCGAAGCCCGGGCACCGTCATGTCGGTCACGACATAGACCCGGTTCGAGCCCAAAAGGACCTGGTCGGTCCAGGGCTCCCACGACCGCGGCAGGTCGATGACGACGTTCTCGAACCGGGACGAGACGAGGTCGAGGAGGCGCGTCACCACCGCGGCGTCGAGGGCCGGGGGTGCGGCCGGGCGGCCCTTGGGGGCGAGGAGGCACAGGCCCGAGCCGTGGCGCGAGAACATCACCTCGAGGAGCTGGAGGTCGAGCCGCTCCGGGTGCGGGCCGATCTCGTCGAGGTCGAGGCGCGGCTCGATGTCGAGGTAGTCGGCGCAGGTGCCGTTCTGGAAATCGAGGTCGACGAGGCAGGTCGAGTCGGCGTCCTTCGGCCCGCTCCTCTTCAGGAGCATGGCGGACTCGATCGCGAGCGTCGTCGTGCCGACGCCGCCGGCCGGCGACAGGAAGGAGAGGATCTGGCTGCCGTCGTCGGGCAGGCTCGCGGTCGCCTTGAGGGCGCGGAGGCACGCCTTGAGCACCTCCTTCGGCTCGACCGGCTTCCTCAGGAAGTCCGAGACGCGGATCTGGAGCAGCCAGCGCACGAGCGCGTCGTCGAACGCATCCGCGAGCACGATCACCGGCGCGCGTCCGAAGGCCCGCATGGTGATGCCCTGGAGCGCGATCAGGCTCTCGCGCCGGCGCGCGTCGAGATCGACGACGATGACCGCGGCGGTGTCGATCTCGGCCCGCTTCGCCGCCTGCTCGACCCCCTCCGGGATGACGACGACCGGGGTGCCGGCGGCGCCGGCCGAGGCCGCGACCGCGGCGAGGAAAGCCTGGTCGGCGCCGATGAGCACGATGGTCGCAGGGTGCGGGGCGTCGTGCATCGCTGCCTCTCGTCCTCTCTAGGAAGTCCCGCGGCTCAGTTTCCGGGCAGGCTGCCCGGCGCCGGCATCGTCACCGGGACGGCGATGACCTGCGGCGCCGGAGCCGCGCTCGCGGACGCGCGCGTCTCGTAGCGCTCGATCGCGTCGACGATGCGCCGGCCGCTGGTCTCGATGTCGGTGCGGGCCGATGCGGCGGGCCAGGGGTCGATGGTGTGGATCGCCCGGTTCGCCGCGACCGCGTTGCCGGCGTGGGCCGCGATGGTCTCGCGGCGCTCGACGTACTCGGTGCAGGCCGCCGCCGAGGCGGCGAGCACTGCTGCCGCGACGAGGCGGACCGCGCGGTGATCAGTAGGTCGCGACACGGGCGGTCTCCCTGCGGATGTCGAGGATGTGGCCGGAGGGCGGAACGGCAAGCCCGCTCGTCGCCGCCTTGCCCAGCGGGATCTCGTGCTTGCCGGTGAGGAACAGGTCGGCGTCGCTCGCCGGCAGCGCGTCGTCGGTCGGGCCGCGCAGGCGCTGGCCGGGCTTCGCGGGCTTCACGAGGCGCGGCGTCACGATGATGGCGAGGTCGGTCTCCTTCTTCTCGAAGGCGGCCGAGCGGAACAGCGCCCCGATGATCGGCACGTCGCCGAGCCAGGGCAGCTGCTGCTGGGTGTCGCTGTTCACGCTCTGCAGGAGGCCGGCGATGGCGAAGCTCTGGCCGTCGCGCAGCTCGACCACCGTCGAGGCGCGGCGCACCGTGATGGCCGGAATGGTGACGAAGCTCGTCTTGAACGAGTTCGCGGCGTCGATCTGGCTGACTTCCGGCTCGATCTTCAGGTTGATGACCCCGTTCGCCAGCACGGTCGGCTGGAAGGTCAGCCCGACGCCGAACTTCTTGTAGTCGACGGTGACGCGGTTGAAGTCGCCGGCGACCGGGACCGGGAACTCGCCGCCGGCGAGGAAGCTCGCCTTCTCGCCCGAGAGGGCGACGAGGTTCGGCTCGGCGAGCTTGCGCACGAGCCCGCGTTCCTCGAGGGCCTGGATCAGCACGTCGACCTGGAAGCCCTTGCCGAGGACGCTCCCGAGCGCCGCGCCGAACGGGACGTTGCCGGTGGCGAGCAGGCCCGTGGCCCAGGCGTCGAAGCCGGTGCGGGCGGCGCCGTCCCGGCCGGCCACGGTCCAGTTGATGCCGAGCTCCTTGCCGGCGTTGCGCGAGACCTCGACGAAGCGCACCTCCAGCATGACCTGCTGCGAGCCCCTGACCTTGAGATCGTTCAGGACCTCGGGGCCGTACTGCTTGGCGAGCGCGACGGCGCGCGCCGCCGAGACGCTGTCGTTCATGGTGCCCGAGAGGACGGTGCGCCCGTTCGCCGAGGACACGCGCGTGCGCTCGCCGGGGAAGCTGCTCTCCACGTCGGCGGCAAGGCGCGGGGTGTTGTAGCCGACCTCGACCTCGATCACGCCGACGAGCGTCTTCGCCGTGTCGTAGACCGAGATGTTGGTGGTGCCGAGCTTCTTGCCGAGCACGTACAGGGTGCGGTCGGTGAGCGGCATCACGTCGGCGATGTCCGGGTCCCCGACCACGATGTCGGCGAAGCCGAGGCTGGTCTGGAGCGTCTGCGACTTGCCCTGCGTGACGCGCACCGCGCCGACCTTGCTCTCGCCGATCTCGACAAGCCGACCCTCTGCCGCCGCCGGCGCGAGCGCCGCCGCAGCGAGGATGGCGCACCCGGCGAGCGGCGCCGCGAGGGCAAGGGCCAGAGCGCCCCGGTGGAAGCGCCGCCGCCGCGGGCGCGGCGCAAATCCAGCCGTCTCGTCCTGTCGTTTCATGGCCTTCCCCGTCCGTTTTTTTGTCGCGACAGAAGACGCCCGCGGCGTGAATCAAGGGTGAATCAAATCGTCGAGTTGGCGATGCGGTGAACCAATCCTTTCTCTTCCGGACGGAGCGCTATGATTGCCGAATCGTGAATGCGAAATCGGAAAAGTTGTTGCGATTACTTTCACGGCTTGTGAGCGCGTCGATGATTTACTCCCCCGCGACAACAGGTTGGGGCTCGGCCATGAAGACGATGCGAAGCGGGGATGCGATCTGGCTCGTCCGGGCGTCGGCAGGCGTGCCGGTTCCGGTCCGGCGCGAGGGCGTCCGCATGCTCGCCCGCGCGGCCGGGATCGCGGGCCTCACCGTCGGGGCCGCGCTCGGGCTCGCCCCCGGCGAGGCGCCGGCGGTCGGCGCACCGGCACCGGCCGCCCAGGCCCCTGTCTCCATAGTCGCCCTCAAGGACGCTACGCGGCTTGCCGCCTGGGCCGCGCCTCCCCGGGCGACGGCGCCGGCTCCGGCCGGGACCTTCCGGATCCTCGACCCCCGCGCGGCTTCCCCGGGCGGGGCGCGCTTCGTCAAGAGCGATCCCGCGGTCACGGGATCGTTCCGGCCGGGCGCCTTCGAGCCCGCCCCCGCGGCGCGCGCGGGCGAATGGCGCGAGGAGGAGTTCGCCCTCGTCCAGGCCCTCGACGGGCGCACGCTCGCAACCCCGTCCGTGCGCATCCGCCTGACCGGCCTCGTCCTGCCGAGCGCGGACGAGGTCTGCCGCACCCTCGACGGGCGGCTCGAGGCCTGCGCGGCCCGCGCCGCGACCCAGCTCGAGCTCATGACCCGCCACCGCAAGGTCGCCTGCCGCTTCCGGGGGGACGCGCCGGGCGAGGCCTCCGGCGCCTGCCGCATCGGCGCGTCCGACCTCGCCGACAGGATGGTCCGGACGGGCCTCGTGAGGCGCCTGCCCGAGGCCGGGCGCGTCGCCGTGGCGTCCGCAGCCGCCGACTAGCCGCGCAGTCCCGGATCGCGATGGCGCATCATCGTTCCTGAGCCGTCAGGAGGAGGATGCCTGGCAGAGGTCTTCACGGCAGCGCCCGCATGTCAGCCTTCGAGATCAACCCGCACCAGCTCATCCCGAGACCAAACACCTAGCGCTTCGAGAACTGGAAGCTGCGGCGGGCTTTCTTCTTGCCGTACTTCTTGCGCTCGACGACGCGGGGGTCGCGGGTCAGGAAGCCTTCCTTCTTGAGCGCGGGGCGAAGCTCCGGCTCGAAGTAGGTGAGGGCCTTGGCGAGGCCGTGGCGCACGGCGCCGGCCTGGCCCGAGAGGCCGCCGCCGGCGACCGTCACGACGATGTCGAACTGGCCGGCGCGGTTCGCGACATGCAGCGGCTGCTGCAGGATCATGCGCAGCACGGGACGGGCGAAGTACTGTTCGACCGGCTTCTCGTTGACGACGATCGCTCCGGGGCCGGGCTTGATCCAGACGCGGGCGACCGCGTCCTTGCGCTTGCCGGTGGCGTAGGCGCGCCCCTGGGCGTCGACCTTGCGCTCGTGCTTCGGGGCGTCAGTGGCGGCGGGGGCCGCTTCCTGGCCGAGATCGGCGAGAGACTGGAGAGTCGCCATGGGTTACGGGCTCACGTTCTTGCGGTTGAGGGCGGCGACGTCGAGGGCCTCGGGCTGCTGTGCCGCGTGCGGGTGCTCGGCGCCCTTGTAGACGCGCAAATTGCCGAGGATCTGCCGGAACAGCGGTCCGCGCGGCAGCATGCGCTCGACCGCCTTCTCGACGATGCGCTCGGGGAAGCGGCCCTCGAGGATCGCCTTCGCGGAGCGCTCCTTGATGCCGCCGGGGTAGCCGGTGTGGTGGTGATAGACCTTCTGCTCGCGCTTGCGGCCGGTGAAAACCACCTGGTCGGCGTTGACGACGATGACGTTGTCGCCGCAGTCGACGTGGGGGGTGTAGGCGGGCTTGTGCTTGCCGCGCAGCCGCATCGCCACGATCGAGGCGAGGCGGCCGACGACGAGCCCCTTGGCGTCGATCACGACCCACTTCTTCTCGACCTCGGCGGGTTTCAGCGAAGTGGTCTTCATCGCTTCGATTTCCCGTGAGGGGGCTTTGCGAGCCCCGTTCCAAACGACAAGCCGCCGCGAGGTCCGCGGCGGCAATGGCGGGGAGATAGGCAGGCGCGCCGCCCGTGTCAATCGGTTTTCGCGCGCGGGCAGCCGTAAAAGCCGTTGCGGCTCAGTCATTTTGGTGACGCGGTATTGTGCTACCGCGATGCTTTCCGTAAACTGCGGCTAAACCAAGTCCTTCTCATAGCGCCACGCCGCCGCGCCGTCCTCGTAATAGTCCGGGACGGTCTCGAGCCGCCGGTATCCGGCCCTGCCGTAGAGCTTCTGCGCCGGTCCATTGTCGGTGCGGACCTCGAGGCGCAGGCGGGTGCAGCCGTTCGCCCGCGCCCGCGCCTCGGCGGCTTCGAGCAGAGCCCGGCCCAGGCCCCGGCCGGCGGCACCGGGCCCGACCGCGATCGAGCTCAGGTGCGCGACCTTCGAGTTCCGCCGGCGCTGGACGAGGGCGTAGCCGGCGGCTCCGGCCTCGTCCTCGGCGACGATCAGGTCGGTCGTCGCCGAGCGGACCGCGTGGCGGAAGTTGCGGCGCCCGAGCCGGTCCGTCGGGAACACGTCCTCGACGGCCAGAAGGGCGTCGAGGTCGTCCGGCCGGGCCTCCCGGATGCCATAGGTCCCGTGCCTCCGAGGGGCCCTGGACTTCAAGGCGCGGTCCACGGGAAGGTCCAGGTCTCGGTCAGGGCCTTGCTGCCGGCGCGCAGGTAGGCGCGCAGGTCGGTCGATTGCCCCGACTCGAGCCGCACGTCGAAGGCGGCGCGGAAGCCGCGGGTGTGCTCGTTCGGGACCACGAAAGTGTGCGTGATCTGGCCGGCGGACGCCGACGGCACCACCTGCACGAGGCCTGGGTCCGAGAGGTAGTAGGCGAGGTTGCCGCCCGCGAAGTCGACCATGAAGCGGCGCACGAAGGGGTCTCCGGGGTCCGGCGAGCCGCTCGCCCTGGCCGGAGCCTGGAAGGTGTTCAGGACTTTCCCGCCCGGGTGCATCTCGTCCCCGGAGGCGACGGCCCGGATCCGGTAGCCGAACGCGACCTCCTGGCCGGGCTCGTAAGGGCTGCGAGGCTGCCAATAGGCCACGACGTTGTCGGCGGTCTCGTTATCGGTCGGAAGCTCGATCAGCTCGACGTGGCCCTCGCCCCATGGGCCGGTCGGCTCGACCCAGTAGCCCGGGCGCAGGTGATAGAAGGCCTCGAGGTCCTGATAGCTCTCGAAGGTGCGGTCGCGCTGCAGGAGGCCGAAGCCGCGCGGGTTCACGTCGACGAAGGCCGAGGCCCAGCGCCTGCCGGGGTTGTGCAGGGGGCGCCAGATCCACTCGCCGGCGCCCGTGCACATGAGGAGCCCGTCGGAATCGTGCAACTCGGGCCTGAACGCGTCGATCCGGCGGCGGTCGTTCTCGCCCTCGAAGAACATGGAGGTGAGGGGCGCGAGGCCGACCGAAGCCATCGTCCGGCGCGGGAAGAGCGTCACCGTCACGTCGATGGCGGTCTCGACCGCAGGGTAGATTTCGAAGCGGTAGGCGCCCGTGACCGAAGGGCCGTCGAGGAGGGCATAGACGAGCGCCCGCTCGGCGCCGGCCGGGGGCACGTCGACCCAGAACTCGCGGAAGTACGGGAACTCCTCGGGCTCGCCGTCGCGGACGTTGACGGCAAGGCCGCGGGCCGAGAGCCCATAGCGCTGGTCGCGTCCGAGAAAGCGGAAATAACTCGCCCCGAGGAAGGCGATCAGCTCGTCGAGGACCTTCGGGTCGTTGAGCGGGTAGTGCAGGCGGAACCCCGCGAAGCCGAGGTTCACCGGCAGCGGACGGTCGATCCGGGTGCGTCCGGTATCGAAGAGCTGCGGCTGGTAGGCGACCGGCGTCGGCACCCCGTCGCGGATCACGTTCACCGTGACCGGGCGCTGGTACAGGAAGCCGAGGTGGAAGAGCTGCATCCGGAACGGCCCGCCGCCGGAGCCGAGGAGGGCGCGGTCGGGCCGGAAGCGGATGTCCCGGTAGGCGTCGAAGTCGAGCCGGTTGAGCGGCTCGGGCAAGGGCGGCACCGCAGCCTCAAAGGCCGCGCCGGCGAGCTCCCGGGCGCGGCGCACCACGTCCTCGTAGCGGAACGGGGTCGGAGCCGGCGGGCCGCCCCCCTGGGCAAGGGCGGGCGACGCGGCGAGCGCGAGCGAGCCCTGGAGAAGACGGCGGCGGGTGAGACGCGGCATGGGAACAGAACTCAAAAGCCGGCGAGACGTTCGGGGCCGGACAGTTAAGCGAGGCCTTATGCGCCGTCCACTCTCTCGCGGGTCGTCCCGGAAGCCGCAGGCGATTGGGGGAGCGCATCCGCGGCGGGCGTGAGCCGGAAGGCTTTGGACAATCCCAATCGGTTGAGGAAATCCCCAAAAACCCCTTGTGATCTCGGAGAATCGTCCGTATCTAAGCCCTGCCCAATTTCGCACGTGCCTGTGGCCGCGTGCTGGTCGGTGGGCATCCGGACAAGAGGCCGGACAGCCGCCAGGGACGAGGGTTCGCTCTCGGGGGATGGA
>DASVPW010000088.1:0-1722 GCA_036389455.1 Beijerinckiaceae bacterium
TCCTGTCCCACACTCAGACGCCTCTAGAATGCGCCCCTCGCGGACAGGAACGGCGCGGTTTTTAGGACATATCATGAACATCGTCAACCGCCGTTAGGAAAAATGTCGAGAGCGCGTAAAGAAGTCCGGCTTTTGTCGCACATCGAATGTCCGCTTCTGATGCTGATGCTGGTTTGTGGGCGGGGTGGGCGAGCGGGGCTCGTCCACGCCGTCCACGGGCCTTGCCGCGGAGCGGAGTCACGCGGCGGTTCGGGCCGGGCAACGCTGGCCGACCAGCCTCCCATCCGGGTCATAGTCGGCGTGACGTGACCCCCGTTGTTCATCCGGCTGAGGCCAGAGTCGCGGTGTGAGATTGGCGCAGGTGCGCCAGCGGAGCAACGGGCGAGCGGCGGAGCGGGTCGGGGTGGCGCAGCCGATCGCCCGTTGCGATGAAGGAGGCGGCAAAGGCCGCCGGTGTCTGGTAGCGCAAGGCCGAGTGAGGGCGGCGCTCGTTATAATCCGCCACCCAGCGCGCCAGGGCGGCGCGCGCATGCGCGAGATCGAAGAACAAGGTCTCGTTCAACAGCTCGTCCCGCATGCGCCCGTTGAAGCTCTCGCACACCCCGTTCTGCATCGGCTTGCCCGGCGCGATGAAGTGCCAGCCGATCCGGGTCTCGTCCGTCCAGGCCAGCATGGCGTTCGAGGTGAACTCGGTGCCATGGTCGGACACGATCACCGCCGGCCGACCGCGCCGAGCCACCAGCGCCGTCAGCTCCCGCGCGACCCGACGGCCCGAGATCGAGGTGTCGGCCACCGCGGCCAGGCACTCCTTCGTGACGTCGTCGACGACGTTGAGGATCCGCAAGCGCCGCCCCGAGGCGAGTTGATCGTGCACGAAGTCGATCGACCAACGCGTGTTGGGCAGAGCCGGCAGGAGGAGCGGCGCGCGAGTGCCGGTGGCGCGCTTGCGGCCGCGGCGGCGTCGAACGGTCAGACCTTCCTCGCGGTAGAGGCGCTGCGTCTTCTTTCGGTTCTGCACCAAGCCCTCCTGGCGCAACAACACATGCAGCCGCCGATAGCCGAACCGGCGTCGCTCGCCGGCCAGCTCCCGCATGCGCTGGCGCAACGCAGCCTCGGCCGGACGGCGCGATTGATAGCGGACCATCGAGCGGTCGGCCCCGATGAGGTGACAGGCCCGCCGCTCGCTCATCTCAAACTGGGCTCGGAGATGGGCGACTGCGGCTCGCTTGGCGGCGGGCGTCAGTACTTTTTTGCAAGCAGATCCTTCAGCCCGGCGTTGTCGAGCATGGCGTCGGCGAGCAGGCGCTTGAGCTTCGTGTTCTCGTCTTCGAGCGCCTTCAGCCGCTTGGCCTCGGACACCTCCAGGCCGCCGTACTTGGCCTTCCAGGCGTAGAACGTCGCGGCGCTGATCCCGTGCCGCCGGCACACATCGGCCGTCGTCGCGCCTGCCTCCTGCTCGCGCAGGATGGCGATGATCTGCTCGTCCGTGAACCTTGATCGCTTCATGTCCGGTCCTTCCAGAAAGGCCGGACTCTACCCTCAGGTGGAGGATACCGCGGGGGTCACGTCAGGGCAACCGCGCGTTTGAGCTACGTGCTTCAAGGGGATAAACCCCAAAAAACCGCGCGTCCGCTGGGTATAGCCTTCCATGTTCATGGTTGAACCCCCTTTCGGCTCGCAACGCCCTATCCGTGAGGCACGCCGGGAAACCGCGAAGCTGTC
>DASVPW010000089.1:0-12295 GCA_036389455.1 Beijerinckiaceae bacterium
CCGACGACCGCCTGCACGCGCGAGCCGCGCATGCCGACGCAGGCGCCGACCGGGTCGATCGACGAATCGCGCGAGATCACGCCGATCTTGGCGCGCGAGCCCGGATCGCGGGCGACCGCCTTCACCTCGACGATGCCGTCGTAGATCTCGGGCACCTCCTGGGCGAACAGCTTCGCCATGAACTGCGGGTGGGTGCGCGAGAGGAAGATCTGCGGCCCGCGCGCCTCGCGGCGCACGTCGAAGAGGTAGGCGCGGACCCGGTCGCCGGGCCTGAAGGTCTCGCGCGGGATCATCTCGTCGCGGCGGATGATGCCCTCGCCGCGCCCGAGGTCGACGATGACGTTGCCGTACTCGACGCGCTTGACGACGCCGTTGACGATCTCGCCGATGCGGTCCTTGTACTCGTCGTACTGCCGGTCGCGCTCGGCCTCGCGCACCTTCTGGACGATCACCTGCTTCGCCGACTGCGCCGCGATGCGCCCGAAGTCGAATGGCGGCAGCGCCTCGGCGATGGCGTCGCCGACCTGCGCCGCCGGGTTGCGCTTGCGCGCCTCGGTCAGCGTGATCTCGCGGGCGTCGTTCTCGAGCGCGCTGTCGTCGACGACGAGGAGGTGGCGGGCGAGCCTGAGCTCGCCGGTCTTCGGGTTGATCTCGGCGTGGACGTCGGTCTCCGCCCCATAGCGAGAGCGGGCGGCCTTGGCGATGGCGTCCTCCATCGCGGTGACGACGATCTGGCGGTCGATCACCTTCTCGCGGGCGACGGCGTCCGCGATCTGCAAGAGTTCGAGCCTGTTGGCGCTGACGGCCATGGGAGTCACTCCTCCGTATTCGATCTACGCTTGAGCCGTGGAGCCCACGGCTTTTTGGGGTTCTTGTCGCGGCGTGGGGCCTGCGCCCCCTCTTCGGCTTGCGGGAGAGGGCCGGGGCGAGGGTCGTCGGCTCCGTCCTCCTGCGGAGGAGCGGAGCCCCTTCTCAGCGCTTCGCGGATCAGCTCGTCCGTGAGCACGAGACGGGCCTCGCCGATGTCCGCGAGGGGAAGGCGGAAGACGCTCTCCTCGCCCTCCTTGACGTCCTTGAGCTCGATCACCGCGGCGTCGCCCTCGATCCCGCGGAGAAGCCCGCGGAAGCGCTTGCGGCCGTTCAGCGGCACGTCCATCTCGACCTTGGCCTCGTGCCCGGCCCAGCGCGTAAAGTCGCTCGCCCTCGTCAGCGGGCGGTCGATGCCGGGCGAGGAGACCTCGAGCCGGTAGGCCTGCGGCACCGGGTCCTCGAGGTCGAGCACCGGCGAGAGCGCGCGGCTCACCGCCTCGCAGTCCTCGACCGACATGGTCCCGTCCGGGCGCTCGGCCATGACCTGGACCGTGCAGCCGTTCTGAGGCGTGACCTTCACCCGCACGAGCCGGAAGCCGAGGTCCTCGGCCACGGGCTCGACGACCGCGGCGACGCGCGCCGCGACGCCGGTCTCGGTGATGAGGCGCTTTTCCTGCTCGACAGCCATTCCGTCTTCCGGGGCCCGGCTGCGCGCGGCCGCTTAAACAAAAAGAGCGGACCCCGGGGGGCCCGCTCCCGAACCGCAGCTTGACGCCGCAACCAGAGCTGACGGGGGCTATCTAGCGAAGGCGGAGGGCGATTGCAAGGGATTTGGCGCCCCCGCGCGACGGCTCGAGGCGCCCGCACCACTGCCAGAGGTCAATCCCCGGGCTTCACCGGCATCTCGTCGAAGGCGAGGTCGCCCGCGGCGTCGGCCAGGAAGAAGCCGTTGAGCCTGATCCCGGCCCGGACGGCCTCGATCTCGGCGGCCGCGGTCCAGCCCTCCTCGGCGGCGACGGCCCGCACGAAGCGCCACGGCCCCTGCTCGGGCGGCAGCTTGGCGCCCGACGGATCGTCCGTGAAGGCGTGCAGGTCGGGGTTCGAGGAGGAGCGGAAGTAGGACAGGGTGGTCATGGGGGAACTCGCGACGTGGTCCTGCCTACACTAACCGCAACCGGGCGGGAACGCACGATGTGGACTGAACCGCCCGCGGGCGCTATCTGCGCGGCGGATTTCAGACCGGGGCGACCGCCATGCGCATCGAGGCCATTCCGATCGGCAAGGACCCGCCCAACGACGTGAACGTCGTGATCGAGGTGCCGATCGGCGGCGAGCCGATCAAGTACGAGCTCGACAAGGCGGCCGGCACCCTCGTCGTCGACCGCTTCCTCTACACGGCGATGCGCTATCCCGGGAACTACGGCTTCATTCCGCACACGCTCTCGGGCGACGGCGACCCCTGCGACGTGCTCGTGGCCAACACCCGCGCGATCGTGCCGGGCGCGGTGATGAGCGTGCGCCCGGTCGGCGTGCTCCTCATGGAGGACGAGGCCGGGCAGGACGAGAAGATCGTCGCCGTGCCCTCCAGAAAGCTCACGGCGCGCTACGAGCGCATCCAGAGCTACACCGACCTGCCCGAGATCACGGTGCGCCAGATCGAGCACTTCTTCGAGCACTACAAGGACCTCGAGCCCGGCAAATGGGTCAAGGTCGTGCGCTGGGGCGACGCCGCCGAGGCGAAGCGGCTGATCGAGGAGGGGATCGAGCGGGGCAAGGGAGCCGGGTAGGCACGCTGCGGTCAAGCGGCCGCCACTCGCGAGGAGCGCCGATGCCTTCCGCCGACGCGCAGCCCGTGACGATCGCCGCCGCGGACGCGGGACCGGTCTCCGGCCTCCTCGCGGCGCCGCCGCGCACCCGGGCCTGCCTCGTGCTGGCGCACGGCGCCGGCGCCGGCATGACGCACCCGTCCATGGCCGCCGTCGCGGACGGCCTTTACGGACGCGGCGTCGCGACCCTGCGCTACCAGTTCCCGTTCATGGAGCGCGGCACGCGGCGCCCGGACCCGCCGGCGATCGCCCATGCGACGGTCCGGGCGGCGGCGGCCGAGGCCGCCCGGCGGCTCCCCGGCCTCGCGCTCGTCGCCGGAGGGCGGTCCTTCGGCGGCCGCATGACCTCGCAGGCCCAGGCCGCGGCGCCGCTCCCGGGGGTCAGGGGCATCGCTTTCCTCGCCTTCCCGCTGCACCCGGCCGGCCGCCCGTCCGACGAGCGCGCCCGGCACCTGTCGGAGGTGCGCGTCCCGATGCTGTTCCTCCAGGGCGCCCGCGACGCCCTCGCGGACCTCGGCCTGATGCAGGCGCTCGCCGCCCGCCTCGGCCCCCACGCGACGCTGCGCCTATGGCCGGACGCCGACCATTCCTTCCACGTGCCGGCCCGCTCGGGGCGGACCGACGCCGAAGTCAGGGCCGAGATCCTCGACGCGCTCGCCGCCTGGATCGAGGCCCTGGCCTAGCGAGCCGGCGCCGGGCTTAGAGGCCGAGGTCGCGGGCGAGGCGTACCGGCCGCCGCCCTTCGGTGCGCCTCCGCATTTTCGTCAAACCTGTGCTGTCAAAGGCCGGTGGGCACGACGGCCGGAGGCGGGCGCGCAGGCCGCGCACGTGATTGCCGCATGCGTCGGGCGGACAGCGGCGGCGAAAGGACGTCGATGCTAGCCAACCTGCAAGCTCTTCGCGCGCTCGCCGCCCTCGGCGTCGTCTTCTACCACACCGACCACCGCCTGTTCGACGGCATCCACACGGACCTGAACGGCGTCTCGATCTTCTTCGTCATCAGCGGCTTCATCATGTGCTACGTGACGAGGAACGATCCGAGCCGCTTCTTCGAGAAGCGTCTGATCCGCATCGTCCCGCTCTACTGGTTCGCCACGGCGACGGTCGTGGTCCTGAACACGTATGGGCTGACCAACCCCGTCGTGACGCTGCCGGCCATGTTCGGCAACGGCCTCTCCTCGCTGCAAAGCTGGATCGTGGGGTGCTCGCGTGCCTTCCTCGACGGCGAGCTCTGGCTCCGCGTGCTGAAGAGCCTGTTCTTCATCCCCCTGCCGCCGGGCGAATACCCCGTTATCGGCGTCGGGTGGACGCTCAATCTCGAGATGTTCTTCTACTTCGTCTTTGGGGTTGCGCTGCTCGTCACGCGTACCTGGGCGCCGGTCGCGGCATGCGCCGTCCTGCTCGCCATGAAATCCGAGGCCGTGGCGGCGGCGTGCGGGCCCGTGTGCGCGTTCTACGCCCACGACTACACCTATTTCTTCGTCCTCGGCGTAGGCCTCTATTACGTCTGGACCTGCACGGAGGGCCTCAATGCCGCCCATCGGGGATGGGTCGGACCGATGGCCGGGGCGGTCCTGGCCGGGGCTCTTCTGGCGACCGTCGCGGCCGAAAGCCCGGCCGTGAGGGGCATCGCCGGCCCGGTGCTGCCCCATGCCCATTACCTCTTGCCGGTGCTGGTCGTCCTGAGCGCCCTGCTGCTGGAGCGGGTCGGCCTGGGGACCCGGAGCCGGCTGGTGCTCGCCGCCGGAGCCGCATCGTATGCGCTCTACCTGATCCACCCCTCCGTCGTGCTGACGTTGCAGGTCCTCGGCGAGACATGGCCGGCCGTGCACCCGAAGGGGAGCCTGGCGGCCGCGCTCCTGGCGGTGGCCGTGAGCCTGGGGTTCGCCTTCCTGCTGCATTACGGCTTCGACGAGCCGGTCAAGCGGCTGCTCAAGCGCTCCCTGCGGGTGCGCCGGGACCCGGCAAGGGGCGGCGTCGTGGCTGCTGCAAGCCAACCCTCGGCCGCGTCGTGATCACAGCCCCTCCCCCCGCATCAGCCGCGGCCCTTCGCCCGAAAGCCCCGCCGCCTCGCGGATGAAGAAGCGCTTGAGCGCCGGCAGGCGGTCGACGAGGCCGAGGCCGAGGTCGCGGGCGAGGCGCACCGCGAGGGCGTCGTTCGAGAACAGGCGGTTGAGGCCGTCGGTCACGACTCCCATGGAAAAGGTGTCGAAGCGGCGGGCGCGCTCGTAGGCGCGCAGGACCTCGTCGGACCCGGGGTCGAGCCCGAGCCTCGCCGCGTCGGCGATCGCCTCGGCGAGCGCGGCCGCGTCCTTGAGCCCGAGGTTGAGGCCCTGTCCGGCGATCGGATGGATGACGTGCGCGGCGTCGCCGAGGAGGGCGAGTCGGTCCGCGACGAAGCGCCGGGCGATGCCGAAGGCGAGCGGGTGGGCCTGAAGCCTCGTCTCCAGGGCGATCCGGCCGAGCCGCAGGCCGAAGCGGCGCTCGACCTCGTCCTGCTGGTCCTCGGGATCGAGGGCGAGGAGGTGCGGCACGCTCTCGGCGCGCTCGGTCCAGACGATCGAGGAGCGGTGGCCGAGCGGTCCGCCGGGCCTCAGGGGCAGCATGGCGAACGGGCCGGACGGCAGGAAATGCTCGACGGCGCGGCCCTCGTGGTCGCGCTCGTGCGCGACCGTCGCGACGATGCCCGACTGCGGGTAGGACCAGCCGACCCAGCCGATGCCGGCCTCCTCGCGCAGGCGCGAGCGCGCCCCATCGGCCGCGACGAGGAGGTGCGCGTCGAGCGCGCCGTCCGGGAGCCGCACGGCGACCGCGCCGTCGCGGACATCGAAGCCCGCGACGGGGACGGCCCGCAGATCGACGCCCGCCGCCCGGGCCGCGTCCGTCAAGGCCGCGACGAGCGCGCCGCTCTCGACCATGTGGGCGAAGGGCTCGCCCGGCGCGACCTCGCCGTCGAAGGTCAGGAACACCGGCCTGACCGGGTCTGCGACCCGGCTGTCCGTGATGACCATGTCGACGATGGGCTGCGCCCCCGCCTCGATCGCCGGCCAGACGCCGAGCGCCTCGAGCATCCTGCGCGCCCCCGCCGCGACCGCGTAGGCGCGCCGGTCGCCGGCGGGATCGCGGGTAAGGCCCGGGTCGCAGACCGTCGCGTCAAGGGCCGGTCCGAGCGCCTGCTTCAAGGCGAGCGCCAGCGACAGCCCGGCGATGCCCCCGCCGGCGACGGCGATGCGCCAAGGGGCGGGGTGCGTTCCGGGAGCACGGGGGTCGGCCATGTCTCCTTGTGCCCCCGCTTGCGCGCGCTGTCACCCGGGCCGGGAAAGTCAG
Source organism: Beijerinckiaceae bacterium (assembly GCA_036389455.1). GTDB lineage: Bacteria > Pseudomonadota > Alphaproteobacteria > Rhizobiales > Beijerinckiaceae > JAJKJG01. Next base: position 5,964 of record DASVPW010000089.1, read on the forward strand.
GAGGCCCCCGTGGGCGCGTCGATCCGAAGCGCCGCGAGCGCCCGCCGCGTCGCCGGCGGGATCTCGACCGGCGCTTGCGTCTCCCGGTCCACATAGACGTGGACGAAATGCCCCTGCGCGGCGGCGAGCGCGGCGCCCGCCCGGAAGATGCCGATGCGGTAGCGCACCGAGGTGCGCCCGACGTCGGTCACGACGAGGCCGGCCTCGAGCGCGTCGGGGAAGGCGACCGGCTCGAAGTAGGTGCAGCCGGTCTCGACCACGTAGCCGACGACCGGGCTCCGCGCGGGGTCGAGCAGCCCCTCCGCGACGAGCCAGCCGTTCACGGCGGTGTCGAAGTAGGAGTAGTACACGACGTTGTTGACGTGGCCGTAGACGTCGTTGTCCATCCACCGCGTCGCGAGCGGGCGGAACAGGCGGAAGTCGGCGCGGGCGAGGCGGGTCGGACGGGACATGACGGGGAAATAGCGGCCTTTGCGGCGTCCCGCCAAGCGCCTAAGCTTGCCGCTTCGAAGGAGGCGGCCATGGCGTCCCTGTTCGAGCGGCAGCTCGGGACTTACGCGAGCTACCACCGCGACCATCGCAACCGCTTGACCCACTTCGTCGGCATCCCGGCGATCGTGTTCTCGCTCATCCTCGCGCTGGCGCTGTGGCGTTTCCGGGTCGCGGGCCTCCAGCTCTCGGGCGCCTGGCTCGTCGGCGTCCTGGCGCTCGCCGGCTGGATCACGCTCGACCGCACGGTCGGCCTCGCCATGGCCGTGATGGTCGTTCCGATGATCCTTCTCGCCGAATGGATCGTGGGACACGCCGGCGTCTCGACCGTGTGGTGGCTCTTTGCCCTCCTCTTCGTCGGCGGCTGGGCGTTCCAGCTCGTCGGCCACGCCTTCGAGGGCCGCCGCCCGGCGCTCGCCGACAACCTCTTCCAGGCCTTCATCGGCCCGATGTTCATCATGGCCGAGGTGCTGACGATGCTCGGCCTCAGGCGCGACCTGGCGGGAGTGATCGAGGGGGACGGGACGGCGGGCTGAGCCTCACCCGCTCGGCCTGCGGCCGAGTCGGCCTCTCCCGCTTGCGGGGAGAGATGGAGCTACCCGTTCAGCTCCTCGATGGCCTCGACCTTGTCCGGGTAGAAGGCGAGATGGCCGGCGATTTCCTGGACCGCCGGGTAAGGCGCCTCGTAGGTCCACACGGCGTTCCGGGCGACGATGCCGCCGGCCGTCACCGTGTAGTAGGCGGCGTCGCCCTTATAGGGGCAGTGGCTCGCATGATCGGTGCGCTCGAAGAGATCCATCTGCGCGTCCTCGCGCGGGATGTAGCGCACCGGCGGAAGCGTCGCCTCCCTGAGCGTCAGCGCCCGCGTGGTCTCGGCCACGATGACGCCGCCGACCACGACCCGGACCCGGTGCGGGTTCGGCTCGATCGCGATCGGATGGTCGGGTCCGGGCTCTTTCATCGGCTCTCTCCTGATCGGCCACTCTTAAGCCGGAAGCGCGCCGGCCCAAAGCTCACCGCCCGGCCTTCTCGCCGAGGCTCTGCTCTTTGACGCCGAGCGCGTCCGCGAGGCGGGTCTCGGCCGAGCCCGGGCGGAGCGGCTTCTGCTGGCTCTCGTGCGGCGCCCAGCCCAAGAGCCAGACGACCTCGAAGGTGGCGCGCACGCGCCCGTCCGGATCGGCGAAGCGCTCGGCATAGACCGCGGCGGCCCGCAGGAGGGTCGCGCGGCGGAGCGGCGTGCGGCGGCGCTCGGCGAGCGCGCTGGTCAGGCCCATGGCGCGCAGGTCCCGGAACAGGCCGAACGGGTCGGCGTAGCGCACCGCGACGCTCTCGACGTCGGCGACCGGCAGGGCGAAGCCCGCCCGCTGCAGGAGCCCGCCGAGGTCGCGCACGTCGGCGAACGGCGCGACCCGGGGGGAGACCCCGCCTTCCGCCTCGGCCTCGGCCGCCGCGAAGGCCTGGCGCAGCTCGGCGAGCGTCGCGCCACCGAGCAGGCAGCCGAGGAAGAGGCCGTCGGGCTTGAGCGCCCGGCGGACCTGGACGAGGGCGCCGGGGAGGTCGTTCACGCCCTGGAGCGCCAGGAGCGAGACGGCGAGGTCGAAGGACCCTTCGCGGAACGGCAGCGCCTCCTCGTCGCCGACGACGAGCGGGCCGGGACCGGCGCCGGGGACGGGCGCCATCCGGACGACGCGCCCGCACCGGCCGCCCGCCGCGAGCCGCCCGGCCGCCGCGGCGGTCGGAGTGCCGAGGTCGAGGGCGAGCGGGAACTGCCGGAGCACCGTCGCGAGCCGGTCCTCCAGGTCCGCGACCGCCCGGCCGAGCAGGAAATCGGCGTACCCCGCCGCGAGCGCCCGCCCGAGGCGGCGGCGGACGAGGGGGCGGTCGAAGACGACGGGAGCGCTCACCTTGGCGATATGGCGCCTCCCTCTTCCCGCGCCAACCCAAGCCGCGCTAGCCTCGCGCCCATGGCGAGCGAGCGAAGCGGCGTGGAGGCGGCGGGCGGCGTCCCATGGCTCGCCCGCGCCGCCGGCCTCGGCCGCGCCGCCGCCCGCGCCGCGCTCGGCATGCTCTACCCGCCGACCTGCATCGGCTGCGGCGGGGCGACGGGCGAGGCGCACGGGCTGTGCGCCCGGTGCTGGAGCGGCATCCGGTTCATCGAGCGGCCCTGGTGCGAGCGCCTCGGCACGCCCTTCGCGGCCGATCTCGGCGTCCCGCTGCTGTCGCCGGCCGCGATCGCCGACCCGCCGGTGTTCGAGCGGGCGCGGGCCGTCGCCTGCCACGACGGGGTCGCCCGCAAGCTCGTCCACCGGCTCAAGTACGGCGACCGGCTCGAGCTCGCCCGGGCGCTCGGGGGCATGATGGCCCGCTCGGGCGCCGAGCTCCTCGCCGACGCCGACGTGATCGTCCCCGTGCCGCTGCACCGGGGGCGCCTGTGGCGGCGGCGCTTCAACCAGGCGGCGGCGCTCGCCGACGCGGTCGCGAGGGAGAGCGGCGTGCCCTGCGACCCGTTCCTCCTCGCCCGCGTCAAGGCGACGGCGCCGCAGGTCGGGCTCACGAAGGCGCAGCGCGGCGAGAACCTGCAAGGGGCGTTCCGGGCGCCGCCCGAGGCGAGGCCGCGGCTCCAGGGCCGCCGCGTCCTCCTCGTCGACGACGTGCTGACGACCGGGGCGACCGCGAACGCCGCCGCCCGCGCGCTCCTGCGCGGCGGCGCCAAGGCCGTCGACGTGCTCGCCTTCGCCCGGGTCGTGCAGGAGTCTTGAAGCAGTCCCGAATCCGCATCGGCCCACGTTGCGGGCGCGCCGGGCCGTTTCCATATTCCGGGCCATGCAACAGGAGCCGAGCCGATGCCTCCGGTGACGATCTACACCAAGACCTGGTGCCCCTACTGCATGGCCGCGAAGGACCTTCTGGACCAGAAGGGCATCGCCTTCACCGAGATCGAGATCACGGGCAAGCCGGATCTGCGGGACGAGATGCTGGCGAAGTCGAGGGGCCGCTCGACCGTGCCGCAGATCTTCATCGGCGAGCGCCACGTCGGCGGCTGCGACGACCTCTACGCCCTGGACAGGAAGGGCGAACTGGAGAAGCTTCTGGCCGCCGCCTGACCGGAGCCCGGCCGATGACCGCCCGCCTGACCGCCCGCCCCTTCGTCGCCGCCTGCGCCCAGATGCGCTCGGGCCGCGACCCGCTCAAGAACCGCGACGCCGCCGTGGCGCTCGTCCGCGAGGCCGCGTCCTCGGGCGCGCATTACGTGCAGACCCCGGAGATGACCTCCTTGGTCGAGCGCTCCCGCGACGCGCTGTTCGAGAAGATCGCTTCCGAGGACCGCGACCCGACCCTTGCCGGCCTGCGCGAGGCCGCGCGCGAGCGGGGGGTCTTCGTCCATGCCGGGTCGCTCGCCGTCAGGGCGGGCGACAAGGTCGCGAACCGCGCCTTCGTGATCGACCCCCGGGGCGACATCCTCGCGTCCTACGACAAGATCCACCTCTTCGACGTCGATCTGCCGAGCGGCGAGAGCTGGCGCGAGTCGCGCACCTATTCGGGCGGCGACCGGGCCGTGCTCGCCGGGACGCCCTGGGGCTATCTCGGCGTCACCATCTGCTACGACGTGCGCTTTCCGGCCCTCTACCGGGCCCTCGCCGAGGCCGGGGCGTCGTACCTTTCGGCGCCCGCCTGCTTCACCCGCCAGACCGGCGAGGCGCACTGGCACGTCCTGCACCGGGCCCGCGCGATCGAGACCGGCGCGTTCATGATCTCGGCGGCTCAGGGCGGGACGCACGAGGACGGGCGCGAGACCTACGGCCACTCCCTCATCGTCGACCCCTGGGGCCGGGTGCTGGCCGAGGCCGGCGCGGAGCCCGGCGTGATCCTCGCCGAGATCGACCCCGCGAAGGTCCAGGACGCCCGCCAGCGCATCCCGGCGTTGAGGCACGCGCGCCCGTTCCGGGTCGAGGTCGCGGCGGCCTTGCCCGAGCGGCAGGCCGCATCGGCTTGACCCGCCTTCCGAAGCCCCGCGACCGCCTGCCGCTTTGCGACCGATCCGCCGCGGCCCGATTTAGCACCCTTAAAGGTTGCGTGCTAAAGGTCGCGCTATGATCCGCTACGCCCTCGCCTGCGACCGGGACCACGAGTTCGAGAGCTGGTTCCCGTCGAGCGACGCCTACGACGCGCAACGGGCGCGCGGGCTCGTCGAGTGCCCGCTCTGCGGCTCCGCCAAGGTCGAGAAGCAGATCATGGCCCCGCGGGTCGCCCGCACCGACAAGGGAACGGGCTTGGGGCCAGGCTCGGGGCCGAGCCTGCCCGTGCCCGTGCCCGCCCCGGCGGGGCCGGATATCCGGGACGCTCCGGCGGCACCGCAGCCGGTCGCGATGTTCTCGGAGAAGGAACGGGAGCTGCGCGCCATGGTCAAGGCGCTTCGCGAGCACGTCGAGAAGCACGCCGAGCACGTCGGCGGGCGCTTCCCGGACGAGGCCCGCCGGATGCACTACGGCGAGATCGAGCACCGCTCGATCTACGGCGAGGCGAGCCCGGGCGAGGCCCGCGAGCTCATCGAGGAAGGCATCGAGATCCACCCCTTGCCGATCGTCCCCGACGAGCGGAACTGAGCCTACTCCATCTCCGGCTTCGCCCCCCGCGTGCTCTTGATCCGCGAGCGCCGCGCCTTGCCTTCAAGCCGGCGCTGCTTCGAGGCGTAGGTCGGCTTCGTCGGGCGGCGCGGCTTCGGGGGCTCGGCGGCGCGGCGGACGAGGTCGAGGAGGCGGGAAAGGGCGTCCTCGCGGTTGCGCTCCTGGGTGCGGTGGCGCTGCGCCGTGATCAGGACCGCGCCGTCCTGGGTCAGGCGCTTGCCGGCAAGGCGCGCGAGGCGGGCCCGCACCGCCTCCGGGAGCCCCGAGGCGGAAAGATCGAGGCGGAGCTGCACCGCGGTCGCGACCTTGTTGACGTTTTGCCCGCCGGGCCCGGACGCCCGCACGAAGCTTTCCTCAAGCGCCCGCTCGTCGATGAAGAGCGTGTCGGTGACCCGGATCATGCCGGCCCGGCGCCGGCCGGGGGGCGCTCGGCCGCGACCATGTAGTTGACGCCTAAGTCGCGGGAGAGCGACCAGCCGTCCGAGAGCGGGTTGTAGACCACGCCCCGAGTGTCCGCGACGTCGAGGCCGCCGGCCGCGATGGCGTCGCAGAGCTCGTCCGGGGTGACGAATTTTTCCCAATCGTGCGTGCCCCGCGGCAGCCAGCCCAAAATGTACTCGGCGCCGACGATGGCAAGCGCGTAGGCCCGAAGCGTCCGGTTGATGGTCGATAGGACGAGGAGGCCGCCGGGGGCGACCGTCCGGCAGCAGGCCGCGACGAAGGCCGGCACGTCGGCGACGTGCTCGACCACCTCCATGGCGAGCACGAGATCGAAGCGCTCGCCGCGCTCCGCCACCGCCTCCACCGGATCCTCGCGGTAGTCGATCGAAAGCCCCGCGCGCCCGGCGTGGAGGCGGGCCACGGCGACGTTCTCCGGCGCCGGGTCGAGCCCGGTCACGGCCGCGCCGAGGCGGGCGAGGGGCTCCGACAGGAGGCCGCCGGCGCAGCCGACGTCGAGGGCGGTCAACCCTTCGAGCGGCCGCGCGCTGCGCGGGTCGCGGGCAAAGCGCCGGCAGGCCTCGTCGCGGACGTAGGCGAGGCGCACGGGGTTCAGCCGGTGCAGCGGCCGCATCGGCCCCTTCGGGTCCCACCAGTCGCGGGCGAGCCGGTCGAAGCGCGCGACCTCCTCAGGGTCGATGGTGGAGCCTTCCGCCATCCCCCCTTCCTGCCGCGAACGCCCGCCGGCGGCAAGCGGCGCCCTTCACCTCTCCCCGCTTG
>DASVPW010000090.1:0-6719 GCA_036389455.1 Beijerinckiaceae bacterium
TCTCGGGGGCGAAGAACGCGGCCCTGCCGCTGATGATCGCGAGCCTCCTCACCGACGAGACGCTCGAGCTGACGAACGTCCCGCGGCTCGCCGACATCGCCTCGCTCCTGCGCATCCTCGGCAACCACGGCGTCGACCACACGGTGGCCGGCAAGCGTCCGGGGCAGACCGCCGAGACCGGCCAGACCATCCGCCTCTCGGCCCGCACCATCATCGACACCACCGCCCCTTATGAGCTCGTCTCGACCATGCGGGCGAGCTTCTGGGTCGTGGCGCCGCTCGTCGCGCGCCTCGGCGAGGCCAAGGTCTCGATGCCGGGCGGCTGCGCCATCGGCACGCGCCCGGTCGACCTCCTGATCATGGCGCTGGAGCGCCTCGGCGCGCAGATCGAGATCGACGCCGGCTACGTCATCGCCAAGGCGCCGAAGGGCCTCAAGGGGGCGGAGATCGCCTTCCCCAAGGTCACGGTCGGCGGCACGCACGTCGCCCTCATGGCGGCCTCGCTCGCGGACGGCACGACGGTGATCGGCAACGCCGCGCGCGAGCCCGAGATCGCGGACCTCGCCGCGTGCCTGACCAAGATGGGGGCGAAGATCTCCGGCGCCGGCACCCAGGAAATCGTGGTCGAGGGCGTGCCGCGCCTTCACGGCGCCTCGCACGAGGTGCTGCCCGACCGGATCGAGACCGGCACCTACGCCATGGCGGTCGCCATGGCGGGCGGCGACGTCCTTCTGGAGAACACCCACCCGGACCTCCTGGCGTCCGCCCTCGACGTGCTCAGGCAGACCGGCGCCGAGGTGATCGCCACGAACGAGGGCATCCGCATCCGCCGCAACGGCTCAGGCATTTCGGCCGTCGACGTGACGACGGACCCGTTCCCGGGCTTCCCGACCGACCTCCAGGCCCAGTTCATGGCCCTGATGACGAAGGCCAGGGGCACGTCGCGCATCCGCGAGACGATCTTCGAGAACCGCTTCATGCACGTGCAGGAGCTCGTCCGCCTCGGCGCCCGCATCCGCCTCGACGGCGACGAGGCGATCGTCGAGGGGGTCGAGCGCCTGAAAGGCGCGCCCGTGATGGCGACGGACCTGCGCGCCTCGGTCTCGCTCGTCATCGCCGGCCTCGCCGCCGAGGGTGAGACCGTGATCAACCGCGTCTACCACCTCGACCGCGGCTTCGAGGCCCTCGAAGCCAAGCTCCAGCGCTGCGGCGCGGATATCTCGCGGATCAGGGGGTGACCGCCCGCCTCTCCCGGACGGGCTAGCGGATTCACACATCCTCTCCCTCCCCCCGCTCGGCGAAGCCAGTGGCGGGGAGGGCCAACCCGGGTGGAGCCCGAGCGGGGCGGGGCGCCGGGCATTGGAGCGCGTTGTCGCCGAGGGCTCAACCTGTGGCAGCCGCAGGGGTCAGGGCCGGGCGGATCGCTTAGGCCTTAGCCCTGCGGCGGATGCGCAGTGCTCCGGCCTTATGCAGCAAATGTACCAAGGGGCTTGCCACGCCTTGAGGGGCTCCCCACGTCTCAGGTGCTCAAAACGAGGGAGATGACTTTGACCAAACTTTTGGGCACGCCGAAGTAAGCTCTCCGGGTGCACTCGCGGGAGAAATCGCGCGGAGAACCACAGCCCTAGCGGCGACCCCCGACGGGCGGGGATTAGGGACATTCTGTGGGTGATTGTGGTGCATTCTCATGATCTAGGGGGTCTAAGTCGGTAAGACAGTGAGCTACATGTCGGCCCGTTCGGTGTGCAGCAAGCTCGACCTTCCCTTGCGCCACGCCTCACCCGCGTAGCGCCGCTCTAGGGCCCGGCCTCCAATGCGAGCCGGGCCCTTCGCCGTCCGGGCCGGCGCAAGCTCCAAACTTAGTCCACATCGGCTTGCGTGAGGGCCACGAGCACAAGCGGGTTCACCACGATAGGCGACCCCGTTGAACAGCGTTGCCGACCACGGCTCTGTCGCAACACCATGGCAGCAATCCCGGAACTCGCTCCTGTTGCGCGCCAATCAGATTTTTTTATATTGCGACGACCACGCACGCAGAAATGACCCCGCTGCGTAGACGAGCGCGGCCAGCGCGAAGAGACACTCTCCAATTTCAGAATACATGACTTAACCCTACACCGGGTCAGAGGCGTGTTAAATCACGTCTTGGTGCATTTGCTGCATAAGGCCGCAGTGCTCAGCCTTCGACCGGGAGTTCTATGCCGGCACCCCCCCGCCCCGCTCGGCCTTCGGCCGAGTCGGCCTCCCCGCCACTCGCTTCGCGAGCGGGGGGAGGGAGCAAGGTGCGCTTTGCCGGCCGTCAAGACGGCCACGGGGAGATGTGTGAATGCCCTAGCCCGGACGGGAGAGGCCGAGTCGCGCGGCAGCGCGACCGGGTGAGGGCCAGGCGTGCGGGGCGGAGCCGGCCGGGCCGCACCGCCGCGCCTTCTGCGAAGAGGACCGGCCCTCACCCCTGCCCCTCTCCCGTTCGGGAGAGGGGTTCCGCGAGGGAGGCGTCAATACCCGCCGCCGGCGACCGCGCCGCGCTTGTAGCCGAAGCCCGGGATCTCGCAGCCGCAGGGGGTGCCGTGCGGGGCGGGTCTCGTGCGGCAGTTGCCGCGCGAGGTGACGCAGATCGAGCCCATGCGGGGGCGGTCGTACTCGCGGTACTCGCGGCGCTCATAGCGCCGGCGGCGCGGATAATCGTCGTCGTCGTCCCAGCCGCGGCCGTACCCGCCGCCGCCGCCGTAGCCGCCGCCATAACCGCCGCCGTACTGGGCGAGGGCCGGGGTGCCGGCCAGCATGGCGAGCGCCGCGGCCGCCAACAGAATGCGCTTCATGGTGTCCTCCGTCGTGGGTCTGCGATCAGTTAAGGCCTCGATTATGAACGCGCGCTGACCCGAACCGTTGCGCTTCGCCGGTTGCGTCGCTACCTCAGGCGGAACGATCCAGAAGACCGGGGTGGCGTCGATGGAACTTCTCAGGCTCGTCGCGCTCGACGAGGAAGACCTCGCGGTGATCTCGACCCACCTGCAGGACGCGGTGGTCAAGGTCGGCGACCTCGCCTTCGTGCCGAAGGAGCGGCGCTTCGCGCTCTGCGCCCGCCGCTTCGACTGGGAGTGCGGGCTCAACGAGCCGCCCCGGCGGCGCCTCACGGGCCTGCACTTCGAGCGCGTCACGGGCGTGCGCTGCCGCGGCGTCGACCGGGGAAAGCCCGACGCGGTGCTGAATCTCCTGGGGATCGCCTTCGAGGAGAAGGACCCGCCGTCCGGCACGGCGACCCTCCTGTTCTCCGAAGGGGCCGCGATCCAGATCGACCTCGAGTGCATCGAGACCCAGATGAAGGACCTCGGCCCGGTCTGGGAGGCGGAGGGACGGCGCCCGGCCCACAGCCTCGAAGGCGCCTGATGGCGCTTCGCCTCGACGCGCGCTCGGCGGGCTTCGAGCGCGCTTTTTCGGCGCTCCTCTCAGCCAAGCGCGAGGTCTCGGAGGACGTCGACGACACGGTGAAGGGGATCATCGCCGGCGTGGCGGCCCGCGGCGACGACGCGCTGATCGACTACACCCGGCGCTTCGACGCCCTGGCGCTGACCCCGGACCGCTTGCGGGTGTCCGACGCCGAGATCGAGGCCGCCGAAAAAGCCTGCCCGGCGGAGGCGCTCGCGGCGCTGAGGCTCGCCGAGGAGCGCATCCGGGCCTACCACGAGGCCCAGAAGCCGCAGGACCGCACCGTCACCGACGGGCTCGGCGTGACCCTCGGCTGGCGCTGGACGGCGCTTGAATCGGTCGGGCTCTACGTGCCCGGCGGCACCGCGAGCTATCCCTCCTCCGTCCTCATGAACGCCGTGCCGGCGAAGGTCGCGGGGGTGCCCCGCGTCGTCATGGCGGCCCCGACCCCGCGCGGCGAGACGAACCCTCTCGTGCTCGCGGCGGCGCGCCTTTCCGGCGTCGACGAGGTCTATCGCATCGGCGGCGCGCAGGCGGTCGCGGCCTTGGCCTACGGCACACGGACGATTGCGCCGGTGGCGAAAATCGTCGGGCCGGGCAACGCGTACGTCGCGGCGGCGAAGCGGCGGGTGTTCGGGCAGGTCGGCATCGACATGATCGCCGGCCCGTCCGAGGTGCTGGTGCTGGCGGACGCGGCCGCAAACCCGGACTGGATCGCGGCCGATCTCCTGGCGCAAGCCGAGCACGACACGGCGGCGCAGGCGATCCTCGTCACCGACAGCACAGGCCTCGCCGACGCCGTCGAGGCGGCGGTCGCGGCCCAGCTCGCGACCCTGCCGCGCCAAGAGATCGCGGCGGCGAGCTGGCGCGACTTCGGCGCGATCATCCTGGTCGCGGCGCTCGCGGACGCGATCCCCCTCGTCGACCGCCTCGCCCCGGAGCACCTCGAGATCGAGGCCGAGAACGCGGAGGAGCTCGCCCGAAGGATCCGCAATGCCGGCGCGATCTTTTTAGGGAGCCACACCCCCGAGGCCATCGGCGACTACGTCGGCGGCCCGAACCACGTGCTCCCGACCGCCCGCTCGGCCCGCTTCTCGTCCGGCCTCGGGGTCCTCGACTTCATGAAGCGCACCTCGATCCTGAAATGCGACGCCGCCTCCTTGCGCGCCCTCGGCCCCGCCGCCGTCGCCCTCGCCCGCGCCGAAGGGCTGGAGGCGCATGCGCGGTCGGTGGCGATGCGGCTGAACCTATAAAGCCAACTGTATCTGTCCGAAGACTCTCACTGTCATGGCCGGGCCAAGCCCGGCCATGACGCTGGGAAAGCGGCTGCGAGAACGGGATTCGGCCGGATGGCGGCCCTTTCGCCCGCGGTTTCAACAGTAGCGAGGCGGGGAACCCCAAACTGTTGAACCGCCTGAGCGCTAAGCGGATTTCTCTTCCGTTCCGCACGGCGCGCCGTCGCAGCCCGCCGACAGCCGTCCCAGAAGCTCCGCCAGCGTCTGCGCGTCGGCGCAGCCGATCTTCGAGCCGACGTGGCGCTCGATCGCGGCCGCGTAGGCCGGCCACATCCGGCGGCGAAGGTCGCGGCCGGCGGCGGTGATCGCGACGTGCAGGCCGCGGCCGTCGACAGGGCATTGGCGGCGCTCGGCGAGGCCCGCCTTCTCGAGGCGGTCGACGAGGCGCGAGGTCGAATACTGCGGCAGGAGCATGTGCCGCTCGAGCTCGAACGGGCGAAGGCGCCCCTCGGGCGCCCGGTCGAGCTCGAGGAGCGCGTCGTACCAGGACAACGCCGGGAAGCCCGCCGCCTTCAGCTCCGCCTCGACGGCGTCGAGGAGCGCGCCCGAGACGCGGACGAGCCGGGCCCAGGCCAAGGCCCAAGGCTGGAGCGCGGCTTCGGAGGGGTTTGCATCCATGCCCAAGATGTATTGATTCGATGCAACTGCATCAAGCTTGACATCCCCATGCACCTGCATCTATGTGGATGCAACTGCATTGAATGGTGCAGGGCCTCGTCACCGAAACCGCTCTTCCGACGCACGGAGATCATCGCCATGAAGCTCTACTACGCCCCCGCGGCCTGCTCGCTCGCCCCCCACATCGTCGCCCGCGAGGCCGGCCTGAAGCTCGACCTCGACCGGCTCGACTTCGCGACCCGCAAGACCGAGGGCGGCGAGGACTTCTCGGCCGTCAACCCGAAGGGCTACGTGCCGGCGCTCCGCCTCGACTCGGGCGAGGTCCTGACCGAGGTCGCGACCCTCGTGCAGTACCTCGCCGACCAGGCGCCGCAGTCCGGTCTCGCGCCGGCCGCCGGCACCATGGACCGCTACCGCCTCCAGGAGTGGCTGACCTTCGTCTCGACCGAGATCCACAAGGGCTTCGGCCCCCTGTGGAAGCCCGACACCCCGGAGGCCATGAAGGAGATCGTGCGGGCGAACCTCGCCAAGCGCTTCGCCTACCTCGACCAGCATCTGGCGGGCCGTCCCTACCTCACGGGCGAGCGCTTCACGGCGGCCGACGCCTACCTGTTCACGGTCGTGAACTGGACGAGCTTCCACAAGATCGACTTGAGCCCCTATCCGAACCTCAAGGCCTTCATGGACCGCGTCGCCGCCCGCCCGGCCGTGCGGCAGGCCATGCAGGAAGAAGGCCTCCTGAAGCAGGCGGCGTGACGCCCGCGAGGGGGCGCCTCTCCCTGGCGGGGCTATTCGGAAAGGAGGTGGCCGCGTGTTGAAAGTCAGCACCTGTCTCTGGTTCGGAAAGGAGGCCGAGGAGGCCGTCCGTTTCTACGTCTCCCTCGTGCCCGGCTCGCGGATCGAGCACGTCCTGCGCTCGCCCGGCCCCTGGCCCGGCGGGGAAGCAGGCGACGTCATCCTGGTCGCCTTCACCCTGGGCGGACAGAGCTACCAGGCGCTCAACGGCGGCAGGCCCGTCGACTACGGGACCGCCGCGTCGATCGCGGTCGCGTGCCCGGATCAGGCGGAGGTCGACCGGCTGTGGGCGGCCCTGACCGCGGACGGCGGATCGGAGATCGCCTGCGGCTGGCTCCGCGACCGCTGGGGCGTGCCGTGGCAGATTTTCCCCGAGATCCTTCCCCGCCTCCTCGCCGACCCCGATCCGGCGGTCGCAGGCCGCGTGTTCCTGGCGATGCAAGGCATGGTGAAGCTCGACGTCGCCGCCCTGGAGCGCGCCGCCGCGGAGCGATGACGCGCCGATCCTCCCCCGCGCAGCGGGGGAGGATCACACCGCCTCTCCCGGAGGGAGAGGCCGAGTCGCGGCGAAGCCGCGACCGGGTG
>DASVPW010000091.1:0-99604 GCA_036389455.1 Beijerinckiaceae bacterium
GCTTGCCATTGTCCTTCGCCGGTCCGGTGACTTGAGCGAGGAGCCCGAACCCGATCCCATCTCGAACTCGGCCGTTAAACTCCTCAGCGCTGATGGTACTGTGTCTCAAGACCCGGGAGAGTAGGTCGTTGCCGGGCCTGCCGAGGACAATCCCTCTTCATCGTTTCCAGCGGCGCTTCGGCGCCGCGTTCTCGTTTCGGCTCCCAATCGGGAGCCGCCCAAGCTGGCGCGGGGTGGAGCAGCCCGGTAGCTCGTCAGGCTCATAACCTGAAGGTCACAGGTTCAAATCCTGTCCCCGCAACCAATCCCGATGTGCGTACGATCTTCGGCCCGCCCTGTGCCGGGCCGAAGTCGTCGCGCTGCAGTGTTGGGCAGAACTTAGCATCCTACAGCCCGGCCGATCGGCCGGGCTTTTTCGTGCACGTTCCTCTGCCGTCGGGCCCGGCTCGACGTGCGCCGCCGAACGGCGTCTCGGATCGGGGCGATGTACGAGAGAGCCTCGTCTCTCGTCTCTTCGGTCGTCGCCTCATGTGCGCTGCCGCACATCGACGCTTCGTGAGTTGGCGCAAGCTCCTCTGGCGCCGGAAGGGATGCCGGCGCGAGGAGGGAGCCATCATGACGATGATCCGTACGCAGGCCGCCGCCGACACGAACGAGTTCTCCGGGCTCGAGCATCGTTTCCCCCGCTTCGCCATCCTGGCCGCCGCAGTCGTTGCAAGCCAGATCGCCTCGACGGTCCTGATGCTCATCGCCCAAGGCTGATGCACCCACGCGGCGGGGCGCGGATGCAGCGCCTGCGGCTGCTGCGCCGAAGCGCGATTGACGGGAACCGCTCCGAATCGAGCTCGTTTCAAGGGAGCGCGCCTCTGAAGGCGCTCGACCGTCCGGAGGGGCAACCATGAAGCACCGTTTCTCCCGGCTCGGCTTCGCCCTGTTCGCGGCCTCGCTCGGCTTGGCCGCCGGGGCCCTGGCCCAGAGCTTTCCGGCGAGCTTCGCCCCGCGCTGCCAACCCGATCAGCTGCGAATCGGCACGAGCGGGGATCCTTGCGCGCCGCAGGCCGCAATGTTCGGGTTGAGGGGGCCGACCGTCATCGGCGCCGATCCGGTTGACGTCGAGACCACCGGCAGCGTCGCGCCCCGTCGCGATTCGAACCGGCCCAGGGACGGGCACGGCGCTGCGCCGCCGCGATAGAGCGGTCCGGTCTCGACGCGCGAGCGGATCCGCCGGGGGCTGGTCTGCCCGACGCTTCATCCTGTCCGCCGGGCGACACGGTTCGACACCTCGCTCGGCTAGAAGCGGCGCTTGCCTACAGAACCGAGAACCGGCGGAGGGATCCCGATGCACGCCTACAACCTGTTTCGCCGCAAGGGCGATCACGATGTCTATTGCGCGGTGCCGGAGGATTGCGCGGTCCCGGCTTTCCTGCGCGGCTCCGTGTGGGAGTTCAGCGGCAAGGTCGACGGCTCGACGGCCGCCCCGGTCGATTTCGACCCCCGGACCGCCGCGACGGCCGTGCGCTTCAACGGCTGCTACTTCTTCGAGCCGCTCGCCGGCGGATAGACCCAAGCGACCCCGGTCTCTTCCTCAACGCTTGCAGACGTAGACGAACTCGACATGGATCGGCGAGAGCTTGCGCTCCTCGACGATGGCGCAGTTCGGCCGCAGGGTCGTCTCGAAATGGTATTCGACCGCGCGGCGCGGGGTCGGCGCGACTCCCGGGTCCCGGCAGGCCACGCCGGCGACCGCCGCTCCGAGGTTGTCGCGGACCATGATGACCCGTTCCTTCGGGTTCTCGTAGACCTCGTAGGTGGTGTGGCACCCGACCGTCACGAGGGCGGGGCCGATCGGGGGGCCGTAGGTCTCGAAGATGTAGCCGGCCGAGCAGCCGGCGACCGTCGCCGCGGCCGTCGCGGCGAGCCAGAGCCTGCAAAGCACCCGCGCCTTCATCCCCATCGTCCCGCCCGCCGCCCGACCCGGGCGCGAGCGCGACAGTGACGACGGCGGCCCCCCCGGTCAACCCGAGCCGAAGCCGCGCTTCCCGGCCGTTGCGCCGGCGACACATCGGCTGGCGCGGGCGCGGGCATCGCTTCACTCCTCCATGGCGAGCAGCATGGCGTTGCCGCCGGCCGCGGCCGTGTTGACGGTGACGGTCTGCTCGGTCGCGAAGCGCAGGAGGTAGTGCGGCCCGCCGGCCTTCGGCCCGGTGCCGGAGAGCCCGTGGCCGCCGAAGGGCTGCACGCCGACGACGGCGCCGATCATGTTGCGGTTGACGTAGACGTTGCCGACCGGGAGGCGCTCGACGATGCGCTCCACCGTCGCGTCGATGCGGGAGTGGACCCCGAGGGTGAGCCCGTAGCCCGAGCCCTCGACGGCTTCGAGCACGCCCTCGAGGTCCCGCGCCGGATAGCGCACCACGTGCAGGATCGGCCCGAACACCTCCTCTCCGAGCGCCGCCGGACGGTCGAGCTCGAACACGTGCGGGGCGACGAAGAGGCTCCCTTCCCCGTTCGAGGGGAGGGTGGTCTCGCCCGCGTACCAGACCTTCTGCGCCTCCCGCTTCATCCGCGCCACATGGGCGTCGAGCCGCTCCTTCGCCTCGGCGTCGATCACCGGGCCGACGTGCGTCGAAGGCTCGCGCGGGTCGCCGAGCTTCAGCTCGCGGGCGGCGCCGACGATCATCGCGATCATGCGGTCGGCGACGTCTTCCTGAAGGCAGAGGAGCCGCAGGGCCGAGCAGCGCTGGCCGGCGGAGCGGAAGGCCGAGGTCACGACGTCGTCGGCGACCTGCTCGGGCAGCGCCGTCGCGTCGACGATCATGGCGTTGATGCCGCCGGTCTCGGCGACGAGCGGCACGATCGGCCCGTCCTTCGCGGCAAGCGCCCGGTTGATCGCCCGGGCGACCTCGGTCGAGCCGGTGAAGACGACGCCCGCGGCGGCGGGATGCTGGACGAGCCGGGCGCCGGCGGACCCATCGCCCGGCACGAGGTGGAGCGCGGCCGCCGGCACGCCGGCCTCGTGCAGGAGCCGCACCGCCTCGGCCGCGACGAGGGGCGTCTGCTCGGCGGGCTTCGCCACGACGCCGTTGCCGGCCATCAGCGCCGCCGCGATCTGGCCCAGGAAGATCGCGAGCGGGAAGTTCCAGGGCGAGACCGCGACGAACACGCCGCGCCCGCGCTGGCGAAGCACATTCGATTCGCCCGTCGGCCCGGGCAGGGGCGCGTCGGCCCCGAACAGGCGCCGTCCTTCCGCGGCGTAGTAACGGCAGAAGTCGACCGCCTCGCGCACCTCGGACAGGGCGTCGTCGAGGGTCTTGCCGCCCTCGGCCTGGAGGAGGTGGATGAAGCGTCCGCGCCGGGCCTCCAGAAGATCGGCGGCGCGCTCGAGCGCCGCGGCGCGCGCCTCGGCCGGAGTCTCGCTCCAGGCCCGGAAGCCGCGCCGCGCCGCGTCCATGGCCTCGTCGGCGGTGGCGGGGGCGGCCTCGGCGACGCGGCCGATGACGGCGCCATCCGTAGGACTGAGGACGGGCCGCTCCGTCCCGGCTTGAGCGACACCGTCGATGAGGGGCGCGGCGGAAAACCCTCTCCCTCCCGGGGAGAGAGAGGTGATCGCGCCCGCCTCAACCTCCTTCAGCAAGTCTTCGAGCGAGCGGCGGTGCCCGAACTCGGCGCCGCGCGAGTTGCGCCGGTCCGGGGCGAAGAGGTCGCGCGGGAGGGGGAGCCTCGGATGGCGGGCGGCCTCGGGCTGCCCGACGATGTCGGCGGGGCGCCGCAGAAGCGTCTCGACCGGCACGTCCGGATCGGCGGCGACCGAGACGAAGGAGGAGTTGGCGCCGTTCTCGAGGAGCCGGCGGACGAGATACGCCAGGAGGTCGCGGTGGCCGCCGACGGGGGCATAGGTCCGGCAGGCGGCTCCGGGAAGCGTCTCGATCAGCCGCCCGTAAAGGCTCTCGCCCATGCCGTGCAGGCGCTGGAACTCATAGCCTTCGTTCCCGCCGGCCCGCTCGACGATGGAGGCGACGGTGAGCGCGTTGTGGGTCGCGAACTGCGGGAAGACGCGCGGGCGGAGGGCGAGCAGCCGCTCGGCGCAGGCCATGTAGTTGAGGTCGGTCATGGCCTTGCGGGTGAACACCGGGTAGTCGTCGAGGCCGCGCTCCTGGGCGCGCTTCACCTCGGTATCCCAGTAGGCGCCCTTGACGAGCCGCACCATGAGGCGGCGGCCGAGGCTCTCGCCCAAGGCAGCGATCCAGTCGATCGCGGCGAGAGCCCGCTTCTGGTAGGCCTGGATCGCGAGCCCGAAGCCGTCCCAGCCGGCGAGCGACGGATCCGGCAGCGCCGCCGCGATCACGTCGAGGGACAGCTCGAGCCGGTCCGCCTCCTCGGCGTCGATCGTGAAGTTGAGGTCGAATTCGCGCGCCTTCTGGGCGAGCGCGACGACGCGGGGCACGAGCTCGGCCATGACGCGGTCGCGGCTCACGGCCTCGTAGCGCGGGTGCAGGGCCGAGAGCTTGACCGAAATGCCCGGCCGGTCGGGCAGGGGCTCGTTGCCGGCGGCGCGCCCGATCGCCGCGATGGCGGCGGCGTAGGACGCGAAGTAGCGCTCAGCGTCCTCGGCCGTGCGGGCGCCCTCGCCCAGCATGTCGAAGGAGTAGCGGTAGAGACGGCCGGCGCCCGCATGCGCGCGCTCGAGCGCCTCGCCGATGGTCTGGCCGAGCACGAAATGGCTGCCCATGACCCGCATGGCCTGGCGGGTCGCGGCCCTGACCGCAGGCAGGCCGAGGCGCTTCGCGAGCTGCCCCAGAATCCCTTCGGGAGTCTCGCCGGGCTGGATGATTCTGGCGGTGATCCCGAGCGCCCAGGCGGAAGCGTTGACCAAAAAGGCCTCCGAGCGCGTCTCGTGGCGGGCGAAGTCGCCCTGCCCGAGCTTGTCCTCGATGAGCCGGTCGGCGGTCGCGGCGTCCGGCACTCTTAAGAGCGCCTCGGCCAGCACCATGAGGGCGAGGCCCTCCTTGGTCGAGAGCGAGTACTCGCGCAGCACCTCCTCGACCCCGCCGAGGCCGCCGCGGTGGGTCCGGATGGCGGCGACGAGGTCGCGGGCTCGCGCGTCGATGCGGCGCTCGCGCTCGGGCGCAAGGCGCGCCGCGCCGAGAAGGCGGCCGGCGATCGCGGCATCGTCCTCGGCATAAGGGGCATCGAAGGGGGCAGGGCTCGCCACGGCGCTCTCCCGGCGGGCTTACAGCCCGCGGTCCCCAAGCTATGTGGATTCGGCGGCGATTTCGATGCCGCCGATGCAAGGGTCACGGGTTGACCCCGGGCGGCTTTCCGGGTGCATTGCGGCGAACGGCACGAGGATTGCGGCGCTCCCGAACGGGAGCGCGGCGGCCCGACTGCCGCTTTCCGCGTTCGTTCCGGAGTGTCCCGATGCCCCGTTCCTCCGCCCCGACGCGCCGGCTTTTCCTGCGGGCGGGGGCGGGGCTCGCGGCAGCGCTCGCGCTCCGGCCGCTCTCGGCAGCGGCGCAGACGGCGGTGCGCTTCTCCCTCGACTGGCGCTTCGAGGGGCCGGCGGCGCCGTTCACCCTCGCCCTCGACAAGGGGTACTTCAAGGCCGAGGGCCTCGACGTGACGATCGAGCCGGGGGCCGGCTCCCGCGAGCCGATCGCCCGCGTCGCCTCCGGCGCCTACGACATCGGCTTCGGCGACATGAATTCGCTGGTGCGCTTCCGCGACGAGAACCCGGCGGCCGGCCTCAAGGCCGTGATGATGATCTACGACCGTCCGCCCTTCGCCATCGTCGGGCGCCGCAGCCGCGGCGTCACGGAGGCGGTGTCGAGCCTCAGGCGCCGGAGAATCGGCGCCCCAGCGCAGGACGCGACTTACGCCCAGTGGCCGCTCTTCAAGACGGTGAACGGCATCGACGAGAAGGAGTGGAACATCCAGATCGAGAACGTCGGCTTCCCGGTCCGCGAGCCGATGCTGGCCCAGGGCGAGGTCGACGCGGTGCTTGGGTTCTCGATGACGTCCTTCATCGGCCTGAAGTCCCGGGGCGTGCCGGCGGACGACATCGTCGTCATGGCGATGAGCGACCACGGGGTCGAGCTCTACGGCAATGCCATCCTGGTCGGGCAGAAGTTCGCAGCCGAGAAGCCGGAGGCCGTGCGGGGCTTCCTGCGCGCCGTCGTGAAGGGCTTGCGCGACACGGCCGCTGACCCCTCGGCCGCGGTCGATACGGTGATGCGCCGCAACGAGGTCGCCCGCAAGGACGTGGAGCTCGAGCGGCTCGCCATGGTCCTGCGGCAGAACATTCTGACGCCCTGGGTGCGGGAGAACGGCGTCGGCGGCATCGACCGGGCCCGCTTCGAGAAGGCCCTCGACCAGATCGGCCTCGCCTACCCCTACAAGGCGAAGCCCAAGCCGGAGGACGTCTTCGACGACCGCTTCCTGCCGCCGCCCGAGGAGCGGAAGGTGGATTGAGGCGCCCGCTCTGGTAAGACGGCCCATGCTCGCCCCCGCCCCCGACTACGACAGCCTCGTCGCCGCGTTCCGCTGGGCGATCCCGGAGCGCTACAACATCGGCGTCGACGTGTGCGACCGCTGGGCCGCGCGGGAGCCGGGGCACGCCGCGATCCTCGACGTCGCCCCGGACGGGCGCGTCTCGGCCCTGACCTACGGCGAACTGCGGGATCGCTCGAACCGCCTCGCGGACGCGCTTAGCGCCCGCGGGGTCAGGCGCGGCGACCGCGTCGCGATCCTGTTGCCGCAGGGGCCGGCGGTGCCGGTCGCGCATGTGGCGCTGTACAAGCTCGGCGCCGTCGCGCTGCCGCTCGCGGCCCTGTTTGGCATCGACGCCATCGCTTATCGCCTCGACGACGCCGGCGCGAAGGCGCTCGTCACCAACGCGGCGGGCCTTGCGAAGCTCGCGCAGATCCGTGCCGACGTGCCGGCTCTTGAGGTCGTCATCTCGACCGACGGGCCGGACGGCTCAGCCGAGGGCTTTTGGGAGGTGCTGGAACGGGCAAGCCCCGACTTCACACCGGTCGACACGGCGGCCGACGATCCCGCCATGATGATCTACACCTCGGGCACGACCGGGCCGCCGAAGGGCGCGCTGCACGGTCATCGGGTGCTGCTCGGGCACCTGCCGGGCGTGCAGATGCCGCACGAGTTCCTGCCTCAAGGAGGCGACCGGCTCTGGACACCCGCCGACTGGGCCTGGGCCGGCGGCCTCCTCAACGTGCTCCTGCCCGGGCTGCACTTCGGCGTGCCCGTGGTGGCGCGGAAATCCGAGAAGTTCGATCCCGAGGAGGCGTTCCGGCTCATGGCCGACATGGGCGTGCGCAACACCTTCGTGCCGCCGACGGCGCTCAGGATGCTGCGCGCCGTGCCGAACCCGCGCGGGCGCTTTGACTTGCAGCTCCGCACCATCGCGTCCGGCGGCGAGGCGCTCGGCGCCGAGACCTTCGCCTGGGGCCGGGAGGCGCTGGGGCTGACGATCAACGAGTTCTACGGCCAGACCGAGTGCAACCTCGTGCTCTCCTCCTGCGCCGCGATCGGGGTCGCGAAGCCCGGCGCCATCGGTCGCCCGGTGCCGGGGCATAGAGTGGCCGTGATCCGCGACGACGGCACCCCCTGCGGGCCCGGCGAGCTCGGCCAGATCGCGGTCGCGCGGCCGGACCCCGTGATGTTCCTCGCCTACTGGAACAAGCCCGGCGCGACCGAGGCGAAGTTCGTCGGCGACTGGATGACGACCGGCGACCAGGGGATGCTCGACGAGGACGGCTATATCCGGTTCGTCGGCCGTGACGACGACGTCATCACCTCGGCCGGCTACCGCATCGGCCCGGGCGAGATCGAGGACTGCCTGATCCGCCACCCGGCCGTGGCGCTCGCCGCCGCCGTCGGCAAGCCCGATCCGGTCCGGACCGAGATCGTGAAGGCGTTCGTCGTGCTGAAGGAAGGCTACAGCCCCTCCGACGGCCTCGCCTCCGACATCCAGGCTTTCGTGCGCGGGCGCCTCTCGGCGCACGAATACCCGCGCGAGATCTCCTTCCGCCGGAACCTGCCGCTGACCACGACCGGCAAGGTGATCCGCCGCCTCCTGCGCGAGGAGGCTTGAGAGCGGACCTTCGCCTTCTCGCAAGCGGGGGAGGGGAGTGGGGGCGATTTCCCGGCGCCGCCTTGTAAATCGGCGGTTCCTCCCCATATCAGCCTCAACCTGGCGCCTTGAGCGCCGGTTTCGGCCACGATGCCGGGACGGTGACGCCGGATGTACGCGCACTGTTTCGCCGTGGCCGTTCGTATTTTCAGGCCGCGCCGCGGTCCTTCCACCCTCTCCCCAAAGAAACGCCGGGCCCTCTCGGGCCCGGCGCGGTGGCTTCGGCAGGCGGCTTCGCAGGCCTGTCAGTGGTTCTGGAACCGTCCCGACGGACCGGAGCGCTGGTCGCGCCGCCAATCGTCGCCGTCCGGCGAAGCGAAGCGGTCGTCCTCGCCGAGCGCCTCGTCCACGTATTCCCGTCCCCTCTGGGTCATGTCGCGGGCGTAGCGCATGCCCTGCCCGCGGACCTCGTCGGCCCAGCGCCCGAAGACCTGGTCCTCGCGCCGGGTGCGCGGCAGGAGCGCGCCAAGGAGGAGCCCGGCCGCGAGGCCGACCACGCCGACGAGGACCGGGTTCTCGGCGACGAAGCGCTGCACTGAGCCGCCGTACTGGCGGACGTCCGGCAGGGAGCGGCGGACGTTCTCGAACTGGCGCGAGCCCTGCTCGTAGGCGCCGCGCGCGGCGCCGCGGGCCCATTCGGTCGCCTGCTCGGCGACTTGGCCCGCCGTCTCCGAGGCTTGCTCGTAGAGCTCGCCGGCGCGCTGCTGCACCTGGCCGGCGGCGTCGCGCACGGTCTCACCGGCGGATTGCGCCGCCTGGCGTGCGGTGTCCATGGCCGATCCTGACCCCGACTGACCGCCTGCTTGCCCCTGTTTCTGGCCGCCGAGGCCCTTGCCGGCGTCCTTGTCCTGGTGGCGCAGGTGCTCGGGCCCTTGCGACGACTGGCCGGAGCCGGTCTGGCTGCCGCCTAGGGGCTTCGAGGTGTGCGAGGCGAGAGTCGGGCTCTGCGGCTGGCCCGCGCCCCCCGTCGCGCCGGATGCGATGTTCGCGGCCGAGGCCGTATCCGAGCCGCTCCGCTGGTTGTTGCCCGAGTTCGCCATTGTCTCTCTCCTCCGGTGTGTCGTTGAAAATGCGTCAGGCACGCGCGCTCGTCTCGCGCCGGGTCTCGACGAGGTCCTGCGTCGGATGCCGGGGCGAGGTGTCGGGGTCATAGATGCGGTCATGGCCGGTGACGAGGACCGGGATGCTCTCCTCCTCGAGCGCCTGCGCCCGGATCGCGGCGCGGCCCCCGCCTTCCCGGCTCGCCCGGTAGAGGAGAAAGCCAGCCCCGGCCGCGGCGGCGAACGCCAGGACCGGGTTGCGGCGCAAGAAGTCGAGCGCGCGGTCCGCGGTCATGAGGTCGAGACCCGCTCCGTCAGGACCTGCGTGTCGCGCTGGACGTTGCGGATCGTGCGCTCCGGCATGAGCCCTGCCGCCGTGAGCTTGCTCTTGCCGTAGAGCACGAGGCCGACCGCGACCGCCGCCATGACGGCGCCGACGATGAGGGCCGCGAGCGCGTCCGAGTTCACGACCCGCGCGAGCCAGTCGACCAGCGACTGGACGAACAGGCTGAGCGCGATGATCGCGAACACCGCCGCCGCGACGAACATCGCAAGCCCCATCACGAGGCCCGAGACCTTGGCGGTCATCTCCGCCTTGAACAGCGCGAACTCCTTGCGGGCGAGGTCCGTGCTGTCGCGCAGGGCATCCCCGAACAGGCTATGGATGCTCTCGCCTTGACGATCCGCCATGCCGGCCTCCCTCTTCAAGCGCCGCTGCGGGCGTAGGCCGAGCCGGCGGAGGCCTGCGCACGGGGACGCCGGCCGGATCCCTGTCCTTGTGCTCCGCGTTGCGAACCGGCGCCGCGGCGGCGCTCGGCCTCGGCCTCGCGAATGCCCTCGGCCGAGCTCTTGATGAACCGCGCCGCCAGGAAACCGGCCACCATGGTGGCGATCGCGACCGTGCCCGGGCGGCGGCGGATCATGTCCTCGCCGAGCTCGAAGATCTCGTTGAAGCTGCGCTCGCGGATCGAGTCCGCGACTTGGTCGAGCCCGCCCGCCGCGCTGTCCACGAACTCGCGGATGCCGGGACGGTCGTCGAACTGGCTCAGGGCCTCGCGGAGCGAGCCCGCGAAGTCGGCGATGGACTGGGCGACCTCGTCCTTGCGCTGGTCGACGTAGCTCGTCGCCTGGCTCTTTGCCGAGCCGATGGTCGAATCGAGGAGGCTGCGTCCGCGCTCGACGGCGGTCGACGCGATCTGCGTCACGTCCTCCTTGATGGCGCCCCAATCCTCGGGCCCGCCCGCGCCTTGAGAGGACGCACCTTGAGAGGACGCCTGGGTGCGCTGCTGTCCGCCGTTGCCGACGCTCATGGGGGAACCTCCTTCAAGTGCTCGGCGAAGTAACCCGTGGGAAGCGGAGCGGTTCCCGCAAAGGCGCACGCAACCGGCGTGCACGGGATGCGCCCCGCTCCTCCTTTGGGCAACGCGTGGCCGGGCCGTGGGTTCAGGCGTGCGCCGCTCTTAAGCCTTGGCCTCGCCGACCGTGTCGGCCATCCTGGCGCCGCGGGCGCCGAGCGGCTGCTCCGGCCCCTCGGTCGAGTCCTTCGCGGTCTGGTGCTCGATCTCGGCGTTGATCTCGGCCCCGATGAGCACGATCGTGGTCGAGAGCCACATCCAGGTCATGAAGCCGATCGCGGCGCCGAGCGAGCCGTAGGTCTCGTTGTAGTTGCCGAAGTTCGCGACGTACCAGGAGAACAGCATCGAGCCCAGGAGCCACACCGCGCCCGCGAGCGCGCTGCCCCAGGTGACCCAGCGCCACTGCGGCTTGTCGCGGCTCGGGCCGTAGCGGTAGAGGCAGGCGAGCGCGAACAGCACGCCGCAATAGAGGATCGGCCAGCGCAGGATCGAGATCAGCCACTCGATCGCCTTGCCGAACCAGATGTACTTCAGGATCAGCGGGACGACGACGATCGCCCCGACGGCGAGGAGCAGGAACACGATCATCGCGAAGGTGAAGATCAGCGACTGCAGGTTCAGCATGACGAAGCTGCGCTTCTCCTCCTCGCCGTAGGCGACGTTGAGGGCGTCGAAGACCGCCTTCATGCCGGCGTTGGAGCTCCATAGGGAGATCGCGAGGCCGATGAAGAAGGCGAAGCCGAGGTTTCCCGAAGGCTTCGAGGCGATGCGCTTGACCTGCTCCGAGATGATGTCCACGGCCCCGCCGGGGAGGAGCCCCGCGACCGTCGCGAGGTGCTGGTTGATGGTGGCGGGGTCGGCGAACAGCCCGTAGAGGGAGACGATCGCAGCGATCGCCGGGAACAGCGCCAGGAGGCCGTAGAAGGTCACGCCGGCCGCGACCGCCACGATGCGGTCTTTGCCGATCTCCTGATAGACGCGCCAGAGGATGTCCTTCCAGCCCTTCGCCGGGATTTCGCTCGGGCTCGCGGCTTGGCGGCCGCGGTCGGGCTGCTCTTGCGCGACCCGCTCGGCATCGCGGCCCTCGTACGAGCCCGCGCCCGCCTCCGTGCCGATCTGCGCCTCGCCCTTTTCGTGTCTTGCGGGCGCCTTGGCGGGACGCCCGCCCCGGGCCGCCGGGCGGGGCGGCCCGCGCTTCGTCGCCGCCGCGAGCCGGGCGAGCCCGAATCCCATCAGAAGCTTCAGGAGGCCGCCGCTCCGGGCGTCCTGTCGCGAGCCGGTCGTAGCGACAGCCATGGTCTCTCAGTCCGAAGGTCACGTGAACGGAGCCGGACGGCGCGAGCGCTCCGGCGCAACCATAACGGAACGTCGCTGACAATGTTCCGTGCCAGGCCGGCCCTTCGCCCGATGAGGCGGCCGGCCGCTACTCCGCCGGCTGCAGCCGCGGCGTCCGCGCCGGGGCGATGTGGAACGCGGCCGGGCGCCGGAACAGGAAGGACAGGGGCGTATTCCGCACCACGCGCTCGAGGACGAGGGGCAGGACGACGGCCGCCGCCGTCACGAGCGCCGAGACGACGCCGACGTCGGCGATCGCGCCGGTCTTCAGGAGCGCCGCGCGGGTCGCCGCCATGGGCAGGAAGAAGGCGAGGTAGATCGCGATCGAATGGCGCCCGCAATGGCGGAACGGCGCCGCGGCGGGCGTCTGCGTCAGGAGCGCCGCGAGGGTCACGACCGCGACCGCGCCGACCGCGCCGAGCGCGAGGCTCACGAGCGGCAGGCTCGCGAGCGTCGGATAGCCCCCGACCGGCGACGGGGACAGGGCGAAGAGCCCGTTGACGAGCGCCCAGAGCGCCAGGCCCGCGAGCGCGAAGCTCCGCCGCGCCACAGTCGTCTCGGCGAGGCGGAAGATCGCGGGCGCGAACAGGTAGCCGGCGAGGAAATAGACCCAGCGGGCGCAGAACTCGTCCACGAGAGTCCAGCCGGTGTGGACCGGCGCGACCTGCAGCGCCGCCGCGGCGGCGAGGAGGAGCGCGGGCGGCACGCCGCGCAGGAGCTTCGTCACGACCGAGAACACGGCCAGGAGATAGACGAACCACAGGGTCCCGAAGGGCTCGACCAGCGACAGCGCGAGATGGTGGACAAAGCCGGAAGGCGTCCCGCCGGAGACCTGGCCGAACTTCGCGATCGACTGGATCGCGAGCCAGAGCAGGTAGAAGTAGAGGAAGTGCACGACCCGCCGGTCGGAATAGGTGCGCCAGTCGCGGTCGATCACCCGCGAGAGGAACAGGCCCGACACGAGGAAGAAGTCCGGCATCCGGAACGGCCGCGCGAAGGCGACCACCCAATGCATGAAGCCCTCGGCCCCCATGGCCTCGCCGACCCCAAGCGTCGCGTGCATCATCACGACGAGGACGATGCAGAGCCCCTTGGCCGTGTCGACCCAGGGCACGCGCCCTTCGTCCATGCCCGCCTGATGTGCCGCGTCGTGCGCCATGACCGCCTCGCGCTTTCAGTCGGACGCGAGGGTAGGGGCGAAAGGTTCAAAGGGGGTGAAGGCCAACACCTCTCCCGTGAAACGGGAGAGGTCGAGTCCGCGAAGCGGACCGGGTGAGGGCCAACCCGGTCACTCCCCCTCACCCGGTCGGCGCTCCGCGCCGACTCGGCCTCTCCCGCAAGCGGGAGAGGGTTATCAGCAGCCCGTGAGCTTCGGGGTGCGCTCGACCTCGAGGCCGAAGAGCGGGCGGGCATAGGTCCCGATCACGTTGCCGGCGAAGGCGAAGACGAGCCAGACCCAGCCGTGGACGCTGCCGGAAGCGATGCCGGAGAAGTAGGCGCCGATGTTGCAGCCGTAGGCGAGCCGCGCGCCGTAGCCGAGGAGGAGGCCGCCGAGGATCGCGGCCGCGGCCGAGCGCCATGGGATCCGCCAGGTCGGGGCGAAGCGGCCGGCGAGCCCGGCGGCGAGGAGCGCGCCGGCGATGATGCCGAAGTCCATCACCGAGGTGACGTCGGCGAAGACGCTGCCCTCGAGCTCGGCGAGGCGCTCGGGAGTCGACCAGTACGGCCAGCTCCAGGCCTCGATGCCGGCCTGGTCGGCGATCTTCGAGCCCCACAGGGCGAAGGCCGAGGTGATGCCCCAGGGCTTGCCGGCGAGCGCCAGCGTCAGGAAGTTGCCGATGGCGAGCGCGACCGCGCCGGCGACGAGGGGCCAGGGCCCGCGGGCGAAACGCGCGAGCCCGTGCCGCGGCGATGGCTTGCCGCCGTCAAGCGACCCGTGGCGGCGCTTCTCCAGGACCATCGTCAGGGCTGCGATCGCGGCGAAGAGGGCGAGGCTGAAGGCGAGCGCGGTCCAGGGGCCCCACAGCCGCACGAGGGAGGTCTTTGGCAGGGTCGGCAGGTCGGTCCACCAGTGGAAGTGGGCGGCGCCGACGGTCGAGCCGACGATGAAGAAGGCGAGGGTCAGGAGCATACGGGTCGAGCCGCCGCCGACGGTGTAGAGGGTGCCGGAGGCGCAGCCGCCGCCGAGCTGCATGCCGATTCCGAAGATGAAGGCGCCGAAGGCGACCGAGACGCCGATCGGCGCGACGATCCCCTGCACCGGCTGGCCGAAGAGCGAGCCCGCCGCCAGCACCGGGAAGAACAGCGTGGCCGCGACCGCGAGCATGACCATCTGGGCGCGAAGGCCCGCGCCGCGCCGGTCGGCGATGAACACCCGCCAAGCCGAGGTGAAGCCGAAGGCTGCGTGGTAGAGCACGAGCCCGAGCGCCCCGCCGAGGAGGTAGAGGGCGGCCTGCCGCGGGCCGACCGCCTGCCCGAGCGCCGCCGCCCCGACGAGGAGCGCGAGGCCGGCGAAGAGCGTTGCGCCGGGGCTGATGCCGAGCTTCGGCAGGCTCACCGTGAAGCGCGGCGTCAAGGCGACGAGGGAGGTGGACATCTCTTGGGAGTCCTACCCGCGGGGTCCGCGCCGGAGGCGGCGAGGTCGGGTGGCGGGATTGCCCGAGATCGCGGGTCTTGCCTGTGCGCTGTGGAAAGCTAATAATCACGCTCCATATTGTCAATCTTATGCTATTAACAACATTTTGGCGTTATTTATGAAAGCGTGTCGCGCGTAGGTGCACGACGGCTACGCTGCATTGCGAGATGACCGCGTTCCAGAATCGCTCCGTCTTTGGTAGGGTCCGACCCAAGCATAAGGGAGGCATGGATGCTCAAGAGCGCAGCGAAGGCGCAGCGCCCGGCCGAGACCACTCCGGTGTACCCGGACGACCTCGAGCCCGCGCTCCAGGACAATCTCGCGCTCCTCGCCAACATCGACGCCCACTACGACGCCGAGCGCGAGCGGCTCGAACTTTGGCCCGGCCCCGAGAGCGTGAAGGCGCGGCTCGCGGCGCAGCTTGCGGAAGCGCACCGGCAGGAGCGCGAGCCGCACGTGAAGCAGCTGGCCGAGCTTCATCAGCGCCTGATGGCGGAAACCCTCTACCGCCACACGCTTCACTGAGGCCGCGGAAGCCTTCCGCTCAAGCTTCGCTGAAGGTCACTCCGCCGCCTTCCTCGCCCGCGCCGTGAGCGGCGTCACCTTGAGCGCCGTGATGCGGTTGCGGCTCTTGCGCAAGACCTGGAAGCGGAAGCCGTGGAAGGTGAAGATCTGGCCGGCTTCCGGGATGGCGCGGGCCTCGTGGATGACGAGGCCGGCGACCGTCGTCGCCTCCTCGTCCGGCAGGTCCCAGTCCATGGCGCGGTTGAGGTCGCGCACCGGCACGGAGCCGTCGACGTTGACCGATCCATCCGCCTGCGGCCGCACGCCCTGGATCGTCACGTCGTGCTCGTCCTTGATGTCGCCGACGATCTCCTCGAGGATGTCCTCCAGCGTCACGAGCCCCTGGACCTCGCCGTACTCGTCGACCACGAGGGCGAAGTGGGTCTTCTTCGACAGGAACGCCTTGAGCTGGTCGCGCAGCGACGTCGTGTCGGGCACGAACCAGGTCTCGAGCGCGATCGCCTCGATGCGAAGCTTGTTGGCGTCCCCACCCACTGCATCGAGCGCGCGCAGGAGGTCCTTGGCGTGAAGCACGCCGACGATGTTCTCCTGCGTGTCGCGCCATAGGGGCAGGCGGGTGTAGGGGGAGGAGAGCACCTCGCGCACGATCTCCTCGGAGGAGAGGTCGGCGTTGATGGCGCGCATCTTGGTGCGGTGGACCATCACGTCGGCGACGGTGAGGTCGCGCAGATCGAGGAGCCCGCCGAGCATGTCGCGCTCGGCGCGCGCCACGGCCCCCTCCTTGTGCAGCAGGTCGACCTGGCCGCGGATCTCCTCCGTCGCCGAGAGCACGGACTGGTGCTTGTCGAGGTGGATGCCGAAGGGCCGCAGCATCCAGCGCACGAGCTTCTCGGCCGCGAGCGTGACCGGGCCGAACAGGGACACGGCCCAGTTCACCGGCTTTGCGATGAGGAGCGACACGCGATCCGGCGAGTTGATCGCGATCGTCTTCGGCATGAGCTCCGCGAAGACGATCACGAGGAGCGACATCACCGCCGTGGCGTAAAGGACGCCTTCCTGGCCGAACAGGCCGATGAGGACGCTCGTAGTGAAGGACGAGGCGCCAATCGCGACGATGTTGTAGCCGATCAGCATGGCGCCGATGAACCGCTCCCGCTGGCCCAAGAGCCGGTTCACGATGGCGGCCCGCACGTCGCCGGTGTTCTCGAGGGCGAGCATCCTGGCCCGGGAGGCGGCCGTGAAGGCGGTCTCGGCGCCGGCAAAGAAGGCCGACAGGGCGAGCGACAGGATCAGGATCGCGGCGGCGAGCCAAAGGTTGATCTCGAAATGTGGTTCCATGGGCCTTTCGAACCCGCGCTTTCTAAGCGGCGAGTTCCTCCGTCAGGAAAGCGCGCACGTCCGAAGGGTCGACGCCGCGCGCGATGAAGCTTCGCCCGATGCCGCGGGCCAGGATGAAGGTCAGGGCCCCGCCCTTTACCTTCTTGTCCTGCGCCATGGCGTCGAGGAGGGCGTCGGCCTCGCCGCAGCCGCCGGGCACGTCGGAAAGCCGCGTCGGCAGCCCGACGGCTCCGATGTGGCCGGCAACGCGGCCCGCGTCCTGCCCGGGGCACAGGCCGAGGCGGACCGAGAAGCGGAAGGCGAGACAGAGGCCGATCGCGACCGCCTCGCCGTGCACGAGCCGGGCGGCGTCGTAGCCGGTGGCGCGCTCGAGCGCATGCGCGAAGGTGTGGCCGAGGTTGAGGAGCGCGCGGTCGCCCTCCTCCCTCTCGTCGCGCACCACCATGGCGGCCTTGGCGCGGCAGCTCTGGGCGACGGCGCGGTCGCGCTCCGGGCCGCCCGAGAAGATCGCGCGAAAATTCGCCTCGCACCACTCGAAGAAGGCGTGGTCGTCGATGAGGCCGTACTTCACGACCTCGGCGTAGCCGGCCCGCATCTCGCGGGCGGGCAGGGTGTCGAGGAGGGCGGTGTCGGCGATGACGAGGCTTGGCTGGTGGAAGGCGCCGACAAGGTTCTTGCCGTGGGGGGAGTTGATCCCGGTCTTGCCGCCGACCGAGGAGTCGACCTGGGCCAGGAGCGTCGTTGGCACCTGCACGAGGCGAACGCCGCGGCGCACGATCGCCGCCGCAAAGCCGGCGAGGTCGCCGACGACGCCGCCGCCGAGCGCCACCACGAGATCGCCGCGCTCGATGCGGCCGGCGAGGATCGCGTCGCAGACCCGCGCCAGCGTTTCATGGGACTTCGACGCCTCGCCCGGCGCGACGGTCACGGTCGCGGTGCGGATGCCGCTCCCGGCGAGGCTCGCGGTGAGGCGCTTGGCGTAGAGCGGCGCGACCGCCTCGTCCGAGACGATCGCGGCGGCGCGGGCGTCGAGCGCCGCGACGCGGGGGCCCGCAGCGTCGAGGAGGCCGCGCCCGACCAGGATGTCGTAGGCCCGGTCGCCGAGCGGGACCGGGATCGTGACGACGCCGGGCTCTTGGCCGGGCTCGTCCGAGCCAGGCTCGCCCGGGCGACGGGACGGGAGGGCGGCGCTCACCGGGGAGCCTCCGCGAGCCAGGCGTCGAGCGCCAGAAGCGCATCCTGGACCACCTTGTCGTGGGGCAGGTCCCGGGAGTCGACCGTTACGTCGGCGAGCGCGTAGACGGGGTGGCGGGTCTCGATCAGCCGGCGCATGGTTCCTTCCGGATCGGGGTTCTGCAGCAGGGGGCGGTTCTGGCGCTTGCGCACCCGCCGCATGAGCACGTCGAAGTCCGCCCGCAGCCATAGGGAGACGCCGGCGTTCGCGATCCTGGCCCGCGTCTCGGGGTTCATGTAGGCGCCGCCGCCGGTCGCAAGCACGGCCGGGCCGTCCTGGAGGAGGCGGGCGATGACCCGGCGCTCGCCGTCCCGGAAGTAGGCCTCGCCGTGGGCCGCGAAGATCTCCGGGATCGACATGCCGGCCGCGGTCTCGATCTCGTGGTCGGCGTCGGTGAAGGGCAGGCCGAGCCTCGCCGCGAGCCTGCGCCCGACGGTGCTCTTGCCGGCCCCCATGAGGCCGACCAGCACGATCGAGCGCCGGCCGAGCCGGATCCTGATCGCCTCCTCGAGGCCCGTCGCGTGGTCGTCCGGCGCCGCCGGCCTCGCACCGAGGTCGGCGGGCAAGTTTCCGTTCATGCCCTTCTCCTATCATGCGACGCCGTGCCCTGTCACAAGGCCGGCGCCCCGGCTTAGGCAGCCTTGCCTTCGCCTTCCCGCCGTGGTCGAACCGCCCCGAGACGCCCGAGAGAAATTCGCGTGCCGACCCTCCTCCGCTTCCTGTTCGTGGTCGCCGTGCTGGCGGGGCTCGGCTTCGCCGCCATGTTCGCGCTTGCGACCCTCGTCGATCCCGAGCCGCGGGAAATGACCGTGACGATCCCGGCCTCGCGCCTGCCGTCGAAATGAGCGCTGCCGGCCGCCTCGTCTCGCTCTTTCTCGACATGCTGGCGGCCGAGCGCGGCGCTGCCGCAAACACGCTCCAGGCCTACCGGCGCGACCTCGAGGACTACGCCGCCTGGCTCGCCACGAAGGGAATCGAGCCCGCCGAGGCCGAGCCCGCGGCGGTCCGGGCCTACATGGCGGGCCTCGAGCAGCGGGGGCTTCGGGCCTCGTCCGCGGCGCGCCGGCTCTCGGCGGTGCGGCAGCTCCACAAGTTCCTGTACGTCGAGGGCTACGCCGGCCAGGACCCGACCGCGACGGCAGCCGCCCCGAAACGCGGCCGCGCGCTGCCGAAGGTGCTCTCGGTCGAGGAGGTCGACCGGCTCCTCGCGGCGGCCCGGGACGAGGCGGAGAGAGCCGCATCCGACTCCGGCGTCTCGCCGGCGGCGCGGCTGCGGGCATTGCGGATGCACTGCCTGCTGGAGCTGCTCTATGCCAGCGGCTTGCGGGTCTCGGAGCTCGTGGCGCTGCCCCGCGCAGCGGCGCGGACGCGCGAGCGCTTCCTCATCGTCAAGGGCAAGGGCGGGCGCGAGCGCCTCGTGCCGCTGACGGGCGCGGCGCAGGATGCCGCCAGGGCCTATGCGGCGGCGTTGGAAAAATCACCGAAGGGCGCGAGCCCGTGGCTGTTCCCGGCCGACAGCGAGGCCGGGCACCTGACGCGGCAGGCCTTCGCCCGCGACCTCAAGGCGGTCGCGACGGCGGCTTCCTTGCGCACCGACAAGGTCAGCCCGCACGTGCTCCGGCACGCCTTCGCGAGCCACCTCCTCCAGAACGGTGCGGATCTGCGCGTCGTCCAGGAGCTTCTCGGCCACGCCGACATCTCGACGACGCAGATCTACACCCACGTCCTCGACGAGCGGCTGAAGAGCATGGTGCGCGACCTCCACCCGCTCGGAATGGGTGGAGCTTAATCGCGAGTCGTCCGGCCGGACCCTCAGGCCGCTGCCCGCTCCTCCTCGTCGATCGTCCGGAGCGCGTCCATCACATCGTCGAACAGGACCGGCTCCTTGCCGCCGGGCGGCAGCCGCAGCGCCGGCGCGGCCTCGACGGCGCAGGCGTCGGAGGCCCAGGCTGCGAGGATCGCCCGTTTCTCGGAGAGCGACAGGCGCGGGTTCGAGACGACATCGCGGGGATGGGCAAAGGCCTCGGCCGGACGGGCGAGCGCCTCCTCGAAGTGGAACAGCGCCTCGTTGCCGAGGTCCCAGAGGGCCGGCGGTACGCCGGCGGAGCGCGAACGAGCGGTGTTGGTCCAGGTCTGCTGCATCGTCCCTCAACCCTGACAGCGGCATTGCAAGGTAGATCGTCCGCCCCGCGAGCGCGCCCGCGGGGCGGCGCGGGCGAAGCCGTCACGCAGCCTTCGCGTGCTCGATGGGCTTCGTTCCCTTGCCGGACTCCGTCGAACGGATCTCGATCCGGCGCGGCTTCATGGCCTCGGGGACCTCGCGCACGAGGTCGATGGTCAGGAGCCCGTTCTCGAGGCCGGCGCCCGCGACCTTGACGTGGTCGGCGAGGTCGAAGCTCTGCCGGAAGGCGCGGGCCGCGATGCCCCGGTGCAGGTACTGGGCCCCGTCCTCCTCGGCCTTCTTCTGGCCCGTGACGGCAAGCGCATTGCCCTGGGCCACAATGTTGATCTCGTCGGCCGAGAAGCCGGCGACCGCCATGGTGATGCGGTAGCGGTCCTCGCCGAGGCGCTCGATGTTGTAGGGCGGCCAGTTGTTGAGGGTCTCGACCCGGGACGCCTGGTCGAGCATGTCGAACAGCCGGTCGAAGCCGACGGTGGAGCGGTAGAGGGGCGAAAAGTCGAAGTTTCTCATGGCCATATCCTCTCTGGAGCAACATGGACGATGAGAGCGCCGGACACCCGCCGGCGCCCAGAACGCCGAGCCCTTCGGCCTCGGCGGAATCGAGCTAGGCAGGGTCAAGCCTGGTTCAAGAGGGGGTGGAAAAAATTTTGCTGCTGTTCCTTCGTGACCGCCCCGGACCACGGCATCCACATCCTGGGAAGTCTTGCGCCAGTCGAACTGGAGGAGGATGGCGCTGCCCCCGTACACGGCGATCTCGCCGAGGAGTCTCCGCTCGCGGAGGTATCAGCCCATGACCTCGAAGGCCCGGGTGACCATCTGGGCATCCATGCTCCGGTCACCGGCCATACGACATCGCGTCCATGCGTTCGATGCTATGGCGGCGCCCCGTCTCCCGGCCCGAGCGGGCGCTGCATCAACGTCGTATCGCACCAGCGACCGAACTTCCAGCCGACTGCGCGCATCCGTCCGGCCTCGGTGAAGCCGAGGGCAGCGTGGAGGGCGACCGAGGCCGGGGCATTGTCTCCGATCACCGCCACCATCTGCCGGAAGCCCCGGCGCTCGCAATCATGGACGAGGCGCTGAAGGAGCGCGCGCCCGATGCCGCGCCCGTGATGCTTAGCGTCGACGTAGACCGAGTCCTCGACCGCGTGGCGGTAGGCCGGGCGGGGCCGGTAGGCGCCGGCGTAGGCGTAGCCCAGAATCCTGCCGACCTCCGTCCCGCCCTCGACCGCCACGAGGTGCGGGTAGCCGCCGGCGACGATGGCGCTCCAGCGGCCGTGGATGTCCTCGAGGTCCGGCGGCTCGATCTCGAAGGTCGCGGCGCCGGTGAGGACATGGTGGGCGTAGATCGCCTGGACGGCGGGGAGGTCGGCCTCGGCGGTCGGGCGGATTTTCAGGGTGCCGGCAGGCCGGGACAGGCCGTTCGGAGCGGGCTGGTCGTTCATGGTTTCGTCGGCGTCCCGCCTCGCTTGAGCAGAAACACCGCCTGCTCCCCGAAAAGGTTCCACATCCACCACGGCAGGTTGAAGCGCATGGGCTGGCCGCCGGCGTCGAGGGCGACGGCGCGCTCCATTCCGGCGCCGATCTCGCGACAGAGGCCGACGAAATCGCGGATGGTGCAGAAGTGGATGTTGGGGGTGTCGTACCAGGCGTGCGGCAGGTTCTCGGTCACCGGCATGCGGCCGCGCAACGCGACCTCGTAGCGGATGCGCCAGTGACCGAAGTTCGGGAACGACACGATGGCGCGCCGCCCGATGCGCAGGAGGTTCTCCAGGACGAGGCGGGGATTG
This sequence comes from Beijerinckiaceae bacterium, assembly GCA_036389455.1. Lineage (GTDB taxonomy): Bacteria > Pseudomonadota > Alphaproteobacteria > Rhizobiales > Beijerinckiaceae > JAJKJG01. The sequence continues at coordinate 21,584 of DASVPW010000091.1, forward strand.
CGGGTCGCCTGGATGGTCTGCGAGAGGATGACGTAGTCGAAGGCGTCGTCCGGATAGTCGGCGAGGTCGGTGTCGGCATCGCCCTGGATCACCGGCAGGCCCTTGGCGAGGCAGCGGGCGACGCCCTCGCGGGAGATCTCGATCCCCCGCGCATCGACGCCGCGCCGGTCCCTGAGAAGCGCCAGCAGCTCTCCGTCGCCGCAGCCGACATCGAGCACCCGGGAGCCGGGCTCGACCATGTCGGCCATGAGGAGGAGGTCGAGGCGGCCCTCGCCCGCGGCGGGGAGCGGGATGGAGACCGGGACGACCTCCGGCCTCGGCCTCGGGCCAGCCCCGATCCCGGAGCCCTCTTCCTCCCCTCCCCCGACCTCTCCCCTTTCGGGGGAGGGACGAAGGCGCGTTGCGCCTTCTCTCATGCGATCCCCCGCTCCCGGGCGGCGCCCTCGAGGAAGCCGCGGGCGGTGGCGAAGAGGCCGGGCTCGTCGAGGAGGAAGGCGTCGTGGCCCTTGTCGCTCTCGATCTCGACGAAGCCGACGGAGGCTCCCGCCGCGTTCAGCGCGTGCACGACGGCGCGGGACTCAGGGGTCGGGAAGAGCCAGTCCGAGGTGAAGGACATGACGCAGAAGCGCGTCCGCGTGCCTCGGAAGGCCTCGGCCAAGATGCCGCCGTAGTCGGCCGCGAGATCGAAGTAGTCCATGGCCCGGGTCAGGTAGAGGTAGGAGTTGGCGTCGAAGCGCTCGACGAAGGTGATGCCCTGGTGGCGCAGATAGCTCTCGATCTGGAAGTCGGCGTCGAAGGTGAAGGTCGGCGCGTCCCGGTCCTGGAGCCTTCGACCGAACTTGCGGTGCAGCGCCGCCTCCGAGAGGTAGGTGATGTGCCCGCCCATGCGGGCGACGGCGAGTCCTTTCCGGGGCCGCACCCCGTGCTCGAAGTAGCGCCCGCCGCGCCAGTCGGGGTCGGCCATGACGGCCTGCCGCCCGACCTCGTGGAAGGCGATGTTCTGCGCCGAGTGCCGCGCCCCCGTGGCGATCGGCATGGCCGAGAACACGCGCTCCGGGTAGCTCGCGACCCATTGCAGCACCTGCATGCCGCCCATCGATCCGCCGAGGACGCAGAACAGGCTTTCGATGCCGAGGCGGTCGAGGAGCATCGCCTGCGAGCGCACCATGTCGCGCACCGTCACGAGGGGGAAGTCGAGCCCCCACGGACGCCCGGTCGCCGGGTTCGTGGAGGCGGGCCCGGTCGAGCCCATGCAGCCGCCGATGACGTTGGCGCAGATGACGAAGAAGCGGTCCGTGTCGAGGACGAGCCCGGGGCCGACGAAGGTGTCCCACCAGCCGGGCTTGCCCGTGACCGGATGGTCATTCGCGGCGTGCTGGTCGCCGGTGAGCGCGTGGCAGACCAGGATCGCATTCGAGCGAGCGGCGTTGAGGGTGCCGTAGGTCTGGTACGCGATCTGCCAGGGCGCGAGCGCGACGCCGGCGTCGAGGAGGAGCGGCTCGCTCAGCCCGAACCGCTCGACCGGGCTCGAGGGATCGTCGGCCTGGTTCGGGGGCTCGATCATGACGGGTCGCGGATGGGCCATCGGGGCTCTCCCGGCCTGTTCGGAACAACGGAAGAAACGGGCGGAATACCCTACCTCGGAATGATATGGCGAACAAGTTCCGTCGCGAAAAGGTGGCCGAAGCGGGCAAGGCCCGGTAGAAGCGCCGTCGACGGGCCCGTGCACGGTGCCGCCTCCACGCCGCGGTCACGTCCGCGACATCCTCGCCGAGCCACCGGAATGCCGAAGACGCCCCTCTCCCTCGCCGACCTGCGCGCCGAGATCGACCGCATCGACGAGGCCATGCACCGGCTCCTCATGGAGCGCGGCGAGATCATCGACCGGCTGATCGAGACCAAGAAGACGTCCGAGTCCGGTTCCGCTTTCCGGCCGGGCCGGGAAGCCGCGATGATGCGGGCGCTCGCGGAGCGCCACAAGGGACTCCTTCCCCTCGACACGGCCGAGGGCATCTGGCGCGTCATCATCGCGACCTTCACTTTCGTGCAGGCGCCGTTCGCGGTCCACGCCGACGTCTCGGGCGGCGACGCGGCCGTGCGCGACACGGCGCGCTTCCATTTCGGCTTCACGGTGCCATACCGGCCGCACGAGGGTGCCGCCGCCGTGATCGCGGCGGTCGCCAAGGCCCGGGGCGACCTCGGCATCTTCCGGCTTGACCAGGGCGTCTCGGCCGGCGCCTGGTGGCGCGGCCTCGTCGGCGAGCGCCGTCCGAAGGTCATCGCCCGCCTGCCCTTCATCGAGCGTCCCGGCCACCCGGCCGGCACGCCGGTCTTCGTGATTTCGAAGCCGCTCGCCGACGCCGCCGTGCGCGACGTGGTGCTCTATGCGGCAGGTTTCGAGCGCTGGCGCGAGGGCGCCCGTGCGGCGCTCGCGCGCCTCGGCGGCGAGATCGTGGCCAGCGCCGGGGAGGCGAACGGGCTCTCGGTCCTCGTCGCCGTGCCGGGCGCGGCCGCCCCGGAGGAGCTGCGCCGGGCGGCCGCCTCCGCCGGCGCGGGCCTTACCGACCTCGCCGAGGTCGGCAGCCACGCCGAGCGGTTCCGGGTCTGATCAGTCCGCGGCGAAGCAGTACATAAGGCCCGCGCCGCCGGTGCCGCGCAGCGCCTCCTGGCTGCAGCCGCCGGCAGGCCCGCGCGACGGATGCGACGCGTTCCAGGAGCGGGAGGCGTCGTCGTCGCGCAGCCCGATGCGGTCGTGATGGCCGACCATGGCAGCCCCCTCCGCGCTGCTCGTCCAGTTCCGGCAGGTCATGTCGTCGGCGCCCGCGAAGGCGCGCCCGTCGGGCTGCGATCCGGTCAGGATGTCGTGCATGTTCGGGGTGTCGCCACGTCCCTTGACCGGCTCGCCCCGCTCGGTCAGCGCCGTCTCCTTCGAGATCCGGTTGCCGGGGCCGTGAAGGTCGTCGACGTCGCGGGCGATCGTCTCGCCCCGGGCGTTCAGCCACGGCCCGCGCCCGATGCGGTCGCGGGCATTGACGGCGCCCGCCCCTTGCGTGCTGAGGTAGGCGCGCCAGGTGCGCTGGCCCGCTCCGGCCGCGGCCGCGAGCGTCTGGCAATGGCGGTCGGCGCCCGCGAGGCCGCCGAGGTCGGCGCCCCGGCCGGGGCCGGCGCTCGTCACGAAGAAGCTCATCCCCTGCTGCGCCGAGGCTGGGCCGCCCGCCGCGAGGAAAACGCTCCCCGCCAGGAAAGCCCCGGCCAGGAAGCCCTTCGAGGAAACCCTGGTCCCGTCCATGTCCGATCCTCCCGTGGCCGGCCAGCCGTCCGCGCCGGCGCCGCCGAGCCTACGGGGCGGCGTCTGTCCCGTACAGGCCGGATCTTCGTCCTCGTCGCGGTGTAGGCGCCGTTCGCGATTCGTCAGCGGGCGTGTGCTCGAGACGTTTACGTGGAGAGGGTTGCTCGATGGCGCTGCGGCCACGTCGCGGGCGGGACCGGTGGCGGATACGGAAAAGGCCCGGCGGAGCGGCCGGGCCTTTCTTCTCCTGGGCGTTGCGCTGCGGCACCGGCCTCAGCAGACGCGCACGGTCTGCCAGACGATGTTGCCGTACATGTCGTAGACCTGCTGCTGGCGGAGGCAGGGGTCGTAGTAGCCGCCGTAGTAGGGGGCGGCGGCCGCCGCCCCGAGCGCCGCCGCGCCGAGGACGCCGAGCCCGACCGCCGGGCCCCAGCCGTAGCCGCGGCGGTAGACGTAACCCGGACGATAGCCGTAGCCGCGGCCGTAGCGCACGCCCGGGCGCACCCCGACGCGGGCGCCGCCGACGCGGGGACCGCCGCGGGCGCCGCCGCGCATGCCGGCCTGGGCGTCGGCGGGCTCCGGCACGAGGGTCGACAGGAACAGGGCCGAGGCGGCGAGAAGCAAGGTCTTCTTCATCTGGGGGTCTCCTGAGGGTCTGGCCTCCCGCCGCCACCATAGCGCAACAACGCGCCCGCGCGCGGGAAATTTCCGCGAAGCGCGGACGCGAAAGAGCCCGCGGCGCGGGAGCCGCGGTTGAGCCGAAGGGGCGGAAGAGGCGGCCGGGGCCGCCCCGTCGCGGCTACTGCTTGACCCCGCCGGAACTCTGCGGGTTCGCCTTCGGGCCCGGGACCGCGCCTGAGACAGGCTTGCCGCCGGTCGTCGACACTGCATCACCTGCAGGGCCGCCGGCCTGCTGGCCGGTCCGCGTCTTCTTGACCTTCTTGGCCGCCGTCGCCTTCGGGGCCGTCTTCATCTTGCGGGCCTCGTTGCCGAGCGGTCCGCCGGCGCTCTGCGGGCTTTGCGCGAACGCCGGGGCCGCCAGGAACGCCAGGGCGGTTGCGATCAACACCGTACGTTTCATCATCGACTCCCTAGAGGTGTGAAGCGCGGGTTCCTTGCCCTCCGACGAGCCCCGCCTTTACCCAAAGAAGGCTAAGCGGTTGTCGGCGCGAGTCAACATGCGCGTCCGGGTCCATTGACGGAGGAGACGGAGGGAGGGCGGGAGGCGAGCGCCGCAGGCACGCGGCGCCGGCCGCGCCAGGATGCGCCCCGTCACGGACGTCTCATCGGCTACCAACAATCGCCGGCTTTGTTAACGCTCTTGGCCCGTCCAGCCTCGATGCTTCCACGGATCGACAGAATTTTAGTTATAAATTCCGGATTTGTTGGAAGTTCGTGCGCTATTTTGGGTAATAGCTTAGTGAACCCGAGTGCCGGACAGGGGGAGAATGGAATGGCCGAGAACATCAGGGCGCGCGTCAAGCGGATCATCGCGGGGGGCATCGCCGACATCGTGGACACGGTGGAAACGGCGAAGAGCGAAAGCGTCATGCGCGAGGCGATCCGCGAGATCGAGCGGGCGGTCGACGATGCCCGGACCGAGCTCTCCCGGGCGACGAACCGCCGCCTGCAGGCGCGGCGTCACATCGACATGACGCGCGGCAAGCTTGCCGAGCTAGCCGACAAGGCGCGCACCGCTCTCGCCGACCAGCGCGAGGACCTTGCCGAGGCGGCGATCACCCGCCAGATCGACCTCGAGGCGCAGATCCCCGTTCTCGAATCCGCCATGCGTGACGCCGAAGCGGAGCAGGCGGATCTCGAGCGTAGCGTCGCGGCGCTTCTCGGCCGCAAGAACGAGATGGAGACCGAACTCGCAGCCTTCGTTGCCACCTGCCGGGCCGCGGAGCGCGAAGCGGCGCTGCCCGGCACCTCGCCGGGCGGTGCGGCCGAAAAGCGCGGAGAGACGGCCGCGAACGCATTCGAGCGGGCGATGAAGGGAGCTACGGGTCTTTCCGGCGTCGCGGTTTCGCTGGACCGCGAGACGACCGCAAAGCTCGCCGAGCTCGACGTGGTCCTGCGCCAGAAAAAGATCGCCGAACGGCTCGCAACCCTGAAAGCGGGAGCTTAGCACCGGCAACCGTGCCGAATCGATGTTCGTCGGGCCGCTACGGCCTGGCGCGCTCCGGCATCAGCTGGCCGCCGCGAACCGCGGGGAAGTCGCGGCCGACGACCTGGTCGAGGCGGATCCAGCCCGGCGCCTCACGGGCGAGCGCGCGGTCGCCTTCGACGGTGACGGCCTTGCCCCCCATGTCGCGCCAGAGCGCGTGCCCTAGGTAGAGCTTCACGAAGTCTGCGATGTCGCCGCGGAACACAAGGTCCACGGGATGCCCCGGGTCCTTGACGCAGACGTCGGCGCCGGTCCGCTCCAGGATGAGCCACAGGATGCGGTAGCGCGTGCGGCTCGCCGGCACGCCCGAGAACTCGAATCGCACGACGACCCGCCGGTCCGGCAGCCGGTCGAGCATGGCCCGCTTGCGGAAGCCCCAGAGCAGGACCGTCGGATCGAGGTCGCTCGGCTTCACCCGGTCGCGCGCATGGACGAGGCCCCAGTGCGCGAAGCCGCTGATCACCGCCCGCAGGGCGTCCCCCGCCGGCGTCAGGTGGTACTCGTGGCCTATGGCCGAGGCGCGCGGGCGCCGCTCGAGGATGCCCTCGTGTTCCAGCTCGCGCAGGCGCGCGACGAGGACCGCCCGCGAGATCAGCGGCACGCCGCGATGGATGTCGTTGAACGAGGTCGCGCCGCCCATGAGCTCGCGCAGGATGAGCGGCGTCCAGCGCGTCGCCAGGATCTCCGACGCCTTCGAGATCGGGCAGTATTGGTCGTAACCGCGCTGCATGCCCTGAATTAATCACGCCAGCGGCGGGCGCGCCAGTTCGAAAATCAGACTTGTTGCTGCGCCGGCGGCGGGCCTAGCCTGAAGACGGGGCAGAGGAACCGAACCTCGCCGCAGGCGCGGCGATCCACGACATGGAGGTTCTCATGAGGCTCACCGTTCGCACAGCGCTCGCGCTCTTATGCCTCGCCGGGCTCGCCCGGCCCGCAGCGGCCGAGGTCATCGCCGAGTGGAACGACAAGGCGGTCGCCTATGTCCTTGGGCGGGGGCTCGGCCCGCCGCCCGCCGAGCGGATCGTCGCGATGGCTCACGTCGCGATGTTCGACGCTGTGAACTCCATCGAGCCGAAGTACCGGCCTTACCTTGCGCAGGTGCCGGCCTCGCCTGCGGCCTCGAAGGAGGCAGCCGCGGCGGCGGCGGCCGGGGCGGTGCTTGCCGCCGCCCATCCGGACACGGCGGCGCAGACGAACGAGCTCCTCGCCGCCTACCTCGGCGGCCTGCCGGACGGCCCCGGCAAGGAGGAGGGCATCAGGATCGGCCGGGCCGCCGCCGCGAAGATCCTCGAGGCCCGCGCCGACGACGGCTCCGCCATCCCCGACGCGTACCGCCCACGGACGCCGCCGGGCGTCTACGTGCCGACGCCGTCCATGTGGGCGCCGATGTGGTCGAACGTGAAGCCGTTCGCCATGACGGGCGCGGCGCAGTTCCGCCCGCCGCCGCCGGTGGCGCTGACGAGCCCCGAATGGGCGGCCGACTACAACGAGATCAAGGCGCTCGGCCGCTTCGACAGCAAGGAGCGCTCGCCGGACCAGACCGAGGCGGCGCGGTTCTGGCTCTCCGTCGGCGGCGACGTGTACTATCCGCTCGTGCGCTCGATCGCCGCCGCGAAGGAGCTCGGGACCGTCGACGCGGCCCGCCTCTTCGCGCTTGCCGCGGTGGCGCGGGCCGACAGCCTGATCGCGGTGTTCGAGGCGAAGTACCACTACGACTTCTGGCGCCCGATCACCGCGATCCGCCACGGCGACAACGACGGCAACCCGGATACCGAGCGCGACCCGACCTGGCGGCCCATCGCCGACACGCCGATGCACCCGGAGTACCCCTGCGCCCACTGCATCGCGGCGGCGAGCATGTGCACGGTCATCGAGGCGGTGATCGGGACCCACGACGTCGCCGAGGTCGCGATGACGAGCAAGACGGCGCCGGGCGTGACCCGCCGCTGGACGAACCTGCGCCAGTTCGTCGACGAGGTCTCGAACGCCCGCATCTGGGCGGGCTTCCATTACAGGACCTCGGCCCGGGTCGGCCAGGAGATGGGACGCCAAATCGGCGAGCACGTGGTGCGCACCACCATGCAGCCGGTCGCGATGAGGTGAGGAAGAGGAGGTTGGCCGAGTTCAATGCAGCGGTGGCCAGAGTTCAATCAAGTGTGAACCCCCTTGACCGGACGAGCGCTCCGAAACCGCTGCCTTCGTCTCCGTGAAGTTGACGGCACTTGTCCTCCGACCAGCCGTAAAAATCGGCGTACCCGAACCGCTCCGGCGAGCGCTGCTTTTCCCGCGGGGTCCGGGCGCGCTCGGCCCGACGCCGGTCATAGGCATCGATCTCCCCGGCGAAGTCCCTTTCTCCATAGCGGTCGACGTGGCGCGTGACGGTCGGGGGAAGTCGCATACTGACGTGTCCGTCCTCTGCGGGATACCCTACACAGACTCCTGCGACTGGGATGACGCGCTCGGGAAGGGAAAGGATGCTGGTAATCTCGGCAAGATGATTTCGGATGACGCTGATCGGGCAGCAGCCAAGACCGACATGCTCGGCCGCCAGCACGAACGTTTGCATGACGAGTGCCGCGTCTACCGACGCGTTGAAAAATGCTTCCAGGTTGCGGTTCGGATACGGCCGGCCCCGGAGAGCGCAGACTCGCTCCAGGCGTTCTGCGTCGGCGCAGAAGATCAGGAAAACCGGAGCCGAGCCGATCCAGGGCATCGAGGGCACGAGGTCGGCGATCCGCCGCCGGGTGTCGGCGCGCTCGACGATGACGACGCTCGCCTGCTGGTAATCGGATTTAGCGGAAGCCGAAAATGCGACGTGGAGCAGAGCTTCGACAAGGTCGCGGGCCACGGGTTCGTCCCGGTATTTTCGATGGGTCCGGCGGCCGAGCACCCGGGCGAGGTGAGGATCCTCCAGGATCGGATGCGCGGACAGCGTCTGCCCGAACCGGACGTGCAACGCCGTTTCAGCCTGGGTCATGGGCCCGTCTCCCGTTCGAGAAATGCGCCGGCTCGCGCGCGAGAAGACCCGACCGCCGCGCCTGCGGCTTCTCCAGGCCAACTCCATCGCGGTGGTCAGTTCCTCACACCTACGTGGGTGTCCAACCGTCTGGAACGCGCGGCTTGTCGATCCCTGCAGCGTCGCAGAGCGCGTCGACCATGGCCGAGAAGTCGGCCTGACCGTATGGCCCGGCGCGCGCGAGGGAGAACATCTCGCGGGCGGCGGCCGCGACCGGAAGCGGCACCTTTTCTGCGTTCGCCGCCGCAATGATGATCGACAGGTCCTTGTGCGCCAGGTCGACGGTGAAGCCGGGCTCGATGTCGCCCTTCAGGACCTTGTTCGGCCAATTCACCTTCAGCTGGCCATTGGTCGCTGTCGTACCGTAGCAAACCTCAAGAGTCTTCGTGAGGTCGAGGCCGAAGCGTTGCGACAGCGCCAGCGCCTCGGCATTGAGCTGGCACGAGATGATCGCCAGGTAATTGTTGACGAGCTTCGTGCGGATCCCGGTTCCGACCGCGCCGCAATGATGGATCGTCGTGCCCATCGCGCGCAGCATGGGGAGAACGCGCTGGAAGTCCGCGTCGGATGCGCCGACCATGAAGAGGGACTCGCCCCGGTCGGCATGCACGGCAAGACGCCCGACCGGCGCATCGACGAGGGACGCGCCGCGCTCGGCCGCAGCCTTGGCGATCAGGTCCGTCGTCCGGGGCTCGACGGTGCTCATGTCCACGATGACCTGGCCGGGGCGGCCGTTCGCAAGGATGCCGTCGGGGCCGAGCACAGTCAGCTCGACCTCGGGCGACGCCGGCAGCATGGTGATGACGACGTCCGCGGCCTGGGCGACGCCCGCGACGCCGTTCGCGTGCCGGGCGCCGAGCCGTTCGAGCGCCAGCATCGGCTCCGGATTGAGGTCGTAGGCGATGACGTCGAAGCCTTTCCGGCAGAGGTTCGAAGCCATGCCGCGGCCCATGCGGCCGAGTCCGATGAAGCCGACCCTGTCCATGACTCTGACGCCTCCGCACGGTGTTCCGCCCGCTGCCGTTAACCGGCAAATGCCGAACGTGCCGCAGTCCGATCCCGTCATCAACCGGCAACCACCACGTCGATTGCAGGGGACGGGTCCCGATCCGGACGACCTCGGCGCCTTCGACAGGCTGTCCTAAGCGGACCTAAGCCGGCGCCTTTTGGCGTGGCGGTGGATTTGCATGCGTGGCCTCCGGCCCGGCGAGTTCAAGGCGTCGGTTTTATCGGCGTTCAACAGCGCAGCCGATCGGTCCGGGTCGGTACCGGCGTAGGCGTCCGGGTCGCAGAGAACGCACCTCTGGCTTTGAACGAAGCTGAATCATTGAGCAGGAAGCAGGCGCGAGAGAAAGCCATCTATTGCGCCGCCTTGGATCCACCGAAGCACGACAACCAAATCGTGCCCGGGATGAACCCAGATCAGGTTCGAGCCGGCGCCTAGGGCATGGAACGAGGAGACCGAAAGGTCCGACATCGCTGTGGCTGGGTGGTTCAGCCACCAAAGGAAGCCGTAGTTCGCCAACGTCGGTGAAGGATCAAGCATTGCGTCGACCCATTCCTCCGAGAGTATCCGTCGACTGCCCCAAACACCCCGCCGGGCCATGAGCAGGCCGAAACGTGCATGGTCCCGGGCTCCCATGAACAAACCGCCGCCCCAATGAGAGCCGCCGGGCACGGATTGTAGTCGCGCCCCTCCGATATCTACCCACGAACTTGAATAGCCGAGCCACTCCCATTCGTCGGAGGCGCCGATCGGGTCCATGACCCGCTCGCGCAGCACCTCCGGTAAGGACCGGCCAAACAGGAGCATGAGGGAATACGAGAGCAGGTTCACTCGGACGTCGTTGTATTCATAGAGGCTCCCAGGGGCCTGCAGCTCTCGACGTTCACCCTTCCGACTGTTGTCGGCACCCGGGCCGATCTGGCGGAAGTGGTCGACTTGGTCGGACTTTCCGAACAGATCTCCGCTCCACTCGCTCGATTGCTGGAGCAGATGGCGCCAGGTGATTTGGCTGTTGCGGCCGTCGGCGAACAACGGGCTGTCCACCGTCCCACGAACCGGCTCGTTCACATCTTTGATCCGACCCTCGTCGAAAGCTATCCCGGCAAGCACGGCGAGGTAGCTCTTTGCGATCGAGAAGCTCATGTCGGCACGTGCGGTGTCGCCCCACTCCGCCGCAATGCGGCCACCGCGCAGGATGAGGCCTGCCGGCCCACCGCGCTCCCGCACGGGGCCGACGATCTCGCTCCATGGCCCGCTCTCGTTCCACTCCATCAGCGGCGCATATCGTCCGTCCGGAAGGTAGAAGCCTCGCGGCCAGACGGTCTCGTGCGCGATCGCGAACTCGACAGCCGCAGAGAGCCGAGACGGGTCAAGGCCCGCTTCGGCTGGCGTGACACATTTCCAATCGCCATTGCGAGGGGGCACGTACGGTCCGAGAGAATTTGTCGCCATTGTCATCCATCGCCAGTCACCGCGGGCTCGCCGCCATGCTAACGCTTACGTACGATGCGCGACAGTTCTGCGGAGGGCCGAGACATGACGATTCAGCTCTACTATGCCTCTGGGTCGCCATACGCTTGGCGAGTCTGGCTAGCGCTCGAGCACAAGCGGATCCCCTACGCGCTCAAAACTCTCTCCTTTGACAAAGGCGACCTTGCAACGCCCGCCTTCCAGGCCCTCAACCCTCGCCGGCGTGTCCCGACGATCGACGACGGCGGCTTCGCGCTCTACGAATCCGCAGCAATCCTCGAATATCTCGAGGACAGGCAGCCGGGGGAGCCGCGCCTTTTCGCGAGCGACGTCCGCGAACGGGCCCTGCAGCGCCGCATGGTGCGCGAGGCCGACCAGTATTTCGCCGATGCGCTCGAGCGACTCGTCGCGCAGGTGCTCTTCACGAAGCCCGAAGAGCGGTCGCACGAGCGCATCGTCGGTGCCTGCGAGGACCTCCGGAGAGAGCTCGCCTTCTGGGAGGCGGCACTGACCGGCGACTGGCTTGCTGGGCCGCTCTCGGCAGTCGATTTCACGCTCTACCCGGAGCTGGCGCTCGTGCTTCGCATGGCAAGCCGCAACCCCGGGTTTATTCCGGCGGACCTCATGGGAGAGAAGGTGGCTGCCTGGAAAGACCGCATGGAGGCGCTTCCGATCGTTCAAAAAACCTGGCCGCCGCATTGGAAGTAGAGGACGCGCGTGGCTCGCCGAGTTCATCAAAGCAAGGCGTGTCTGGCGCGGATCGCCTGAAAGCAGGCGCTCACGCCGGCACAGCCTTCGCCAGGAACTCCACGGCCGCCTGCGCGCCGCCCCTGCCGTGCGGCACGTTCAGCGCCGCGAGCGCCATCTCCACCACGCCGAGCGTGCCGAAGATCATCGGCGCGTTGACGTGGCCCATGTGCGCGATCCGAAACGCCTTGCCCTCGTGTGCGCCGAGCCCGCGGCCCAGCACCACGCCGCACTTGTCGCGGCAGTAATCCGCGATCGCCTGCGAGCCTGCGCCGTTGCGCACGGTCACGGTCGTCACCGTGTCGGAGCGCTCCTCCGGCTCGGAGCAGTTGAAGCCGATCGCCTGCCCCTCCGCCCAGGTGGACACCGCGCGGCGCGTCGCCTCCGCGAGCAGGCGATGGCGCGCGAACACGTTCTCGAGCCCCTCGGCGAAGATCATGTCGAGCGCGGCGCGCAAGCCGAACAGCAGGTGCTCCGGCGGCGTGCCGCAGTATTTGTGGTAGTGCGCCTCGCCGTCGCGGAAGGTCCAGTCCCAGTAGGGCGTGCGCATGTTTGCGCGCTTGTGCGCCTCGCGCGCCCGCGGACCCGCGGCGGTGAACGAGAGGCCGGGTGGCGTCATCAGCCCCTTCTGGGAGCCGGCCATCGCGACGTCCACGCCCCACTCGTCCATCTTAAACGGCATGCAGCCGAGCGAAGCGACCGCATCGACGAGCAGCAGTGCGTCGCTGCCCGCCGCGTCGCGCGCCTTGCCGATGGCTTCGATATCGTTCTGCACGCCCGACGCGGTGTCGACCTGCGTCACCAGGATGGCCTTGATCCTGCGGTCCGCCTTGAGCTTCGCCTCGACCGCCTCGGGCTGCACGGCGCGGCGGACGTCGCCCGAGAGCACCTCGACTTGCGCCCCCAGCATCCTCGCGGCTTCGCCCCAGGCGATCGCGAAGCGCCCGCTTTCCAGGACCAGCACCTTGTCGCCGCGCGAGAGCACGTTGGTGAGCGCGGCCTCCCAGGCGCCGTGGCCGTTCGCCGCGTAAATGTAGGAGCGCCCCGCGGTGTTGAAGATGCGGCTCATGTCGGCGAGCAACCCATCCGTGAGCGCGACCAGCGGCCCCGCATAGATGTCGACCGCCGGCTTCTGCATGGCGGCGAGCACGGCATCCGGGATGACGGTCGGACCCGGGATGGACAGGAATTCACGGCCGGCGGAAACGGGCATCGGGGACCTCGACGTTCTCCGGTTTCTTCGTTGGTACGTCTCTGAGCAGCGGCATCCTGATGCGCGTCAGCCGGCTCAGCGCGCGACTACTTCGCCTCGCTCGGCTTCAGGCCGGAGCTTTCGACCAACTTGGTGATGCGGTCCAGGTCCTCGGCGAAGAGAGCCGCGTGGGCCTCCGGGCTCATCCGGTCGTCGGGGAACGGCTCCGTCCCGATCGCCTTGAGCTTTGCGCGGACGCCGGGATCGCTCACGGCAGCCCGCAGAGCCGCATTGAGCGCGGCGACCGTCTCCTTCGGCGTGCCCTTCGGCACGTACAAACCGTGCCAGAACGTGTAGACCAAGTTTGACAGGCCAACCTCAGCGGCCGTCGGAATGTCGGGCGCCTGTTCGAGCCTGGCCGTCGACGTCACCGCGATCCCGTGCAGCAATCCGCCCTGGACCTGCGGCAGCGCGCTGGTCGCCTGGTCGCACATCAAGTCGATTTGCCCGGCGACGAGGTCCGTCAGAGCAGGGCCGGATCCGCGATAGGCGGCGAAGACCGGCTTGAAGCCGAGCACGTTGCCGATCAGCACGGCGCAAAGATGCGTGTTCGTCCCAACGCCCCCATGCGCAAACGTCATCTTCGCACCCTGCTCCTTCATCCAGGCAACGAAGTCTTTCGGCCCCGCCCCGGGTATCGTCTTTCGGCCGACCAGAAGCAGCGGCGCGATGTTGACGAGGCCGATCGGCTCGAAGGCGGTCCTCGTGTCGTAGCGGAGGTTGCTGAAGAGGCTCGGCGCCGCAAGGAGCGCCGTGTGGTTGATGAGGATCGTCGTTCCGTCAGGCGTCGATCGCGCGACGCGGTCGTTGGCGATGGTTCCGCCGGCGCCGACGACGTTCTCCACGATGACGGGCCGACCCAGCGCGCCCGACATCTTCTCTCCGATGAGTCGCGCCACCGCATCCGTGCCCCCTCCCGCCGCGTAAGGGACAACGATCGTGACGAGCCTCGAAGACGGCTGAGCATGAGCGTACGTCGAGAAAAGAGTGCTCAGCGCTAGCGCCGAAGCGCGTGCGACCCGTCGTGTCCACACGTGTTAGGCCTCCTGGCAACCATCTGCGACGCGAGCTCATCTCCTGCCGCGACGCTAGATGTACGAGGTTGCGCGGACGAAAGAAACTAAGACGTGGCTGCCGCATAATGCAGCTTCAGGCGCAGGGCTCACCTCACCTCCGCCAAGATCCGTGCGACCTCCGCCGAAATCCCGGCGGCGTTCCCGCCACCAGGGCCGCCGCGCCGGACGAAGGTGGCGATGGTGAACCTTGGAGTGCCGTCCGCATCAAGGATCAGCCCCGCAAACCACCCGTCCTGCTGCGCGACGGGCTCGCCGGTCCGGGTGCCGGTCTTGCCCGCGAGGCTCCATCCCGAGTCGGAGAGGGCGCCGGAGACGCGGCGGGCCGTCCCGCGCGAGACCGTGTCGCGTAGCGCCGACACGAGCCTACCCGCCGTGGCCGCGGTCATGACGGGCCGACCGACGCAACGCACGGGCGGCCGAGCCGCAGAACCGAACACGCGAGCGACCGGCGGGCACCCGTGCCCACCGTTGCCGGCGGCCTGGAAGAACCTGGACACATGGAGCGCGCTCGTCGTCATCTCGGCCTCACCGAGGGACAGCGCCTCCGCCCACTCGGAGTCGGCGAGCGGGCGTTCGAGCGCAACGGGCCGTTCGGGCGCAAGCCTCTGCGCAAGGTCTGGGCTGAGCTCGCCCCAGAACCGGCGCGTGCCGTCGAACCCGAAGCGCTTGAGATCCTCGATGACCGCGTCGGCTCCGACCGCCCGGCGCAGCGCCAAGGCCATCTGCCGTCCCGCCGAATCGCTCCCGCCGACGATGACTTCATGAACGGTGACGAAGCGGCGGAACGCCGGGTTCTCCGCGTCCGCCCGGCCCCTCGTGCTTTCGAACGTCGCGTCCGCCAGCCCGCGCTCCCACCAGGACGCCGCCAGGTAGACCTTCGCGAGAGACAAAGGATCGACGAGCGTGGCGGCGTCCAGCCGGGAGGGTTCAGAGGCGGCGATGACGACGAACGAGCCGGTATCGACCTTCTGAGCCACGGTCACCGCTTCGACGCCGCGGGCCTGCATCGCTTGCAGCGCGGCGCGGGTCGCCGCCTCGCAGACGGCGTCCTGGGCGACCGCCGCCGCGCAGGCGGAGGCGCCAGCATGGGCTTCGTTGATCCCGAGGACGCTGCCGGCCAGCGCGGCCGCTGCCAACGCGAGCGCCAGGGCAGCCGCCGGCCCGACGGTACGCCGTCGCTCAGGTCGCACCGTCTTGCAAGACCTTGCTGCTCTCATGACCTCGAATGCGTCCCCAACCCAGGCTCCCGGCATCTCTTCGAAACCGAGCCGAACGCCCGACGCGGATTGCGATGGCCTGCACGGGCGATGCTCGGTGGGGGCTCGGCGACGCTCTTTTGGACCGACCCAGGCGTCGCCTGAAATTCCGGGGCGATGTTATGCGCGTTATGCATCCGAAGTGCCGCCACACGCGGTGGAGAAGCAGGTTGTTTTAGCGCCGGTGCAGAGCCGGCAGAAGGCTCTACCATTTCGTTTGCCGTCGCGCGCAAGGTGCTAAGTCGCCGTGTTTGCGGCAGAATTCCCGGAGGGCGGACTTCGGCCACCGCTTCACCGGAGAGATCAAGACTGTCGGCTGCGAACCGGTCTCTTCCCTGCGAACAGGCAATATAACAGGGATGGTAAGCCTCCGAGGCGGAAGCTGAGGAAAACAGAGACGGGACGGTGACCCAGTCTGAGTAGCACGCCCGCTTTGGGCGGCAATGCGGCTTCGTTAAGCCGCTTCTGGCGGTGCCGTGGTCCGTTTCCGCGACACTGCCTTTTGGGCTCTTGTTCTGTAAGCAACAGAGTGCAATGATTACGCGATGGCGGGATTACTCTCCCGCAGAATCCGGTCTGTACTATACTGTACCAGGGTCATGTTCCTTTCATCGCTGAGCCATGGAGATTGCGATGACAAGTCCCACCGCTCAATACACGGACTTCAGTAAGGATGTTCTAGGCAGGTACATCTGCAACGGCCTAGACGAAGCTCTGCGAAGCACGAGCGGCCGTCCCGGTGCCAAGCCCTTCGACGTTGTGATTGTCGGCGGGGGATCCTTCGGCGGAGCCTTAGCTCAGCACCTGCTGTATAGTGACAAATTCAAGAACCATCGGATTCTGGTGCTTGAGGCCGGCCCCTTCCTCCTCGCGGAACACGCGCAAAATCTGCCGAGCATCGGCCTTGTCGCTCCGGGGCCGACGACTGTTGATCCCGGCGTGCCAAGGGCCGAGGTCTGGGGCCTGCCGTGGCGAACGGATGTGCCAGTCGGGTTCCCGGGACTGGCCTACTGTGTTGGCGGCCGATCTCTTTTCTGGGGCGGGTGGTCCCCGGAGCTTCTCGACGCCGAGATGCCGGCCGCACGCTGGCCGGCACAGGTCGTGCAGGATCTCAAAACGAAATACTTTGGTGAAGCCGCGATCCAGATCGGCGTCGATGAGACGAACGACTTCATCTTCGGCGACATGCATCGTGCCCTGAGGGACTTGTTGTTCAATGGGCTCGCGGCCAACAAAGTGGATGACGCGATTCCCCTAAATCAGCTTCCCACCCCTCGGTGGCCAACGAATTCCTCAGGGATCGAGAAGCTGGAAGCACCTCTCGCCGTCCAAGGACGACCGCCGCGGTCCGGGTTCTTTCCTCTCAATAAGTTCAGCTCCGCGCCGCTCATTATGAGGGCAACGCGGCAGGCATGGCTTGAATCCGAGAACGACGACGCAAAAAAGCGCGTAATGCTGGTCCCGAACTGCCACGTCACACGGCTCGAGACGGTGATCACCCAGGGCGCCGGCGAAGTTGTTGCGGTGGAGACGAACCTCGGTCGAATTCAGCTCCCGCCGCGTGGGGTCGTCGTCATCGCGTCAGGCACGATCGAGAGCACGCGGCTCGCGCTGGAGTCGTTCGGCGGCACCATTGGCTACGACTTGATTGGCACAAACCTCGTCAGCCATATGCGATCGAATTACACTTTCCGGCTGCCGCGTGCCGTGGTTCCGGGCTTGGCTACAAAGGACTTGCAGGCATCAGCCCTGTTCGTGAAGTGCCGGAAGGCTCACGCAGATGGGACCGTGAGTCATTTCCACCTACAGATCACGGCGGCAGGCCTGAAGGGCATCGGCACGAATTCCGAGGCCGAGCTGTATCAGAAGATCCCCGATATCGACACGATCGACAACTTCCGCCAAGCCGATGAGGACAGCATCGTTATGACCGTTCGGGCGGTCGGCGAGCTCCAAGCCGGAAATCCGAACAGCCGCGTAAGCCTTGGCGGCGAGACGGACGAGAACCAGAAGCGCCGGGCTTTCGTGTCGATCAATGTCAATCCGAACGACGCCGAGACCTGGGTCGCCATGGATCACGCATCCGATCAGGTCAAAAAAATCTTTGCGGATGTCGCGCCGGGAACTGTCGACATCCCTGGGCCGCGGCGGGATGGGCTCGGAACGACGCACCATGAAGGCGGCACCTTGCGGATGGGCGTTGCGCCTCCGGAATCGGTTACGACCCCGCACGGCCGCTTCCACCACGTGGTCAACGCCTATGCGATCGGCCCGTGCCTCCTGCCGACGCTGGGTTCACCAAACCCCATGTTGTCGGGTGTCGGGCTCGCCCGGCGGATGGCCGAACATCTCGTCTCACCGCTCCCTCCCCCCGCTCTCGAAGCCGGCTTCGCATGGCTGTTCGACGGGACACAAGCGAGCTTGGCGAATTGGCAGCAAGTGGGTCCTGGCACTTTCGACTATGTGCCCGGCGAACAGATCATCGTCGCGCGTCCCGGCGGCGAGATCGGGCTCTTTCTTTACACCGGGAAGGCATACTCGAACTTCACCCTGCGCCTTCAGTTCCGGCTTGATGGCCGCGCCGACAATTCGGGCGTGTTTGTGCGTTTCCGTGATCCACGCCAACCTCCTCCTGCCGGCCTTAATGATCCGCGGATCGCCGCAAATCCGGCCTGGATCGCGGTGGATACCGGCTTCGAGGCGCAAATCGACGACATGGCGCAGCCCGACGGGGCCGACATTCACCGTACCGGAGCCATCTACGATGTCCCGCTCGGAGGCGGCCCGGGCCAGCAGAGCTACTCGAGGGGCTCTTCACTCCAGCCAGGGGAGTGGAACGACTATGAAATCAAGGTCACGGGTGACGCCTACACCGCTACGTTGAACGGCTTCCAAACAGCGAGCTTCACCAACAACGACCCAAAACGCGGGCGCGCAAAAAGCCAAGACCCGCTGTCGGGGTTCATCGGCTTGCAAGCTCACACAGGGGCGGTCGCCTTTCGCGCGGTGCGGATCAAATAAGTTCGGGTCGAGGCGGGCCGTGCTGTGCGCGTCCTTCATCTCACCACCGAATTCCCGCCTGTCATCTATGGCGGGTTGGGAACCGCGGTTGGCGGATGGGTGACCGCATCGGCTCGCGCCGGCCTTGAAGTTGGCGTCCAGCTTGTCGAAGGGCCCCTCATTCTGGATGCGAGCGCTTACGGCTACGGTGGATTTCGTAGTTCCACCGTCCCCCGCGCGGCATCGGTGAGTCGACCCAGCGGAGTGACTTTTTTCCAGTGTTCATGGGCTGACGCGGTTGCGCTTGGGATTGGCCTCGTCCGCGAATGGCGTCCCGACGTCGTGCACCTTCACACGGCGATGTTGTGGTACGTCGCCGAGGCGCTGCAGGCCGAAACCGCTGTGCCGATCGTTTATCACGTCCATTCGGTCGATCGCGCTGAATACGAGATCGGAGAAGAACCCAATCCCTGGCTCGCCCATAGCCAGGCCCAGGAGCGGGCAATCGAGAGAGCGGACCGGCTGATTGCCCTGACGCGGTCGGAAGCTGATCTGCTCATCCGGTACTATCCTCTCGCCCGCTACAAGGTCCGGGTCGCCGGCAATGGGATCGAGGATTCGGCCGCCGCTCGGGAGGCGGCCTTTCACAGATTGCAACAGGCAAGCCTGCTGGTGCTGTACAGCGGGCGCATGGTCGAGCGGAAGGGTGTTCGCGAGCTGCTGGCCGTTCTTCCCGATCTTCTCTCCAGCCGACCCGAGGTCTCAGTTGCCTTTGTTGGAGGTCCGCCTCCTCTTACCGGCCCAGAAGTCGCAGCGCAGTGGCTCGGGAAAGAGCATAGCCCCTTCGCCAAACGTATTCACTTTACGGGATGGCAGCCACCGGCGTCCGTCGCAAACTGGTATGCGGCCGCCGACATCTTAGTGGTCCCGAGCCGCTACGAGCCGTTCGGAATGGTCATTCTCGAGGGGATGCTTCACGGGCTTGCCGTCTTGGCGTCCGATGTCGGCGGCCCCTCGGAAATCATTGATCACGGAAAAACGGGACTGCTATTTCCCGCGCGGGATGTCCGGGCGCTGCATGCAGCGTTGAGCTGGCTTATCACTAATTCTGCGGCACGCCGGCAGATCGGCCTCTCCGCCGCCCAGGATGTACGCGACCGCTGGCTTTGGGCGAAAAAGGCGGCCGAGATCCTGCCGATTTATCGTGAGCTTTTCCCAAAACGTACCGCTGTCGATTGGATAGATGGCGCCTCCGGGTGGGGCACCTTTTAGCGTAGCACACGGTACGCGCGCTCGGTGAGCACCGAGCGTTGACAAACGCGCTGTTTGAGGGAGATGCTTCCGGTCCTGGGGGCTGCGATCCCCCACGAGGCGACATGCCGAAGCATCGCGTCCAGCTCTCCTGCAAGAACGCACGCGCATGGCCTCCATCGCTTCCCGACGCTATTCCGTTGCCCCGCTCTTCTGCCGCCCGTGGACGCTCAACGGCCTCTCGCCTCGTTGATCGAAAGCCATTACGAGCACGTCTACGGCGCTGCCGTCGCGCGGCTGAACGACATCGCGGATTGCGGCCACCCCGCCGGACGTGATCGCGCGCCTTAGACGAGAAGCTCACCGCGCTCAATTCCACGCTGCTGCACGAACTCTACTTCGCGAGCCTGGGCGGCGACGGCAGGGCCGTGCCGGAGCCGATGGCATCGATCATGGCAGGCCACGGCCGCGTTGCGGCTGCCAAGCTGCTCGGTCTTCCCGATGTGCCGGTGATCCGCATCGATCAACTCTCTGACGCCCAGAAGCGGGCATATGTGCTCGCCGACAACAAGCTTGCCCTGAACGCAGGCTGGGATGCCGACATGCTCAGGCTGGAGCTGGGAGAGCTCGCGGCGATTGATCTCTCGTTCGACCTCGAGGTCACGGGTTTTGCGACGGCAGAAATCGATCTCGTGATCGATGGCGGAGAGAAGCCCGCGAAGAACGATCCGACTGACGAGGTGCCCGAGACCGCGGCAGCAGCCGTCAGCAGGCCGGATGACTTGTGGGTTCTCGGCGATCACCGTCTGCTCTGCGGCGATGCCCGTGAAGGTTCCTCGTTTGCCACGCTCATGGGCGGGGACGGCGAGGCTCGTCTTCTCCGATCCGCCGTACAACGTCCCGATCGAGGGGTACGTCTCCGGGCTCGGCGCCGTCAAGCACCGCGAGTTCGCGTTCGCGCCAGGCGAGATGAGCGAGGGCCAGTTTGTCGCCTTCCTGACCATCGTCTTCGAGAACCTCGCCAGAGTGAGCCTGAACGGCGCCATTCACTTCCACTGCATGGACTGGCGGCACATGCGCGAGATGCTCAAGGCCGGCCATGCGGTGTACTCGGAGCTGAAGAACCTCTGCGTTTGGACGAAGGACAACGGCGGGCCCCACCTCGCTGCTCCGAGAGGCGCGTTCATCGAGGCGGCGCGCAACATGTGGTCTCGCGCTCATGCGCGAGTCCCTCATGGACAAGGCCCTGATCACCCGGACGGAGTCCGAGGTCCACACCCGTCCTGTCCGAACTCAACGTCGTCCAGATCGGCGGGCTCTTGATCATGGACCGCGGCCGCAACGCCGTGCAGCCACTCCTCGACGAAATCCTCGAGAACCAGCGCAAGGGCCATCAAGGGCCAGGTGTCGGCGCCGAGTTCACCTCCAAGATCCAGGTCCCGGAGCTGATCGGCCAGGGCCGGCCGACGGTTCTGTACCCAAAGCTGTTGAGCTTTGAGCGGGTGAGTGATTCAAGGCTTCCGGTTGGAGGCCTTGGGATGGCTCGATTTGATCTGACGGATGCCGAGTGGGCGATCATCGCGCCGCTTTTGCCTGGAGCCGAGGGCAAGAAGAACGGCCGCCCCCGGCTCGACGACCGCAAGGTCCTGAACGGCATCTTCTTCATCCTGCGGACGGGCTCGCCGTGGCGCGACCTGCCGGAGCGGTACGGCCCGCCCGTACACGACCGTGTACAACCGCTTCAACCGCTGGGCCAAGAAGGGCATCTGGCTTTCGATCTTCGAGGCGCTTTCGGCGCGCTCGCCGCAGTCGCTGCAGTTGATCGACTCGTCGATCGTGCGCGCCCACCAACATGCCGCCGGCGCTAAAAAGGGGCCAGGATCACGCCGTCGGTCGTTTTCGTGGAGACTGAGCACCAAGATCAACGCGTGCGTCGACGGCCGCGGGCTGCCCGTCCGCATCGTGCTCCTGCCCGGACAGGCCTGCGACAAGGCTGCGGTGGCGGCCCTCGTCGAGGGCATGCCGGGCGGCGATGTCGTCGCCGACCGGGGCTACGACGCCCGCGCCGTCCTCGACCTCGTCGAGGCCGCCGGCGGGCGCCTCCACATCCCGACCTGCCGCGACCGCAAGGTCCAGCGCTCGGTCGATCCGGACCTCTACCGCCATCGCAACCTCGTCGAGCGCTTCTTCAACAAGCTCAAACACTTCCGCCGTATCGCCACCCGCTACGAAAAGACCGCCCGCAACTGCCGCCCTCGCCGGCCACTGGAGCAGCGTGTACACGCGCTTCCGCGACTGAGTGAAGGCGGATGTCTGGAGGCGGCTCTTCGATGCCGTCTCCGACGAGCCGAACATGGAACCGCTATGGTCGATACCACTATCGTCAGGTCCAGCCACCGGCAGTCGACCTTGGTATTATCGGCCGCACGTTCGGGAGCAGCGAGACTGAGTTTTTTCGGCTCAGGGGGAAAAAGTAGCTCAAAAACGGAGAGGCCAAGAGTAAGCCCTCAGAAAAAGAGGTGCAACGTCAGTGACTTATTCCAGATCTTTGCCCAGCATTGCTTCTGGCACGCCCATTGCTGTCCCTTACGGCGGTTAACCTCGCGCCTTGGAGAACTGTCATGGGTAGATGGGCCACATGCCGTATAGCCCGCCTCTTTGCCGTCCTTATGTTGGCGATCGCGACCACATCGTATGCGCAAAGATCCCACGCTGCCGAGCCCACGGTGAGGATAAATATCGTCACTTGGCCGGGTTACGGTCCGATCTATCTCGGGCAGGAAAAAAACTTCTTCAAGGAAGAAGGCATCAAGGTTGAGGTCGTGATCCAGGAGAACACCCAAGCTCGGACAGCGGCTCTCATAGCCAACGAGATCGATCTCATCGGCATCACCTTCGACTCGATCGTCCTTGCCAATATGAAAGGACTGCCGATGCAGGTCATTGGCGTAACCGACATCTCTAACGGTGCCGACGGGATTATCGCCAAGCCCGACATCAAGGGAATTCCCGACCTCGCGGGCAAGCGCGTCGCCTTTCCGGAAGGGCAGCCGAGCCACATTTTCCTCCTTTACCACCTCAACAAGGCCGGTGTACCGCCGTCAAAGATCGTGCCCGTGCTGACCGACGATGCCGGCAAGGCCGGCGAGTTGTTCGCGGCCGGACAGGTCGATGCGGCAGTGACTTGGGAGCCGTGGCTGAGCACCGCGGTGAAAGCCGGACAGGGCCAACTCCTCGTCTCCAGCGAAGGGGCGACCGATATCCTGATCGGGATCTTTGCGGCTAACCGCAACCGGGTGGAGGCGAACCGGTCCAAGCTACGTGCCTTCGTTCGCGGGTGGTATCGCTCCGTTCAATACGCCAAAGAGCATCCGGACGAGGCCAATCCCATCATGGCCAAGGGAATGGGGATGCCCGAGGCCGAGTTCATCGATGCGCTCAGCGGTCTCCGCTTCATCGAGCGAAGCGAAGCCGAAAAGCTCCTAGGTGCCGGCAAGCGTGAAGGCGACTTCAGCAAGATCGCGGTCGACAATGCCGAACTGTGGAAGCGAGCGGGAGCCGCAGACAAGCTGCCTAATCCACGCCAGACTTACTCTCCAGTCGCGATCGAGAGATAGCGCCGGCTCATGATTGTCCGCGAGGATCGCATGCGTCCGTCGAGGTACGCGCGCCGGATCAGGGGGATGCCTCGCCGGCAGAACCCGAGCCGGGTGGCAGGGCTCGCCTACAATCTCGTCTTCGGTGCCGCCTTGCTGGGGCTATGGTGGGGGACTACCACAGCGGGGCTGGTTGCGCCGTTCTTCTTGCCCGACCCGGCAGCGGTGGGGGCGGAAGCCATCAAGTTGTCGACCTCTCCCGCGTTCTGGCGTGATATCGGCACCTCGCTGTTCCGGATCGCGGCGGGCTTCCTGCTAGCCGCCGCGATCGCCTTACCAATGGGCGTCTGGATTGCGCGAAGCGCGTTCGCCTCAAAGCTCCTGGTGCCGCCGATCTCCTTTATCCGCTTCGTGCCGATGCCCGCGGTGATCCCGCTGATGATTCTGTGGTTCGGGAGCGGCGAGTGGGGAAAGGTGATGGTGATCACGTTGGGCGTATTCTTCCAACTGGTCCTAATGATCGTGGCGGCGGTCGCCGCGGTTCCGGAAAACTACGTCGACATCGCGCGGACGATGGAGGCATCGACCTATCAGCGCTTCCGGCACTTTTTGCTTCCTGCCGCGGCGCCGGAGATCTGGGACAGCCTGCGTATCAATTTTGGTTTGGCTTGGGCTACGCTGATCTTCGCCGAGATCCTCGGCGCCACCTCCGGCCTCGGCTACATGATCGTCCGCGCGCAACGGTTTCTGCTAGTGGCTCAGGTCTTCGTCGCAGTCATCGTGATCGGCATTTTAGGCGTCCTGGCGGACCTTCTGTTCGCCCGTTTTTACAAGAGTGCATTTCCTTGGAGCGAGCAGGTGAAGCGTGAGCAGCGTTTGGCATGATCAAGCTCGACAGGGTGTGCCACGCCTATGGCCGCGGCGCGCGCAAGGTCCAATCGCTAGAAGAGGTCTCGATCGAGATCGGCGACGAGTTCCTGGCGATTGTCGGACCGTCGGGCTCCGGCAAGTCCACGCTCCTGAAGATCCTTGCGGGCTTCGAGCAACCATCTTCGGGCGAGGTCGTCTGGGATGGAACGCCACGGACGGCCATGGTTTTCCAGGATTATTCGCTGTTGCCGTGGCTGACGGTGAGGAAAAA
This sequence comes from Beijerinckiaceae bacterium, assembly GCA_036389455.1. GTDB lineage: Bacteria > Pseudomonadota > Alphaproteobacteria > Rhizobiales > Beijerinckiaceae > JAJKJG01. The sequence continues at coordinate 45,851 of DASVPW010000091.1, forward strand.
CGTGGAGCTTTACTTGCGGCTTCACGGAGCTGGCCCGGCGGAACGTGCCCGGGTGTCGGAAACCCTCATGGCGCAACTCGGTCTCACGGCTTACGCCGACTTGCTGCCGCACGAGCTTTCGGGCGGCATGCAGCAGCGGGTTGCGATCGGTCGCGCCTTCGCTCAAAGTCCGGATGTGCTCCTGATGGACGAGCCGTTCGGTGCCCTCGACGCGATGACCCGCGCGGACGCTCAATCGGTGTTGCTGCGGGTCCACGCCGAGCGGCGTTGCACCGTGATCTTCGTGACCCACGACGTCGAGGAAGCGCTTATCTTGAGCGATCGCATCGTGGTCCTTACGCCCAGACCCGCTCGAGTGGCCGAGATCGTCACGGTCCCGTTTACCCGGCCACGCGCGCAGGATCTACGCTGGACGAGCAATTTCGTCGACCTTCGCCGCAAGGTGGTGTCGATCATGCGTCGGGAGATAAGTAGTCTTTTAGATAGATCAGACAAGAGTGAAAGCGGAGTTTGAATTCCATGCTGCATGCCGACCACGAGATTGTATCCGAGGCTCTGACGGCGATCAGCAAGGAGGTCATGCGCCAGAACGAGCTCGGCTTGGCGCGGGCTGAAGCGGCGGTGGATTTCGATGGCGTTGGGAGCATGCCCGAAAGGATGCACCGCGTGCTGTCCGCCCTGAGCGAGGGACTCAGGTGTCTTGGCTTGCGCCCTGACATGGCCGCGCTCGGGGTCTTTCCCTTTGTCGACCGCCGCTCCGGCGATCCGAGACCGGCGCTGCTGTTCTACTCCGACCAGCAGGGGGGTGCCGATATCCGATACGGTCGCAGATACGTGTTCCAGGTCGACGTACGATCCCAGGTCTCCGCGCCCGAGGAACAAGTCTTGCAGGCATTCGCGGCCGACATGAACGAACTTTGTGCCCGCATCCAGCCGGGCCGCCGATGGGACCTGATCGCGGCACCGTATTACGTTCGACAATGGTCGAATAAAGGCGAATTCGACGTCGATCAACAGATCTTTTCTCGATTTTACCACTGCGGCTCGCTTTTGGCTCCGACTTGGCCGTGGCTCTCGTCTCAGACGACCTCCGAACCCTTCATCCAGCGCCTCGTGCTGCTTGCCGGCGTACCGGGAGGCGCGCACAATGCCATGGCCGTCGAGCGCCATGCGCCCGCGCTCGATTCAGGAATCCGGTGCGCCCTTGGGGCATTCCTGTCGTCTGCCGGTATCAACGCAGAGGAAAACGCGATCCTCTTCGCGCAACGCGTCGCAGCTCACTCGCTGCTGAGGGCTCACGAGATCGCGAACGAAACCCGCTTCCTCCTGGACCAGCAGCGGCAGCTCCAATTTGCACTGGGACCCGGTAATCGCCCACAGGACGCTGCCGATCTCATCGTTTCTTTTCGAAAACGTTTCGAGTGGTTGCTCGAAAACGTCAATCGGCTGCAGGGCACGGGAGCGGACGCTGGACTCGAAACTCTCGATTGGCGCCAGATGATCGATCTCTGGTGGCGCGATCGAAGCTGGGAACAGCATGGTCCGATGCTGAGGCACCGCGACCACGTAGGTGCGGAAATGTACATCAACTTCGACAAGGTTGCTTCAGATATCTACCTCTCCTTCGTCCCTGCGTACTTTGACAGGCTCCTCGATATCTTGAGCCGGAACGTCTTTGATTCCTGGGAAGGTTGGGATGGTCCTAAGGTCATCGAACTCAGCGCTGAGCAAAGGAATGGCTCCGTCGTCTTGTTCTATCGCTCTACGGGCGAGCCGATTGACCCCGAAAAGCTGCCGCGTCTTTTCCGCGAGGTCGTCTCCTCGAAGAAAGGCAGATCGAGAGGCACGGGATTATGGGCAATCGGCCTTGCTTTCAGCTCCCATGGCCTTCCGTATCCGATAGTGCACAATCTTGAGGACATGCGTGGCACGACAGGAGTGCAGTTCGAGATCGTCTTTCCGGTGGCAAGACACTGAGGAAATCCCGATGCAGAACCGACGCCGTATCGTCGTGCTGCTCTGCGACGATGATCCAAATTCTGACCAAGGTAATGCTGCGCACCGGGCAGTTCTGGAACAATGTTTCAGTGACCAGAAGCCGGAGATTGAGTCCGAAATCCTGACTTGCCGGTATCCCGACGAGATCGAATTGGAGCTCGAGCGCCCCGAAGCGGCCGGCGGCATCGATCTCGCATTGATAGATGCCTACTACACGCGGCGTTGGGTCGGCGGCGAATTCAAGACTGCAGAAGGAGAGGTGGATCGTTCCGGCGAGATCGTCGCCCAGTATGGTCAAGACCCTCGGATTCGAAAGCTCATTCTCCTCACGGGAAAGCCGCGCGAACTCGAGTCCCAAGAAGCGCTTCTCCGAGCACATGCCTACGAGTACTGGCACAAGAACGATTTCATCACGTACGGCGCATTCAAGCGAAAGATCGAGGAGTTGCTCGATCTTCCGTCCCGATATGATCTGGACGTGTTCCAAGATGTCTTCTCGCGGGGCATCTACGCTGACAGAGGCTTCAATTTCGCTGCTGCTCGCAACGAGGTGGACACCATCCTCATTGGCAAGAGCTTGGCGATGCGTCGCCTCAAACGGCTGATCTTCGAAGCCTCGCAGTTCGATGAAGACGTGCCAGTTCTCATCACGGGGGAGACCGGCACCGGTAAAGAGCTTGTTGCAAATCTGATCCATCGCCTCAGCAGCCGAGGCCGGGTCATGCACCGAGACGATCCCGTGACCATCAACTGCGGCCTGTTCTACGACGAGAATCTGCTTCGGGCGGAATTGTTCGGCACCCATCGAGGGGCGTTTACCGGCGCGATCGAACGCGAGGGCATTCTCGAGGCACACAAGGGCACCAGTTTGTTCCTGGACGAGGTCGGCAACAGTCACGAGCGGTTTCAGGCCACGCTGTTGAGAGCCATCGAGAATCGGGAGGGTGCACGCCTCGGATCGTCGCGGTCGAACGAGTACAAGATCGAGTTGAGGTTCATCGCGGCGACGGATCGCGACATCGATGACCCGCTTTTCAGCCGTCCTTTCGTCAACAGGATTCGTGGCCTTCACCTCCATATCCCGCCCCTGCGCGAGCGACGGGAGGACATCGGCCTCCTTGCCGATTTTTTTCTTACGAAACCTGTCGACGGCACCTCACCTAAATTAACGCTGGCGGCGAGACTGGCTCTCGAGGCGTACGACTGGCCTGGCAATGTCCGCCAGCTGCGCCACGTGATGGAGATTGTTCGCCAGCGTGCAAGCCGACTCCGGACAACGACCGATCGGCAGACGACCAGCCTGATCTATCGCGACGAGATCGAGGTACTCTTTTCCGCACGGGCTTTTGCGCCTCCGTCTGATGTCACCGGGGACATTGCGCCCCTGATTGCGGGGAACCCCTCCTATTCCGAGGCGTGCGACCGGTTCGCCGAGTATTACGTCCGCAGCCGCCATCAGCAGATCGCAGGCGGGGAGCGCTCGAACGCTGCCTATGACCGCACGGCGGCTGCGCTGGGCGTATCGCGCTCGACCGTGAAGAAGTGGCTCTCGCCTTCCCCCGAAGAGAGCTGAACCACGAGACCACCATGATCTGGAACGCGGCGAAACAAAAAGGGCGGATGGGCTTCGACGAGTACGTCATCTGCGCCCCCAGCAGGCCACGGCTTGCGCGGTGGTTGCGGCCCCTGTTCTGGTTGTTGACTGTCGCGCTGCTCTTTGCGGGCATCGTGCTCGCCTTGCCGATTGCGTCTGCCTTGTTCTTGAAATGGGAAGGCTATTCCGGCGCCTTCCTGCTCTCGGAATTCAGCCACGAGCTCACGGACAAATCGCCGCCTGCGCTCCATGCCTGGGCTATGGTATACCATGCTTGGGCGGTGCCGATCGGCCTGCTTACGCTTGCCGCGCTCGTCGGCTCGGCTATCCTGATCAGCCGCCAAATCGAACAGGAGCACCTCAGCAGCGATCTGGCTCAGATGCCGGCCGTGTATGTGAGGCCGAGACTGACGTGGGTTCTGCGGGGCGTCAACAACAGCAGCCTGGATACTCACCCGCCGCGCCTCTCGATCGACCTCTTTAACGTGGGAGAAACACCGGCAGTCCGTGTCGAGCTGAAGATTGTTTCTCTCTATGTCCAAGACAAAGATGGTGAGAGTTTCACCACGCTTTCTATCGATGAATATGATACCGTTGTGTATTATGATCGGCTCGTGCCGGCCGATCGTGAATTCTATGGCGCCGGAAGCATAACTGAAAACTTGGTCGAGACCCATGCCATCTGCCTCCCCGCGATGTTCGCGGGCATGCTAAGCCCTGGCGCTCTCCTCCAAAGCATTCTCTCCTCCGACGACGACTTTCCGGCGCTCGTGCTCAAGTTGAACGTGCGTTTTGAAACAGTCCGCAACGTCAAGTTCAACGAAACCATCGCGATACGCTGGTCGGCGCGGCGCTGCCGCGCTGTTGCGAGCACCGGGCAATTGGCCGAGATCACCGAGCTTCGCGACGTGCTGGCGCAGACCGGCAAGGCTGCCTGGATGGCGCGCGAGTCACCCCGCAGACGGCCTGACGGCCGACCTAATGATCTCAGCTTCTGGACACGGATGACTCTGTCGCCGGAAGTCTCAAGCAGTCGCAGCAGAGTCGGAAGACGACTGCTCAAAGGCGCACGAAACCGGCTGAAATGCCACCAGGAGAGCAACGATGAACTATTTCAATCCCGAGCTGGCGGCCTCGCAAACGCCGGCCCTTCCCGCTCGGCGCCCGCAGCTTGAATCGCAAGCCGTCCGCGCGGACGACCTCGCGCTTACCAACCTACGGGATGCCGGGCAGGAGAATATTGATCTCCTCCTCGCGCGTGTCGCCGCCGCCGAAATGGTCGAGCCAGCGGCGGTCCAATCGTTGTTTGCCGCCGGACAAGTCGTGGTTCTTCCCAATGCGGACCGGTCGCGCTGGCTCGGCATCGGCCGCGGCCTGACCACAAAGGTGAACGCCAACATCGGCACGTCCGCGGACAAGCCCGACTACCCGGATGCGCTCACGAAGGCCAAAGCGGCAGTTCGCGCCGGCGCGCACACTCTCATGGATCTGTCGACGGTTGGCCTTGAGGGCCCGATGGAGTTCGCGAAAGGCATTCGGCTCGTGGCCGAAGAAACCGGCGTTGTCGTCGGGACAGTGCCCGTCTACGAAGCGGCGCGACGCAGCATGGAGCGCCACGGAGACAAGCAGGTGCGCCTCGAAGCCGGCGAGATGCTGGAATGCGTCGAGCGGCAGGCCGAGGCCGGCTCACGCTTCATGGCCATCCATGCCGGGTTGAACCGCAAGACGCTCGAGGTGTGGCGAAGGCAGCCGCGAAATATCGTCAGCAAAGGTGGCTACATCACCGCCGAGCACATGCTCACCACGGGCGACGAGAACCCATTTTATGAGCGCTTCGACGATCTGCTCGCGATCCTCAAACGGCACGGCGTCTGCCTGAACGTGGGCAGCGCGCTTCGCTCGGGAGCCACGCGCTTCAACGACGAGGCGCAGTTGGCCGAGATCCGATCCGCGGGTGAGCTTGCGAAGCGTGCACAGGCGGCGGGCGTCCAGGCCGTGGTCGAAGGTCCGGGGCACGTCCCTTACGGCATGATCAAGGACATCGTCGATTTCCAGCGGAATGCGACCGGTGACCGGCCGTTCTTCATCCTTGGATTCGTTGCCACCGACGCCTTCGTCGGGCGCGACCACATCGTATCGGCGGTCGGCGCGACCGAAGCGGTTCGCCATGGCGTGAGCTGGCTGTGCTATATCACGCCGGCCGAGCACGTTCGCATGCCGAACGACCGAGACGTGATCGAAGGCGTGCACGCGGCATTGATTGCGGCGCACGTGGGCGATTGCGCAAACCACCAACCGCGGGCCCTCGCCTTGGAAAGCTTCTACAATGACAAAGGCTGCCTCGACCATCGAGCGAAGAAGCAGTACTGCTCGATTTGCGGCCAGGATTTCTGCCCCATCCAGCGTCTCCACGACCTGAGAGGCGCGGCTGAACTCGGCATCTGAATGTCGTCAAACGTCCTCGAACTGCATCCTTCAGCGCCCACAGAGGTGTTCTTGGTGCTGCATGAGCGCCATTTGCGTCCCGCGGCCCTGGAGTACGAGTACGCGACCGGCCGTTTGCGCGGCGCACTTGAGCGCCGAGAATTCGGTGAGCCGCTGTCGAGCCGCTCGATAGATCGGCTGCGCGCGCTCGGAGTTGGACTTCAGGGCAAGAGCTTGCGGGCGATTGTCACCGAAGATTTCGTTGTCACGCGGGAAACTGCACGGCACTTGGCCGAGGCCGCTGGATTGGACCCCGCAAGCGCCATTTTGTTCGATCGGCGCGTCCGTGAAAGCGACCTGAGCTATCTTGGGTCGGCCGAATTTGAGGAGCTTGGGCGACGGGAGGCGGCCGGAGAGCCAAACGCAACGCTGATTCACTGGATAAAGAATAGCCCCGCCGATTTCATGAGCTTGGTCGGCGATCACGTCGGCTTGTGGAACGACGCCTTGCAGAGGTTCGCCGGCACAAGCTTCTTGTTCGTCCTTCATGTAGAAGGCCTTCTCCTGCTGACGGCGCTGGGCCTGGGCCTGCAGCCCTCGTCGATCGGTCGTCTCTTGCTGCCCCGCGCCCTTTGCGTCCGAACAGTATTGGCGCCTGACCGCCCTCCGACCATCTGCATCGGCCCGAGCTGGGAAATCGCTGAGGCCATACCGTATGCATCATATGGGTGAGCTAATGGCGGCGACTTTGAAACCGCATATCCCACCTCGTCCTAAAGCAGCGCATCGCTCTCGCAGTTGAAGTGTTACTGAGTTCCTGGCATTGCCACCGCGTTCCGTAGAGTGGCCGACGCCTTCCCCGCTTTTTCACGTGTAGAGGTCTGTCCGAGCGCAGAACGCGCACCTGCTCAAGTAGGCCACCCAAACGCGGCGGCTGAACAGCCACTTCAATGAGCAAGCACACGAACGCTGAAATCTACTAAGACGTTGACGGAACGGTGCTGCTGCGAGAACAATCCCCCAACGATCCATTTATTCCGGCCTTTCGATCATGGATGCTTCCCAACCTTCTCCCATAGTGGGTCGCCCACTTCATGATGTGGCGCCCCATCCTGATGGGCACAGATCGCGACAGGGTAATCCACCCAGCATTGCTTCAGCAGTGGCGCATGGGGCGGTGCCCTTAGCTGCAGTAATTGTGAGTTTTTTTGCAATCCATCTATTCGTTTTTCGCAGCACAGGCCTGTGGGATGTTTTAAGTGTCGCGTACCATGTTTTTGCTGAACTATACAAAGACCGGTTCGAATTTATATTTGCTTTAGCAATTTTAGTATCCTTATGGATCCAAGGCACAGTTACATCCTATTTCGAGGCGAGAGAGCTACTGCGTGTCGACGTTAAAGTTTTTGGCAATAGCCTTGTAGTGCCTTTAATTTTAGGATTCCTTGTACAGTTCTGCATGCTGACAATTGACAAAGGAATATGGGCTCATGTAATTTCAAATTGGCTTTATTTAGTTGCAGTTCTTATTATTGACCTCGTCTATTGGAAGGCATCAAGATCGATTCCAGGATACGAGGATAAACATGAATGCTTACAGGTGCGTTGTAAGAGGCTCCTCTGGTTCATCGATGTGCCATCCGTAGTAGCGATTTTTGTGCTCGCCTTGGTGGCCTATCTTATTGAAATGCCTTTGACTGATGCGACGAACGCGCTCAATGAATCGGATAAAGGTGAACTCCAAATAGCAATGAAACGGAAGTATCTTAGTGGCGTTATGGCTTATCATTTGTTTCTAAGCGCATGTATAATTTTACTTTTACTCTTTGACTGGGAAAGTCAGGCTAGGAGAGCGGATTCTGAAAATCTGCGATGAAGAGGTCGCCCTCTAAGAACACATAAGCGCTATTCTTTTTGTCGCATCACCTTTCCTGGCCGCGTGCCGCCTCGCTTTCCTGCCTCCTGGTTCTCCAGATCCCAGGCCAGAATTGGATGCATCATCTTGCATCTGCTGATCACGCCGGGTACGGAAAGGCTGTCGAAAGCCACCACGCTCGTTAGCAAGCGAAGGGCCTGCGGAGCGCCTCCTCCGACTAGACCGGATACGGCCGAGAGCGCGTCGGCTACACGACCCAGCCCTCGCAGTCGCGCGGGAAGCTCAAGCCTCGCAGCGAGATCTCTCAGCGCTTCCGACATCCGGTGGGCATCAGGCGGGCTTTCGATGACGCGCCATTCGCGAACGACTTGCCGGGCTTCGCAGAGAAGGTCTGCAAACTGGTCGCGCGTCCTATATGGCGCTATGTTGCCAAAGGCGAAGGAGAACGAGATCGGAAATTCAGGCCCCGGCGTAATCTCTTGCTCCGCCGTCAGCCTCCATGCCTCTCTCTGCGGGTGGAAAATGTAATAGTTTCCCGCGCCGGTCTTGTCTGCATAGAGCGGCACTCTGAGAACGCTGTCGAAGGCGGTGCAGAGATCGCCCATGCCGATACCGAGTCGCTTCGAAGCTCCTTGCAGTTCGCTGACCAAGCCACCACGGTCCAGGTCAAAGAAATAGTCGCGGTGTACTTGAGCTCTCCAGAGGGAGCGCACCTGTGGACTGCTCTGCGTCGTAAGCCATTGCTTCAGCTTCTCTCGGTTTCTATAGCTTTTTACCCATCCTTCGAAGTTCGATAGGCATGATCCGATGAAGGACTCGTAGCTTGAGTCGGCATAAATGCGCTTCAATGAAGCTCGATCGCGGTCTGATATTACGACGGGAGCGACTGCGGTGGGATCGCGCTCCTTGAGCGCCCGGGCAAGAGCCGGGGTCACCGAGTCGAGATCCACCTCCTCGACGGATTCGTACGGCCCGGGGATCGTAAAGCGAAACGAACTCTCATAAATGAAGGCGTCGGAAAACATCCCGATGAGCATTTTCCCCCAAGGATCGTAGGCGCGGGCCGGAGGTGGAGACCTGGGCGGCGAGCGGAATAGCGAGTCGATAGCGATCAGGGTGTTGGTGTCGACTAGGGGGGAATGCATTAGAGGCTCCTCCCGCGTAGATTGCTCGTGCAGCGGAGTAAATTAGCGTGGCGCTTTCCGCACCCACCTAACGCGCCCGGTTCGTGCACCGCAAGTCGCTCAAGTTGCGGGAAGTTTGCATGTCGGCCTTTACTGATACCGCGCAGCTCGCACTTGGGAGTGGACACGTAGCGTAAAGGCGCATGCTCGCGGCCAATTCGCCAGATGGCCGCTGCTTGCGTCAGCCGCCTGAGTACCGCGCGGGAGTTGAATATAGGAACTTTCGACTTGGCGCTTGAGCGCAAGCGTGCGAATTGAAGCACGTATTGCCAAACAGCGGCAGGCTTTTGAGCTCCGCGAGCCCCGAGTACGCCACGGGTTTTCTAGCAAGAGATCAGGGCCGTGCGCCGCAATGGTATTTAGAGTACAAACGTCTACTTAGAACATTTTTGGCGTAAAACTTTCATGCGAAGCGGCGCACCAGTATCTATCTGATATAGGGATAAACCCGTACGCATGTGGCAGAGAGTTCGATAGTTATGACCGAGAAGACGGGCGCTAGACTCGCGCGAATGAGCTTAACTCAAATATGGGTTTGAAGCGACGAATTTAGGTCGGGTCCTGCCGGGACCGCCACACCTGTTTCGCCTTACTGGCAAGAACTTTGGCGCCTGAGTTAGCTTACAGGTTCCCCGTGGCGAGATCCGAGACGGGAGTACTGCACCCACGGCGCAAGTGCGCATCTGTCCTCCGATGCCACTATGAATCAACAAACTAAAGCCGCCGCAAAGACGCTGATTTAAGCCCTAGTCAACTCCCGGGGCGAAAGAAGCGGTGCAAGCGGCTGTCCGTTTCGCTTGAAAATTGGGGCGACACTATTGCGCGCTATGCATCCGAAGTGCCGCCACACGCGGTGGAGAAAGCGGGTCGTTTTAGCGCCGGTGCAGAGCGGGCAGAAGGCTCTCCACTTCGTTTGCAGTCGGGCCTACGGCGCTAAGTCACCGCGTTTGCGGTAGATTTCCGGAGCGCAGACTTCGGCTGCCGCTTCACCAGGGAGACCGAGACTGGCTGGCGGAGGGAGAGGGATTCGAACCCTCGATACGGTTTCCCGTATACACACTTTCCAGGCGTGCGCCTTCAGCCACTCGGCCACCCCTCCGCGACGCCGCCGGCGCCCCCCGCGAGCGAACGCGTGTGATGCCGATCCGTGCGGCCTGCGGGGCTCATGCGCCCTTCGGGCTGGGGAGCCGGCCGGCAGGTTCGATCGCGGGGCCGTCATCTAGCCTTGGGGCGGGGGAAGCGCAAGACTTGGGCATAGTCGCCCCAGGCCTCGCGAGGGCTGCCGCGCCGCAGCCGGCGCTGCGGGCATCCGAGGCGCAAGCCGCCGGCTGTCCTTCGCCGGGGAGGCCGCAGGCCACCCTTGCTTCGCCCGCCCCATCCCCTTAGGTCGGAGCGTCGCCATCCAAGGTCCATCGATGCTCCGCTTTCTCGCCCGCTTCCTCGGCCTAATCCTGATCGCGGCCGGCTTCGTCGGCCTCGTCATCGACGGGACGCGGTCGATCGCGAACGGCGCGGTGAGCTTCACGCCCCTCGGGGAGGTCGCGTTCCGGCTGTTCCCGAAGGCCTTTCCCCTGATCGAGCCCGCCATGACGCGACACGTGCATCCGTGGCTCTGGGACCCGGTTCTCCTGAACTTCTTCCTTCTGCCGGCGTCCGTGCTCGGGTTCGTCCTCGGCGCCCTGCTGCTGTGGCTCGGGCGCAAGCCTGCGGAGCCGATCGGCTATCTCGCCGGGCGCTGACGCTCACGGCAAGGTGACGGGCGCAAAGGCTCGCGAAAGCGGGGCCGGTCGCCTACATCAGGGCGGTCCACGCCTTTGGGAGCCGCCCCATGTTCCTCTTCCGCAAGAGCGCCGAGATGCCGACGCCCGCGACCGCGCTCAAGGGCCGCGCGACTCCGATCCCGACCGCCGAGCGGCACTTCGTCAGCGGGCGCCCGCTGAAGGGCCCCTATCCGGAGGGGATGGAGAAAGCGCTTTTCGGCCTCGGCTGCTTCTGGGGCGCGGAGCGCAAGTTCTGGCAGCTCGGCGATGGGGTCTTCGTCACGGCCGCCGGGTATGTCGGCGGGCTGACCCCCAATCCGACCTACGAGGAGGTGTGCTCCGGGCGCACCGGCCACAACGAGGTCGTGCTCGTGGTGTTCGATCCGAAGCGCATGCCTTACGAGGAGCTGCTCAGGACCTTCTGGGAGAGCCACGACCCGACGCAAGGGATGCGCCAGGGCAACGACGTCGGCACCCAGTACCGCTCGGGCATCTACGTCTTCGACGCGGCGCAGCGCCAGGCCGCGGAGGCCTCGAAGGAGGCCTACGGCCGGGCGCTCGCCGGGCGCCGCTACGGCCCGATCACGACCGAGATCGTCGACGCGCCGCCGTTCTACTTCGCCGAGGACTACCACCAGCAGTACCTCGCCAAGAATCCGGGCGGCTATTGCGGCCTCGGCGGCACCGGCGTCGCCTGCCCGATCGGAACCGGCGTCGCGGCCTGATGGCAACTTGCGCCCGGCCCGCCGCGGCTCGCCGGCCGAGCGGGCGCGTCACAGCCCGGCCGAGTCGAGGGACTCGGCCGCAGCCTTCTGGGCCGGATCGCTCGGCGGCAGCGGCGCCTCGATGCGGCAGGTGACGCCCGCGGGGTCGTAGGCAAGGGCAACCTCGCCGGCGAGCTCGCGGGCAAGCCCGTGGCGGATCAGCCGCGTGCCGAAACCCGAGCGCTGCGGCGGCGCGACGGCCGGCCCGCCGCGCTCGGTCCAGGACAGGCCGAGACGCCGCGCATCGTCCGACCCGCTCACGCTCCATCGGATCTCGACCCGCCCGGCCTCGTTCGAGAGGGCGCCGTATTTCGCCGCGTTGGTGGCGAGTTCGTGCAGCGCCATGGCGAGCGGGAGCGCCATGGCGGGGCGCAGGCGGAGATCCGGGCCGGCGACGAGGAAGCGGCCGGCGTGCCCGTGATAGGGCGCGAGCGCGTCGGCCACGATGCGGCCGAGATCGGCGCCTTCCCAGTTCTCCCGGGTCAGCGTGTCGTGCACCTTCGACAGGGCGAAGAGCCGGGCCTCGAAGGTCCGGCGCGCGACCGCCTCCGGCACCGCGTCGCGGAAGGTCTGGGCCGCGAGCGCCTGCACGGTCGCCAGCGTGTTCTTGACCCGGTGGTTCAGCTCGTTGATGAGAAGCCGCTGGCGCTCCTCGGCACGGCGCATGTCGTCGATGTCGGTCGCCGTCCCGACGTAGGCGTAGACCTCGCCGTCGTCGCGCTTCAGCGGCACGGCCGACATGCGGTGCCAGCGGTAGGCGCCGTCGTGGCGGCGCAGGCGCACGTCGCACTCGATCGGGCGGCGCTCCGCAACCGCGGCGTCGCGGCCCGCCCACACCGCCGCCTTGTCGTCCGGATGGATGTTCGAGGAGCGGTCGCCGATGTCGGCGCCGGCCTGATAGCCGTGGTACTCGGCGAAGCGCCGGTTGAAGTAGGTCGCGGCGCCGTCCGGGCGCATCACCCAGACGATCTGCGGCAGCGCCTCGGCGAGATGGCGGAACTGCTCCTCGCTTTCGCGCAGCGCCGCCTCGGTGCGCCGTTCGCGCTCCTCGGCGCGCTTGCGCTCGGTGATGTCGAGGGAGGTGCCGGCGACGCGCACGGCGCGCCCGTCCTCGAAGAACACGCGGCCATGCGCCAGGACCCAGCGCACGGTCCCGTCCGGCGCGATGGTGCGGTGCTCGAAGGAATAGGAGGGGTCCGCGCCCGGCGCCGTCGCGGCCTGGTAGGTCGCGAGCACCCGCGCCCGATCCTCCGGGTGGATTCCGGCCTGATAGGTCTCGAAGGTGACCGGTGCGTCCGGTGCGAGACCGTAGAGCGCTCTCGTCCGGTCGGACCAGAACAGCTCGCCGGTCGCGATCTCGTACTCCCAGAACCCGAGCCCCGTCGCCTCGGCGGCAAGCGCCAGCCGGCTGTCGACGGAGGCCGTCCTGACGTGGGGCGGAAGAGGGCTGTCCAAAGGGGGCCGGGGAACGCGGGCGGAAATCCGGCCGAAGCTAGACGAGCGCTCCGTCCTTGACTACGCCCGGCCGGGCGCGAAGCGGGCGAGGAGCACCGCCAAGCTTCGCTTCCGGCCGGACTGTCTCATTTTCCCATCGCTTCCGGCGCGGTCCCGGCGCGCTTACGACGCGCCCGGCGCGAGAGGAGGTTCAGCCCCTCGACCGCGGCCGAGAAGGCCATGGCGGCGTAGATGTAGCCCTTCGGCACGTGCACGCCGAAGCCGTCGGCGATGAGCGCCATGCCGATCACCAGAAGGAAGGCAAGCGCCAGCATCACGACCGTCGGGTTCATCTGGATGAAGGTCGCGATCGGAGTCGCGGCGACGAGCATCAGCAGAACCGCCACCACCACGGCCGCCACCATGATCGGCAGGTCGTCGGTCATGCCGACCGCCGTGATGATGCTGTCGAGCGAGAACACGATGTCGAGCACGATGATCTGAGCGATCGCCGAGCCAAAGCCGATCGAGGCCGCGCGCGAATCGAACATGTCGCCCTCGGGATCCGGGTCGACGTTGTGGTGGATCTCCTTCGTCGCCTTCCAGACGAGGAACAGGCCGCCACCGATGAGGATCAGGTCGCGCCAGGAGAAGCCGTGGCCGAAGGCGGTGAACAGGGGCTGCGTCAGCCGGACGATGAAGGCGATGGTGCCGAGGAGCGCGAGGCGCAGGATCAGGGCGAGCCCGATGCCGATGCGGCGCGCCTTCGCCTGCTGATGCTCGGGCAGCTTGTTCGTCAGGATCGAGATGAAGATCAGGTTGTCGATCCCGAGCACCACCTCCATGACGATGAGGGTGACGAGGGCGGCCCAGGCCGCCGGGTCGGCGGCGAGCGCGAGGATGTCCTGCATCGGCTGAAGCGTTCCTTGATCGACGGGCATCCGCCTATATGGGCCCGTACAGCGGACGTGAAAGGGAGCGGGAGGCGCGCGCCTTCGTCCTCGTGGCCGTTTCCGGCCCGAGGGTTCTGGGAGAAGCCGCGTCCTCGAAAGACCGAGGGGAGCGGGAGGTCCGGGCCGGCCCGCCAGCATGCGCGCCGCTCGGGGCTGGCGCGCCGCCCTTGCTGGTGCCGGGCGGGCCCGGTCTGCTAGAGGGCATCGGCCCAAGACATCGACCCGCGCGCCCGAGAGAGTCATGAACGACCACACCCCCTCCGACCTCGCCTTCCAAAAGTTCGCCATCGGCCAGCCGGTCCCGCGCAAGGAGGATCCGACGCTGGTGCGGGGCGAGGGCCGCTACTCCGACGACGTGAGCCTTCCGCGCCAGGCCTATGCCGCCTTCCTGCGCAGCCCCTACGCCCATGGCGTCATCCGCGGCGTCGACACGGAGGCCGCGCGCGAGATGCCCGGCGTGCTCGCGGTCTACACGGGCCGCGACCTCGAGGCGGCGGGCCTCGGTCCCATGCAGGCGGTGTTCGAGTTCAAGAACCGCGACGGCTCGGCCATGACGAAGCCGCCGCACCCGGCGCTGCCGACCGACCGGGTCCGCTACGTCGGCCAGCCCGTCGCCATGGTCGTCGCCGAGACCCTGGCCGAGGCCCGCGACGCGGCGGAGGCCGTCGCCCTCGACGTCGAGGAGCTGCCGGCCGTGACCGACCCGCAAGCCGCGGCGGCGGACGGCGCGCCGCTTCTCCACGACGAGCTGCCCTCGAACGTCGTCCTCGACTACTACTTCGGCGACGGGAAGAAGGTCGCGGAGGCCTTCGCCGGGGCCGCGCACGTCACGCGCCTGTCGCTCGCCAACAACCGCCTCGTGGTCAACCCGATGGAGCCCCGCTCGGCCGTCGCGGACTACGACGAAGGCGAGGGGCGCTACACCATCCACGTCGGCTCGCAAGGGGTGTTCGGCCTGCGCGCGGCGCTTGCCGGGCACATCCTCAAGGTGCCGAAGGAGAAGGTGCGGGTGCTGACCCCGAACGTCGGCGGCTCCTTCGGCATGAAGGCGCCGGTCTACCCCGAGTACGTCGGCCTCCTCCACGCCGCCAAGATTCTGGGGCGCCCGGTGAAGTGGACCGACCAGCGCTCGGAGAGCTTCGTGTCCGACCACCATGGGCGCGGCCACGCGCTGCATGCGGAGCTGGCGCTCGACCGGGACGGCCGCTTCCTCGCCGTGCGCGTCTCGGGCTTCGCCGACCTCGGCGCCTACTTGAGTCAAGTCTCGCCGCTGCCCTCGTCCGTCAACGTCGCCAAGAACCTGCCCGGCGTCTACCGCACGCAAGCGATCGAGGTCTCGATCGCTTGCGTCTTCACCAACACGACCCCGGTCGGGGCCTACCGCGGCGCCGGGCGCCCCGAGGGCAACTACATCATGGAGCGCCTCGTGGAGGCCGCCGCCGCCGAGACCGGCATCGACCGCACCGAGCTTCGCCGCCGCAACCACATCCGCGCCGACGAGATGCCCTTCAAGGCCGCCTCCGAGATGACCTACGACTCAGGGGACTTCCCGGCCCTTCTCGACCGGGCGCTGGAGGCCGCCGATTGGGCCGGGTTCCCGGCCCGCAAGGCCGAGAGCCGCGCCCGGGGGAAGCTGCGCGGCATCGGCATCGGGCAGTACCTCGAGGTGACGGCCCCGCCGCAGAACGAGATGGGCGGCATCCGCTTCGAGAGCGACGGCACGGTCACCATCATCACCGGCACCCTCGACTACGGCCAGGGCCACGCGACCCCCTTCGCGCAGGTGCTCTCCGACCGCCTCGGCGTCCCCTTCGAGGCGATCCGCCTGCTCCAGGGCGACTCCGACGAGCTCATCGCCGGCGGCGGCACCGGCGGCTCGAAGTCGATGATGGCGAGCGGCGCCGCGATCGTCGAGGCGAGCCAAAAGGTCGTCGAGAAGGGCCGCGAGATCGCGGCGCACGTGCTCGAGGCCGGCGTTCCCGACATCGAGTTCTCTGGCGGCCGCTTCGTCATCGCCGGCACCGATCGCGGCATCGGCATCATGGAATTGGCCGAGCGCCTGCGCGCCGGCGATTCCCTGCCCGAGGGGGTGCCGAAGAGCCTCGACGTGCGCCACGTGCACGAGAGCGCGCCCTCCGCCTTCCCGAACGGCTGCCACGTCGCCGAGGTCGAGGTCGACCCGGAGACCGGCGTGGCCGAGGTCGTGCGGTACGCCATGACCAACGACTTCGGCGTCGTCATCAATCCGCTCCTCGTCGAGGGCCAGCTCCACGGCGGCGTCGTCCAGGGCATCGGCCAGGCCCTGATGGAGCGGACCGTCTACGACTCGGGCGGCCAGCCCGTGACCGGCTCGTTCATGGACTACGCCCTGCCGCGCGCCGCCGACGCCCCCTTCTTCTCCTTCGCGAGCCACCCGGTGCCCGCGACCACCAACGTGCTCGGCGCCAAAGGCTGCGGCGAAGCCGGCTGCGCCGGCTCCCTCCCCGCCGTCATGAACGCGCTTGCCGATGCCCTCCGCGAGGTGGGCGTTGAGCACATCGACATGCCGGCGACGCCGCAGGCGGTGTGGGGGGCGATCAGGGGGGCGCGCTCACCTCTCCCGGAGGCAGGGGCCGACTCGCCGAAGGCGAGCGGGTGAGGGGTTACGCCTATCCGGAGAGGGCTCTACCCGGGTCGCGCTCCGCGCGGCTCGGCCGCCCCAGTGAGACGCCGCCCGGGGCAGTTGGACGCCCGGCGGAGGTCTGTGGGCCGAAGATAGCGCCGGGACCCCTCAAGCGAAGGTCAATCCCGGGGAGCGAGGGTAGCCAGCCCACTAGGCGATTCCTGCCGCTTGCAGCGCACGGAAGGTAGCATGCCTCGCGAATTGTGAAATCGGGACGCTCGGTTCGCCGAACTACGACATTGGCCGCCTGATTAGGACAGCACGGGACGTTGGGTTCTTTCGTGAATTGTACGGGCCGACCTTCCCGCCGGCTCCGCATCGTGCTTCATTTCGGGCGGAGCAGGTCCGCTCTGGCGGGAGGTGCTCATGAGGCGACGGGAGTTCCTCGCGGGGCTCGGCGGCGCGGCCGTATCTCCGCTGCGCGCCGGCGCACAGCAACAGGTCGCCCGCCGCCCGCGTCTGGGCATCCTTCTCTACAGCACGCCGCAAGGGGACCCGAACCTCGTGTCGTTCCTGCGCGCGCTCGGCGAGTTCGGCTACGTGGACGGCCAGAGCATCGCCATCGAATACCGATATGGGGAGGGTCGACCAGAACGCCTTCCGGATCTCGCCGCAGAGTTGGTGCGCCTCGAACCTGATTTGTTGTTCAGTCTTGGCGGCGACGTCAGCGTCCCGACCGTCCGGGCGACATCGAGATTCCCGATCTTGTTCGCATCGAGCGCCGACCCCGTGCAGCTCGGGCTCGTGACGAGCCTTGCCCGGCCTGGTGGGAACGCGACAGGTGTCAGCTTCCTGCTGGACGACCTCGCCTCGAAGCGCCTGGAATTTCTTAAAGAGGCGGCCCCGCGTACATCCCATGTGGCGTTCGTCTGGAATCCGGATCATCCCGACCCCGAGTTGCTCGAGGCCGAGCGGGCAGCCGCCAAACTGGGCGTCGCCTTGCAGCGGCTGCCGGTTCGTCGGCCGGACGACATCGACGGAGCCTTGCGCGCGGCGAGCACGGAGGGCGCCGATGCCCTCTACATCGTGTCGTCACGCCTGACGGTGCGCGAGCTTCCCAGGTTCGTGAGCTTCGCCTCGGAAGGCCGCATCCCACTGGCTGGGGGCTGGGGAGCATGGGCGCGGGAAGGCGGCCTGTTGTCCTACGGCCCCAACCTCAACGACATGATGCGATCCGCCGCGGGCTACGCCGACCGTATCCTCAAGGGCGCCAAGCCCGCCGACCTTCCGGTGCAGCAGCCGACGAGGTTCGAGCTCGTCATGAACCTCAAGACCGCGGCAGCGCTCGGCATCGCCATATCGCCGGCCCTCGTTGCTCGCGCTGACGAGGTTCTCGAATGAAACGGCGGGAGTTCATCGCGCTGATTGGCGGCGGGGCGGCGAGTCTCACCAATTCGGCTCGGGCACAGCGCCGACCGGTGATCGCCATCCTCGATCCCGGCCTTCCGCAGCAGTTTGCTTCATTTTTCAGCGCGATGGAGGAATTAGGTTATCGCGATGGCACGACGGCTTCCTACATCTATCGCTCAGCAGAAGGACGACCCGAAGCGATCAAGCCCCTCGCGTCGGAGCTTGTCTCGATCTCTCCTGATGTCATCGTGAGTACAGGTCGCCCTGCGATACTCTCGTTGAAAGAAGCTACGTCGACCATCCCCATCGTGTTCACGGCAATAGGGGACGCAATCGCTGCTGGTGCGGTCAACAACATGGCGCGGCCTGGGGGCAACGCAACCGGGCTGTCGTTCTTGAACGTGGAACTCAGTGCGAAGCGCCTGGAAGTCCTCGCGGAGACGTTACCCCGGGCACGCCATGTAGTTATGCTCCGCGATACGAACACCCCGCGCGAATGGCTTTCCGAAACCGAACGCGCGGGCACAAGCCTAGGGCTGCACGTCCGGGCCATCGAAGTATCCGACCCGGAGGCATTCGAGGCCGCCTTCGGCGCGATGTCCGCATCGGGTGCTGATGCTCTCGTTCTTCTCGCTTCGGCAATGTTCAACGCTCAGAAACGGCAACTGGTCGCACTCTCGGCCCGCTATCTCATTCCGACCATGTACGAGCATCGGGATTTCGTAGACGGGGGTGGGTTGCTGTCCTATGGGGCGAATCTATCCGATCTCTATAGGCGTGCCGCACTTTACGTGGATAAAATCTTGAAGGGCGCGAACCCTGGCGACCTCCCGGTCGAGCAGCCCACAAAATTCGAGTTAGTCATCAACCTCCGAACCGCGAAAGCCCTGCGCCTTACGATCCCACCGACGCTTCTCACTCGCGCCGATGAGGTGATCGAATGAGGCGGCGAGAGTTTTTGGCCCTGATCGGCGCTGCGGCGTCGCTGCCGTCGAAGGCGCAACAACCTGGCTCGCCCGTTCTGGGGTACATCTCGGCGAGAGCGCCGGACGAGGCGGCTGGCCATACCGCGTCGTTCTTTCGCGGGCTTGCGGAACGCGGCTATGTTCCTGGTCGGAATCTCAGTGTGGAATACCGCTGGGCCGAGGGCCGATACGAACGACTGCCCACCTTTGCAAACGAGCTCGTCGGCAGAAGGGTGGCCGTCATGGCGGCGGTCGGCGGCCTCAACTCGGCGTCCGCGGCCAAAGCTGCAAGCTCGACGACTCCGATCGTCTTCATCATCGGCGACGACCCGGTCCGCCTTGGCCTGGTGCAAAGCTTCAACCGGCCAGGGACGAACGTGACCGGGGTCAGCCTCGTTACCACTGCGCTAGGCGGAAAAAGGCTAGAGCTTCTGTGCCAGCTGGAGTCCCGCTCCGGCCCCGTCGCACTTCTGATGAACCCAGCCAATCCGAATGCCCAGACGCACGTCGATGACGTGCAGACGGCGGCAACCGCGCTCGGACGCCGACTGATCGTCGTTCCTGCGCGGATCGAGGCGGACTTTGAGACCGGATTCACATCGCTTGCGGAACAGAGCGTTCGAGCGCTCGTGATCCAGAACGAGCCGTTCTTCGACACCCACCGAGAACAACTCGTGGCACTGTCCGCTCGTCACCGCTTGCCCGCGATCTACCACATCCGTGAGTTTCCCGAGGCCGGCGGGTTGATGAGCTATGGGCCTAGCCTGTTGGAGGCGTACTACCAGGCTGGCGTTCAGGTCAGCCGCATCCTCGACGGGGCCAGCCCCCACGACCTGCCGGTGCTACAGCCTACTAAGTTCGAACTCGTCATCAACTTGAAAGCCGCGAAGGCGTTGGGTCTAGCCGTCCCACTGACGCTGCAAGCTCAAGCTGACGACGTTATCGAATGAGGCGGCGGGAGCTCACGAAGGGAATTGCGAGCGCGTTGACGATGTGGCCGCTCGCGGCGGGCGGCAAGCTGCGTTGGCCGTGGTCAGCTTCTTCAGCGCTAGAGCGTCTGCGAGACCGTCGCCTAGCCCGGCTTCTTAATAATGAACGTGCTAATGGCGCTGGTACACCGGGTTCCTGAGCTTCACCTCGCTCGTCCCGAGCATCCTTTATGGACAAAAGAACGGTGGAAACCTCCGCTGGCGCGGCTAACGTTCTTCTACGAGTTTTTTCTACGAGTTTTTTCGCCGGCGGCGGGATGGCGCGAGCGGCGCCGGGCATGGAAGCTCTGCACGTCGTCTCACGACGCGCCGGCTCCGCCCCGGATGGCCAACCCCTCACCCGGGCGCGCTGCCGCGCGACTCGGCCTCTCCTCCGGGAGAGGCTGTCTCGGCTTCCGCCGCCTCTCCCGCTCGCGCTTCTGCCGCTCCTCCTCGTCGCGGATCATGAAGAGCATCTCGCGCACGAGCACGAGGTCGTACTTGTCGCAGTCGTCGGGGTCGCGCTCCATGCGGTCGAGCATGCGCTCGGCCGCGACGCGGGCGCGCCAGACGATGGACTTGCGGCGGCGGTAGAGAGCCTGCTCCTCCTCCCGCGCCATCTCGAGCATCTTGAGCGCCACGCCGATCCGGGTGTCGGGCATGGCCGGCTCCCGCTCCAGGTCCTCGACGTGGCGCTCGGCGATCTCGCGCAGGCGGCGCACCAGCGCCACGCCCTTGAGGCGGTGGGGCGGCAGGCCCTTCTGGGTCGGCAGCCGCGCCGTCGCGGCGCCCGGCGGGCGCACCCAGCCGCCGGCCTCGGCCCAGTTCGTGATCGTGCCGACCGAGACGCCGGCCTGCGCCGCGATGTCCTGGTAGACGAGGCAGGTGCGCTCGTAGAGCAGCCGCACCGCCGCGACCGTCTCGGGACGGTGCGGACGCCGCGTCCCCGCCGGGCGCGGCTCGCCGGGCGGGACGGGGAGCGGGAAGGGCAGGACGGAGGCTTGAGGCGCGGCGCTCATCTAGGAATATTTAGAAAAGAATGGCGCGCCGTCAAGAGCCGGCCGGGCGCGCACGACGCGGCGTTTCGCTTGCGCGAGCGGCCTTTTCGGAAGACCCGAAGGGGTTGGCAGGGCGCCGCCCCTGGTCTAGGGTCCGCCCGCTTCGAAGCCTCCAAGCACCCGTAGCTCAGCTGGATAGAGCGTTGCCCTCCGAAGGCAGAGGTCACAGGTTCGAATCCTGTCGGGTGCGCCATTCGTTTCATGGACTTGGGCCAGGGCGCCGCGTCACGCGGCGTGGGCAGGAGAGCCGATTTCGGCTCCGGCGAAGGTTGGATCGGCCGTCGAGCCCGAGAAGGATCGAGGCGTAGTGCTCGCGCGACCTGATCCGTCGCGGCTTCGATCCGCCAGCGTGTCGCTCCGGCCACCTCATCGAAAGACTTGATCGCGTGCAAGGGAGAGCATGATGGATCTATCCAGCCCTCAGGCTGTTGCAGCCGTCGTTGCAGCCATCACTGCGTTGGTGACCGCCATGCTCACCGGCTTGATCACGTTTTTCGTAGCGGAAAGGAAATTAAGGCGAGATTTCGGGGTCGAATTCGCTGCCGAGAAACTCGCCTACGATCTCATGATGACCGAATGGCGCCTGCGGTCCTTCGACCTGATCAAACTGCATCTGGGAGGCTTCGAAGACGATGCGCTGAGAAAGCTTCTGGTCAGAGCCGGAGCAATCCGCTTTAGGTCGAAATCAGGTTATGAGCTCTGGGGGCTGCTGCAGAGGACCCGTGATCTTCTCGGGATCGATCCTGTCCCTTGGGACCCGGAGAACAGGCCGGCGCACTGGGGAGTCAAGAATCCCTTCGAGTGATTCGGATCCTCGCGCAGGTCGTGCCGGCAAGCGGCGGGACGTGGCGTTCGGGGCTCCGGACCGCCATATGACGAGGGCCCGCCTGCGGTAGCGCCGGCGGCCTCCTTCCGCTATCTCGAAGCCATGACTTCCGCGACCACCGCCACCGCGCCGAAGAGCGCGCCCGCCGTATCCGCCCGTCCGCTCCGCCCCGGCGACCAGGTCTTTCTGGTCGACGGCTCCTCCTTCGTGTTCCGCGCCTACTTCCAGTCCATGAACCAGGACCGGAAGTACAACGTGCGCCCGTCCGACGGGATGCCGACGGGCGCGGTGCGCCTGTTCTGCACCAAGCTCTACCAGTTCATCCGCGAGGGCGCGGTCGGCATCCGGCCGACGCACCTCGCCATCATCTTCGACAAGACCGAGGACACCTTTCGCAAGGAGATCTACGCCGACTACAAGGCGAACCGCACCGATCCGCCGCCGGAGCTCGTGCCGCAGTTCCCGCTCATGCGCGAGGCCGTCAAGGCCTTCGGGCTGATCCCGGTCGAGGAGGCGGGCTACGAGGCCGACGACCTCATCGCGGCCTATTCCTGCAAGGCCTCCGAGGCCGGCGCCCAGACGCTGATCGTGTCGGCCGACAAGGACCTGATGCAGCTCGTCCACGACGGCGTGACCTTCTACGACTTCGAGTCGGGCATCCCGGGCAAGCCCGGCTACCGCCCCGAGCGGCGGCTTGGCCGCGACGGCGTCATCGAGAAGTTCGGCGTGCCGCCCGAGCAGGTGACGGACGTCCAGGCCCTCGTCGGCGACCCGACCGACAACGTCCCCGGCGTCCCCGGCGTCGGGCCGAAGGCGGCCGCGGCGCTCATCGGCGAGATGGGGTCCTTGGAGGCGATCCTCGCCTACCGGGACCGGCCCGAGGAGTTCGACGCCCTGCTCCAGGGCCGGCTTGCCGAGATGCAGCGTCAAATCGACGAGTTGGCCGGCCAGCCATTGAAAATAAACTCCGGCGGGCAGATCGCCGAGGTGCTGAGCCAGAAATTCGGCATCGCCGACCTGCCCCTCGACAAGAAGGGCAAGCCGACCGCCGACGCCGAGACCCTCGAGCGGCTCGGCTGCGACCACCCCTTCTGCCGAACCCTCGTGCGCGCCCGCAACCTCTCGCGGGTGATCGGCGCGACGACCCGCAAGGTTCTGGAGAACGCCCGGCAGGCCGAGGTCTCGAAGCGGCTCGTCACCCTCGACTGCAATTCGCCGCTCGCGGTCGCGCCCGAGGACCTGGCGCTTGACCGCCTCGACCCGAAGCGCCTCGTGTCCTTCCTCAAGGCCCTCGAGCTGAACCAGCTCGTCAAGCGCATTGCCGAGGCCTACGAGGTCGACGTCGCCGCGATCGAGCCCGATCCGCGCCTCGTGCCGGGCGGCGAGGAGATCCGCTGGGACCGGACGCAGTACCAGGCCGACACGGCCGTGCCGGCCGGGCCGGCAAAGCCGGCGCCGCAAAGGGGCGCAGGGGCCGCGGCCGAGACGGGTCCCCGTCCCGCCTCGCCGGGGAAGGGGCCGGGGACGACAGTGCCGGAGATGACGCCGGCGGCGCTTGCGGCGAAGCGGGCGGCGGAGGTCTCGAAGATCCCGTTCGATACCGGCTCGTATCGCTGCATCCGCACCCTCGACGAGTTGAGGGCCTGGGTGAAACAGGCGGAAGAAAAAGGCCTCGTCGCCTTCGATACCGAGACGAACTCTTTGGACGCGAACCGGGCCGAGCTCGTCGGCTTCTCGCTCGCGCTCAGGCCCGGCGAGGCCGCCTACGTTCCGCTCGCCCACAGGGGCGGCGGCGACGACCTCTTCAGCGAGGGCCTCGTGCCCGAGCAGATCGACGCCGCCGCGGCGCTTGGCCTGATGAAGCCGATGCTGGAGAACCGCGCAGTCCTCAAGGTGGGGCACAACGTCAAGTTCGACTGGGTGGTGCTGAAGCGCCACGGCATCGACGTGCGCCCCTTCGACGACACCATGCTGATGTCCTACGTCCTCGACGCCGGCCGCTACGGGCTCGCCGGCCACGGCATGGACGAATTGTCGGAGCGCCACCTCGGCCACCGCACGATCCACTACAAGGAGGTCGCCGGAACGGGCAAGCAGGCCGTCACCTTCGACCGCGTCCCCGTCGACAAGGCGACCTGCTACGCCGCCGAGGACGCCGACGTGACGCTGCGGCTGTGGCTCGCCCTGAAGCCGCGCCTTTCCGCCGAGCGGCGCACGAAGGTCTACGAGACGCTGGAGCGCCCGCTCGTCGACGTCATTGCCCGCATGGAGATGCGCGGCATCGCCGTCGACCGGCAGATCCTCTCGCGCCTCTCCGGCGACTTCGCCCAGACCCTCGCGCGCCTCGAAGCCGAGATCCAGGAGGTCGCAGGCGAGAAATTCTCGCCGGGAAGCCCGAAGCAGATCGGCGACATCCTGTTCGGCAAGATGGGCCTGCCCGGCGCGCGCAAGACCGCGACCGGCCAGTGGGCGACCGGCGCCAACGTCCTCGAGGACCTCGCCGCCGAGGGCCACGTCCTTCCCAGGATGCTCCTCGAATGGCGCCAGCTCGCGAAGCTCAAGTCGACCTACACGGACTCGCTCCAGACCTACATGCACGAGGGCCGGGTCCACACCTGCTTCTCGCTCGCCGCGACGACGACGGGGCGGCTGTCCTCGTCCGAGCCGAACCTGCAGAACATCCCGATCCGCACCGAGCCGGGGCGGAAGATCCGCGCCGCCTTCGTGGCGCCGCCCGGCCACAAGATCATCTCGGCCGACTACAGCCAGATCGAGCTGCGCGTCCTCGCCCACATGGCCGACATCCCGCAACTGAAGCAGGCCTTCGCGGAGGGCATCGACATCCACGCCGCGACGGCGTCGGCCATGTTCGGCGTGCCGCTGAAGGAGATGACGCCGGACCTGCGGCGCAACGCCAAGACCATCAACTTCGGCATCATCTACGGCATCTCGGCCTTCGGCCTCGCCTCGCGGCTCGGCATCGACCGTTCGGAAGCCGGCGCCTTCATCCGGCAGTACTTCGAGCGGTTCCCGGGCATCCGCGACTACATCGAGGAGACGAAGCGCTTGGCGCGCGAGAAGGGATTCGTCACGACCCTGTTCGGGCGCGTGTGCCACTATCCGGACATCGCGGTCTCGAACCCGTCGCAGCGCGCCGCGGTCGAGCGGCAGGCCATCAACGCCCCGATCCAGGGCTCGGCCGCCGACATCATCCGCCGCGCCATGACCCGCATGGAGGACGCGCTCGCTAAAGATGGGCTCAACGCCCGCATGCTGCTGCAAGTGCACGATGAGCTCGTCTTCGAGGCCCCCGACGACGAGGTCGAGGCGACGCTGCCGGTGATCCGCAAGGTCATGGAGGAGGCCCCGCACCCGGCCGTGCGCCTGTCCGTGCCCCTCGGCGTCGACGCCCGCGCGGCCGGGAACTGGGACGAGGCGCATTGAGCCGGCCGGACGCCGGGGGTCGTTCGATCCTTCGGCCGAGCCGCCCTAATCCGCCGTCGGCAGGCGCCGCATGGTGAACTCGATGAGGCCGTCGTCGGTGACGCGCCAGCTCTCGACCCGGGTGAGATAAGCGGCCTTCGGGTAGCGCTCGAACCACGCTTTGGCGGTCTCCCGGGCCTCTTCGCGGGGCAGGCGGAAGGTCTCGCGCCGCCACGCGCCGGACTGGCGCGGGTCGTCGGCGAGGTCGCGCGGGCGGCGCCCCGCGAGGCGCTGGGCGAGGTCGGCCGGGGTCTTCGGGGCGCGGGCCATGCCTCATGTCGCCACAGCTCCGCCCGCGAGTCGAGTCGACCGCGGCCGCCGCTCAACGGGCGGGACCCGCCAGCGCCGCCTCGATGAGGCGGGCCTTCGCATCGGGACCGGCCGGGCAGCCTTGGGACAGCCACAGCTCACGAGCCTGTTCGAGCCTGAGGCCGACCTCGGGTCCCGCGGGGACGCCCCGCTCCAGGAGGTCGGCGCCGCGCAGCGGGAACTGCGGCGCGGGCTCCTCGCCCGTGGCGAAGCGGCGGTAGGCGGCAAGGCCGTCGGCCGAGAGGCGGGGGCGGGGCTCGCCTTCGGCGGCGGTGAGGACGTCGCGGACGGTCTCGATCCCATATTCGGCGGCGAAGCGCCGGATGGCGGCGGCATCGAGATGCCCTTCGCGGGATCGCATCCGGGCGAGCGCGCGGGCGTATGCGGTGAGGCGGTCGCTCTCGGCGTTCGAGAGGCGCAGGCCCTCGCGCAGGCGCTCGGCGTCCTCCTCGACAAGGACGGCAAGGGCCGCGAGGCGCCGCACCGGGTCGGAGTGGCCGCCCTCCTCGCGCTCGAAGGCGGCCGCGCGGGCAAAGCGCCCGAGCTCGACGACCCCGCCAAGGAAGCGCTGCGCGAAGCCGGCATCCGCGAGGGCATGCACGACCTCGACGGCGCGGCGGGCCGTGAGAAGCCTCAGGAGCTCGAGCCGGATACGCTCCCGCGACAGGATCGCGAGGCCGGCGCGCTCGCGCACCGCGGCCGAGAAGCCGCCGGCGTCGAGCGGGCCCTCGCCGTACTCGGCGTGGAAGCGGAAGAAGCGCAGGATGCGCAGGTAGTCCTCGCGGATGCGCGCCGCCGGCTCGCCGATGAACGCGACCCGGTGGGTTTCAAGGTCGGGAAGCCCGCCGACGTAGTCGTGGATCGCGCCGTCGGCGCTCATCGACAGGGCGTTGATGGTGAAGTCGCGCCGCTCCGCGTCGGCCCTGAAGTCGCGCCCGAAGCGGACGGTTGCGCGGCGCCCGTGCGTCTCGACGTCCTCGCGGAGCGTCGTGACCTCGTACGGCGTGCCGCCGGCGATGACCGTGACGGTGCCGTGCTCGATCCCGGTCGGCACCGCCTTGAAGCCCGCGGCCTTGGCCCGGGCGGCGACCACGTCGGGCGTCGCCGTGGTTGTAAGGTCGACGTCGGCGATGGCGCGTCCGAGGAGGGCGTTGCGCACCGCCCCGCCGACGATCCGCGTCTCCTCGCCGTCGCCGTCGAGGGCCGCGAGCAGGCGCTTGAGGCCCGGGCGGCTCAGAAGGTCGGCGAGGCCCGCGTGGCCGGCGGCGTTCACCGGACCTGCGTTCACCGGAACTCCCCGGGGACGACGCGGCCGTTCTCGAGGTGGGGCGGCACGAACCCGCCCTCGTGGCGCTCGGCGGTCAGCCCGGTATAGAGGAGAACCGCGGCCACGAAGGCGAGCCCGGCGATGGCGAGCCAGGTCGTCTGGTCGCTCCAGTGCGCCCACAGGAGGGGATTGCGCCGCCTCAGGACCAGGTAGAGCGCGAAGAGCCCGAAGGGCACCAGGAACAGGAGCGCTTCTTCGAGGATCGCTCGGAGCATGGATCGGGAGGCCTCGTCAGGATCGTGGCGGGCACGCCGGGAGCGGCCTGCCCCGGCCCGCCTCACGACTCATAGAGCCTGACGTAGAGATTGCGAAGGATGCCGGCCGTCACACCCCAGATGTAGCGCTCGCGGAACGGGATGGCGTAATACTGCCGGATGCGGCCCTTCCACTCGCGGGCGTGGATCTCGTGGTTTGCCGGGTCCATCAGGAAGGCGAGCGGCACCTCGAACGCGGCCGCGACCTCGTGGGTATTGAGGGTCAGCGTGAACCGCGGCGAGACGAGCCCGACCGCCGGGAACACGATGTAGCCGCTCGAGGACAGGTAGCTGTCGAGATAGCCCAGCGGCCGCACGAGCCGCCGGTCGAGCCCGATCTCCTCCTCGGCCTCGCGCAGCGCGGTGTCGAGGGGCGACGGGTCGTCGGCGTCGATCTTGCCGCCCGGGAACGCGATCTGCCCGGAATGGTCGCGCAGATTCGGGGCGCGCTCCGTCAGCAGCACGGTCGGCTCGTCGTCGTGCATGACCACGGGCACGAGCACGGCGGCGGGCTTCGGCAGGGCCGGCATCACGAACGGCCGCCCGTCCATCTCCAATTCGTGATCGCCCTGCGGGTTGCCCTTCGGGTCGAGGATGCCCGGGGGCTCGCGGCGCAAATGCCGAGCCGCGCGCTCCTCGAACGCGTCGGCCTCGATTGCAGCCAGCATCATGGGCAATCCCTCGCCTCGGCGGCGGGAGCAACGACATAAAAATTCCCGCCCACAGTAACACCGAACATCGGGCCGCCTTCAAGGTCCCGCTCCTCGCCGAGCGCGATCAAATCGTAAGTTAGCGCCCGGGTGATGCGCGCCCACAACTCGCCCCGGACCCGGACATAGGGCTTTATGCCATCGGAAGTTGTGCGCTCGAAGCGCAACGGATGGTCCGGCCCCACCTCCACGACGTCGTCCATGTTGGTGCGGAACGCGATCCGCCGCTCGCCGCCGTCATCCTCGACGGCCATCTCGACGGCCTGGAACGGCGCGTCCTCGACCGTGATGCCGACGCGCTCGACGGGGGTCACGAGGACGTGGCGCTCCGGGTCCTTGCGCAGGATCGAGGCGAACAGGCGCACGAGCGGCAGACGGCCGATCGGCGTGCCGTTGTAGAACCAGGTGCCGTCGGCGGCGATGCGCATGTCGATCTCGCCGCAGTAGGGCGGGTTCCAGCGCTCGACCGGCGGCGGGCCCTTCACCCCCGCGACGCGGCCGAGCGCCGTGCTCAGGCGATCGAGCGCGCTCTCCTTCGCCGTCCCGGCGGCCGTGCCGTCATCCGTCATCGCGGCTCAAAGTAGTAAACCGGAGGTGAAGGAAATGCGAACGCGCCCGCCGCCGATCCGTCCTCGGGGATCGAACCGCGGGGGCACGACGTTGGGCCTTCTGCGCTCGAGCGGCACGTGCCTTGCGTCAGAATGGTCCACAGGGGCTGCTTGAAACCGCGGCCTCTTCCACCCACACTGCGAGCGGGGCGGGAACTTTAAGCGGGAATGAGGAGAGCCGCATGATGGGGACGACCGCCCAAGCATCGACCGCGCCGGCGACGAGCCTCGACGACGCGGTCGTCAAGTCGGCCGAGGCGGCGCTCGAGACCGTCGGGCGGGCGCGCGAGGCGATCCACTCCGTGATCTTCGGCCAGGAGCAGGTCGTCGACCTCGCTCTCGTGACGCTCCTCTCCTGCGGCCACGGCCTCCTCGTCGGCGTGCCGGGTCTCGCCAAGACCAAGCTCGTCGAGACCCTCGGCATCGTGCTCGGCCTCGACGCGCGCCGGGTGCAGTTCACGCCGGACCTCATGCCCTCGGACATCCTCGGCTCCGAGATCCTCGACGAGGCCGCCGACCGGCGCCGCTCGTTCCGATTCCTGAAAGGGCCGATCTTCGCCCAGCTCCTGATGGCGGACGAGATCAATCGGGCGAGCCCACGCACCCAGTCGGCGCTGCTCCAGGCCATGCAGGAGTACCACGTCTCGGTCGGCGGCGAGCGCTACGACCTGCCGCGGCCGTTCCACGTGCTCGCGACCCAGAACCCGATCGAGCAGGAGGGCACCTATCCCCTGCCCGAGGCGCAGCTCGACCGCTTCCTCCTGCAGATCGACGTCGGCTACCCCGACCGCGCCGCCGAGCGCCGCATCCTGATCGAGACGACCGGGCTCGAGGAGCGCCGCGCCGCCGCGGTGATGACCGCCGAATCCCTCATGGGCGCGCAGCGGCTCGTGCGCCGCCTTCCCGTCGGCGAGGCCGTCGTCGAGGCGATCCTGAACCTCGTCCGGGCGGGGAGGCCCGGCGAGGGCAGGCCCGAGATCACCGAGCGCCTGCTGTGGGGGCCGGGCCCCCGGGCGAGCCAGGCTCTGATGCTCGCCGTGCGGGCCCGCGCCCTCATCGAGGGTCGGCTCGCGCCCTCCCTCGACGACGTGCGGGTGCTGGCCGAGCCGGTCCTGAAGCACCGCATGGCCCTGACGTTCTCGGCGCGCGCCGACGGCGAGACGATCCCCGGCCTGATCGGCCGCCTGATCTCCCAGCTCGACGCCTGAAGGTCGATGCCCATGGCCCGGGTCCGGGTCCTCGAAACCGAGAAGCGCTCCCCCGGGCGGCACGAGACCGACGCGGCGCTCACGCTCGCGCAGCGGCTGCCGCGGCTCGTGCTCGAGGCGCGCCGGGTCGCGGCGACGCTGTCGCACGGAATCCACGGGCGCCGCCGCTCCGGCATCGGCGAGACGTTCTGGCAGTTCCGCCCCTTCGTGACCGGAGAGGCGGCGCAGCGGGTCGACTGGCGCCGCTCCGCCCGCGACGACCGTCTCTACGTCCGCGAGCGCGAGTGGGAGGCGGCCCAGAACGTGTGGCTGTGGATCGACCGCTCGGCCTCCATGGCCTACGTCTCGAGCCTCGCCCAGGCGCCCAAGATCGAGCGCGCGCTCGTCCTCGGGATGGCGCTCGCCGACACCTTCGTGAACGCCGGCGAGCGCGTCGGGCTGCTCGGCCTGATGCGGGCCCGCGCCTCGCGCCAGATCGCCGAGAAGATCGCGGAGGCGATCGCGGCGGACCCTTACGGCCTCGACGACGACCTGCCCCCGCGCGCTCCCATCGGGCGCTTCGATGAGGCGGTCGTGGTGAGCGATTTCCTCTCGCCCGTGCCCGAGGTCGCGGCAGTGGTCGAGGGCATCGCCGGGCGCGGCGCGCGCGGCCACCTGGTGATGATCGTGGATCCGGTCGAGGAGAGCTTCCCGTTCGCCGGTCAGGCGGTCCTGCACGAGCCGGAAGCCGGCATCGAGCTTCGGGTCGGCGACGCCGGCTCCTGGGGCTCGGCCTACCGGGAGCGCATCCGGCTGCACCGCGACGCCATCGGCGACCTCGCCCGGCGCCGCGGCTGGACCTTCACGATCCACCGCACCGACCGGCCCGCGACCGAGGCGGCGCTGCGCCTCGTCACCCTCGTGACCGCGGCGCGCGGCGGATACGCCAACACCCTGCCGGGCCTGGGGGGCTGACGATGCTCGGCCTCCCCCTCACCTTCGCGGCGCCGCTGGTCTTGACCGCGCTCGCGGCGCTGCCGGTGATCTGGCTGATCCTCAGGGTGACGCCGCCGCGCCCGCGGCGCATCGACTTCCCGCCCTTGCGCATCCTCGCCGACCTCCTGCCGCAGCGCGAGACCCCGGCCCGCACGCCGTGGTGGCTCCTCGCGCTCCGTCTCCTCATCGCCGCCCTCCTGATCCTCGCCGCGGCGGGCCCGGTGTGGAACCCGACGCAGGGCGAGGACGGCCGCGCGCCGCTGCTCTTGATCGTCGACAACGGCTTCCCGGCGGCGCACGACTGGCGCGAGCGCCTGGCGCTCGCCGTCGAGCGGGTCGAGACGGCGGGCCGCGAGAGCCGGGTGGTCGCGATCGTCGCGACGGCCGACAAGCCGGCGGAGCTCTCCGCCCTCAACCCCGCGCAGGCGCTCGAGCGCGTGCGGGCGGTGAAGCCGCAGCCGCACCTTCCCGACCGCCGCGCGCACCTTGCCAGCGTCGAGCGCTTCCTCGCCGCGACGCCGACGGCCGCGGTCACGTGGATCAATGACGGGGTCGCGGGCGTTGACGGTCAAGCCTTCGTCGAGGGCCTTGCCCGCATGTCAACCGAGCGCTCCGTCACCGTGCTCAAGGCCGAGCGCGCCCCGGCCCTCGCGCTCGCCGGCGTCGAGAACGCGGCCGCGCACCTGACCGTGCGGGTCGTGCGGCCCGAGCCGAACGGGCGCGACGGCGGCACCGTGCGGGCGCTCGACCTGAAGAACCTGCCGCTCGCCGACGCCTCGTTCGCGTTCCCGTCCGGCGCGACCGAGACCGACGTGCGCTTCGAGCTGCCGATCGAGATCCGCAACGCCATCGCCCGCATCGAGGTCCTCGGCGAAGGCTCCGCCGGCGCCGTCGCGCTCCTCGACGAGCGCGGCAAGCGCCGCCGCGTCGGGCTCGTGTTCGGCGGCACGACCGACCAGGCTCAGCCGCTGCTCGCCCCGAACTACTACCTCTCCCGGGCGCTCGCGCCTTACGCCGAGGTGCGCGAGGGCCGCGGCGCCGTCGCCGACGCCGTGACGCAGCTCCTCGGCGAGCAGGTCTCGGTGCTGGTCTTCGCCGACGTCGGCGCGCTCGACCGCGAGACGCTCGCCAAGGTCTCAGGCTTCGTCGAGAAGGGCGGCGTGCTCCTGCGCTTCGCCGGCTCGCGGCTTGCCGCCGGCAACGACGACCTCGTGCCGGTGCGCCTGCGCCGGGGCGGCCGCAACCTCGGCGGGACCCTCGCCTGGGACACGCCGCGCACCTTCTCGCCCTTCACCCGCGAGAGCCCGTTCTTCGGCCTTCCCATACCGGCCGATCTCGGCGTGCGCCGGCAGATCCTCGCCGAGCCCGAAGGGGACCTCACCGAGAAGACCTGGGCGGCGCTGCAGGACGGCACGCCGATCGTCACCGCGGCGAAGCGCGGCGAGGGCCTCCTCGTCCTCGTCCACGTCACCGCCGACACGACCTGGTCGAACCTGCCGCTGTCCGGCCTCTTCGTCGACATGCTGCGCCGGGTGGTCGGGCTTGCCGGCGCTCCCGACGACCTCGGCGCCGAGGCCCGCAACGCCTCGGCCCAGACGGTGCCGCCGCGCCTCGTCCTCGACGGCACCGGCGCCTACGTCTCGCCGCCCCCGACCGCGCGGCCGGTGTCCCGCCACCACGCCGAGCGGGCGACGGACGAGCATCCGCCGGGCTTCTACGGCCCGGTCGATTCGAGCCTCGCCGTCAACGCCCTCGTGACCGGCGACAAGCTCCAGGCCCTCGACCTCAGCGCCCTCAAGGCGCAGGTCGCGCCGCTCGCCGGCGCCAAGACGATCGACCTGCGCGCGCCGCTGTTCACGGCGGCGTTGTTGGCGCTCCTCGTCGACACCCTCGCCTCGCTCTGGCTCGGCGGCCACCTCGCGAACTTTTTGGGGCGCCTGCGCCGGGCGGGCGCCACGGCGGCGATTCTTCTCCTCGGGCTCGCCCTGCTGGCTTTTCCGGATGCTTGGGCCCAGGAGCGCCCGCCCGTGGCGCCCCTGCCGCAGGACAGCCTCCAGTCGGCGCTCGTGACGCGCCTCGCCTACGTCGTCACCGGCGACGCGCAGACCGACGCCACGAGCCGGGCCGGCCTCGTCGGACTGACGCAGGTGCTGGCGAGCCGCACGGCGCTCGAGCCCGGCGAGCCGATCGGCATCGACCTTTCCCGCGACGAGCTCTCCTTCTACCCCCTCCTGTACTGGCCGATCGTGGCGAGCCGGCCGCTGCCGAGCGAGGCCGCGATCCGCCGCCTCGACGCCTTCATGAAGGGCGGCGGCACGGTGATCTTCGACACCCGCGACGCCATGAGCGCGCGCCCGGGCTCGGCCCCCTCGCCCGAGGCGCAGGCGCTCCGCCGCATGCTCGCGACCCTCGACATTCCCGAATTGGAGCCCGTGCCGCGCGACCACGTGCTCACCAAGACCTTCTACCTCCTCGACACCTTCCCGGGCCGCTACGCCACGGGCCAGACCTGGGTCGAGGCGCTGCCGCCGGCGAGCGAGACCGAGCGCCGGCCGGCGCGCGCCGGCGACGGCGTCTCGCCGATCATCATCACCTCGAACGACCTCGCCGCCGCCTGGGCGGTCGGGCGCCGCGGCGAGGCTCTCTACCCCGTCGTCGGCGCGGACCCGCGCCAGCGCGAGATCGCCTTCAGGGGCGGCGTCAACTTCGTCATGTACACGCTCACCGGCAACTACAAGGCCGACCAGGTCCACGTCCCGGCGCTCCTGGAGCGGCTCGGGCAATGATTCTTCTGCGCTCCACCGCTGTCATCCCAGCCGGAGCGAAGCGGAGAGCCGGGATCCATGGCGCCGGCGCGTGGGGAGGGGTCCTGGCTCTCCGCTGCGCTCCGGCCGGGATGACAAGGGGTGATAGGTCGGAAGGAAGCCCGATTTGCTGACCCTCGGCTTCTCCCCCCTGATCCCGGCCTGGGCGCTGTGGGCGCTTGCCGCCGCGGTCGCGGCGCTTGCGCTGCTCGCCGCCGTGTCGCGCGGGCCCGTGGCGCTCGTGCGTGCCCTCGCCCTCGCGCTCGTGCTCGCGGCGCTCGCCAACCCCTCGCTCATCCAGGAGGAGCGGGAGAAGGTGCGCGACATCGTGGCGGTCGTGGTCGACCGCTCGACCTCGCAGACGCTCGGCGACCGCGCCGCCATGACCGACAAGGTCCGCGCCGAGTTGCAGCGGCGCCTGGCCAGCCTGCCGGACGTCGAGGCGCGCTTCGTCGAGGCGGTCGACGCCGAGAACGACGACGGCACGCGGCTCTTCGCGGCGCTCTCGAACGCGCTCGCCGACGTGCCGCCGGACCGGCTTGCCGGCGTCATCCTCGTCACCGACGGCGTCGTGCACGACATCCCGGCCTCGACGGCGCTCCTCGGCTTCCGCGCGCCGCTCCACGCCCTCGTGACCGGGCGCCCCGACGAGCGCGACCGGCGCATCGCGCTGACCGAGGCGCCGCGCTTCGGCATCGTCGGCAAGGACCAGCAGATCCGGGCGCAGGTGCTCGAGCGCGGCGGCACGGGCCAGGCCCTCGTCACGGTGCGCCGCGACGGGCAGCAGATCGTGCGCCGGGAGGTCCGCACCGGCGCGCCGTTCTCGCTCACGGTGCGCATCGAGCACGGCGGCCCGAACGTCGTCGAGATCGAGGCCGAGGCGCTCCCCGGCGAGCTCACCACCGCCAACAACCGGGCCGTCGTGACGATCGAGGGCATCCGCGAGAAGCTGCGCGTGCTCCTCGTCTCGGGCGAGCCGCACGCCGGCGAGCGCACCTGGCGCAACCTCCTGAAAAGCGACGCCAACGTCGATCTCGTGCACTTCACCATCCTGCGCCCGCCCGAGAAGCAGGACGGCACGCCGATCAACGAGCTCTCCCTCATCGCCTTCCCGACCCGCGAGCTGTTCCAGCAGAAGATCAAGGAGTTCGACCTCATCATCTTCGACCGCTACGCCAACCAGAGCGTCCTGCCCTCGACCTATTTCGACAACATCGTGCGCTACGTGCGCGAGGGCGGCGCCGTGATGGTGGCGGCGGGGCCGGAGTTCGCCGGCGCCTCGAGCCTCGCCCGCACGAGGCTGTCCCCGATCATCCCGGGCACCCCCGACGGCCGCATCGTCGAGGAGCCTTACCGGGCCGCCATCACCGCCGGCGGCCGGCGTCATCCCGTGACCCGGGAGCTTCCGGGCTCGGAGCAGACGCCGCCCGCCTGGGGCGAGTGGCTGCGCCTCGTCGGCGCGCAGGTCCGCACCGGCTCCGCCGTCATGTCCGGCGCCTCCCCCGACCAGCCGCTCCTCGTGCTCGCCCGCGAGGACAAGGGCCGCGTCGCGCTCCTCCTCTCCGATCACGCCTGGTTGTGGGCGCGCGGCTTCCGCGAGGGCGGGCCGCACCTCGACCTCCTGCGCCGCCTCGCCCACTGGCTCATGAAGGAACCCGCCCTCGAGGAGGAGGCGCTGCGCGCCTTCGCCGCCGGCCGCGATATCCGCATCGAGCGCCAGACCATGGCCGAGACGGCGGACGCCGTGACCCTCGTCGGCCCGAGCGGCGCCGAGCGCACGGTCGCGCTGTCCGAGGAGAAGCCCGGGCTGTTCACGGCCCAGGCGCCGGCCCGCGAGCTCGGCCTGCACACCCTGCGCTCGGGCGACCTCGTCGCCTTCGTGAGCGTCGGGCCGGCAAACCCGCGCGAGCTCACCGACGTGTTCAGCGACACCGAGGCTTTGCGCCCGATCGCCGAGGCGACCGGCGGCTCGGTGCGCCGCGTCGCGGCCGAATACGGCGACGGCGTCGTCGTGCCGCGCATCCAGGCGGTCCGCTCCGGGGCGCGCTTTTCCGGCGGCGACTGGATCGGCATCCGCCCGAGCGACAGCGCGATCGTGCGCGGCGTCTCGGTGTTCCCGCTGGCGCTCGGCCTTCTCGGCCTCGCGCTCCTCGTCGGCGCGGCACTCGCGGCCTGGCTCGCCGAAGGGCGGCGGCCGGCCAGCTGAGCGACTGCTCATCCAAAGCAAAAGGGCCGGCCCGAGGTCCGGGCCGGCCCTTTCGATCTGATGAGACGGCGTGTCTATGCGGCGCGGGCGAGCGGGGTCGTGGCCGGCGCGGCGGGCGCGTCGGCGGGCTTCACGTAGGCCTTGCGCATCGGCTTGAGCACGAAGATCGCCATCAGGGCCGCGACGATGTTGAGGGCCGCGGCCGCGAGGAAGACCGCGTGCCAGCTGCCCGTCATGGTGGTCAGCACGCTGGTGTAGGGCACGATCAGCGCCGCCGTGCCCTTCGCGGTGTAGAGGAGCCCGGCGTTCGTCGCCGCGTACTTCGACCCGAAGGTGTCGCCGCAGGTCGCCGGGAACAGGCTGTAGATCTCGCCCCAGGCGAAGAACACGAGCCCCGTCAGGATCACGAAAAGCAGCGGGTTCTGCCCGTAGACGCTCAGGGCGTAGATGCCGATGCCTTCGATCGCGAAAGCGAGGAACATGGTGTTCTCGCGCCCGATGTGGTCCGACACCCAGCCGAAGAACGGCCGCGTGACCCCGTTCAGCACCCGGTCGATGGTCGCCGCGAAGGTCAGCGCCGGCAGGGTAAGGCCGAGGAGGCTCACCGGCACGTCGGCGATCTTGAAGTCCTTGGCGATCGGCCCGAGCTGCGCCGTCGCCATGAGCCCGCCCGCCGCCATCATGACGAACATCAGGTACATGACCCAGAAGATCGGGGTCCTGGCCATCTCGCCGGGCGTGTAATCGCGCCGGGCGAGGCTGACCTTCGCGACCTCCGGCACCTCGCCCTTCTTCGGTGCAAGCAGGAACAGCGCGATGAGCATCACGATGGCGCCTTGGCCGATGCCGAACCAGAAGAACGCCGCCTCGTAGCCGTGCGATCGGATGAGGGCCTGGATCGGCACCACGGTCAGGGCCGAGCCTGCGCCGAAGCCCATGGCGGTGACGCCCGCCGCGAGCCCGCGCCGGTCCGGAAACCATTTCAGCGAGTTGCCGACGCAGGTGCCGTAGACGGCGCCGGCCCCCGTGCCGCCGATCGCGGCCGCGACGTAGAGCATCGTCAGCGAGTCCGCATACGAGTTCATCACCCAGGCGATGCCGCACAGGAGGCCGCCGAACAGGGTAACGATCCGCGGGCCGTACTTGTCGACGAACCAGCCCTCGATCGGCACGAGCCAGGTCTCGGTGACGACGAAGATCGTGAAGGCGACCTGGATCGCCGCCCGCTCCCACCCGTGCCGCTCCTGCATCGGGTTGACGAAGAAGGTCCAGCCGTACTGCAGGTTGGCGATCATGCACATGCAGATCACGCCGAACAGCAGTTGCAGCCAACGGTTCGGGCGAAGCCCGGCGACTCTCTCGCTCATGATGTGTCCCTCGGGGTTTCCTCGGCGTCGGGCCGCCCTCGTCCGTGCGGGGGGCGCGACGCGTGGCGTCGGCTGATTTGGATCAGCTTCTTCTCTGGTATATGGGATGCCACATACTCGATGACCTTACGTCAGGCAAGCTGAGCAGGCCGCAACATTATTGCTTTCACGACCTCCGAGCTGCGGCATCGTTGCCGCATCCCTGTGCGCGACAAAAAGCGTCAGTCAGGTCGGCTGACTGCTCCGCTTGAGCGGCAGCACCGGGCCTTTCGCCTCTGCGAGCGCTCCTTCGGCGAGCTCCAGCGCGAGGAGCCGGGCCGGATCGACGGGGCCCGGCATGGCGAGCTGCCCGGCGGGCACGCGAGCGAAGCCGAAGCGGGCGTAGTAGGGCTCGTCGCCGACGAGGACCACGAGGCGGTGTCCGGCTTCGCGGGCAGCCTGAAGCGCGCGCTCGATCAGGGCGCGGCCGATGCCGCGGTTCTCGAACGCCGGATCGACGGTGAGGGGCCCGAGCACGAGGGCCGGCGCCGCCCCGGCCGTCACCGGGGTGAGCCGCACGGAGCCGACGAGGAGCGTCCCGACGAGGGCCGTGAACGACAGCGCCGGGATGTGCGGCGCGCCCTCGCGGAGCCGAAAGGCCGTGCGGGCGAAGCGCCCCGGGCCGAAGGCGCGCTCGTGCAGCCGCTCGATCGGCTCGGCGTCGCCCGGAAGCTCGGGACGGATGACGAGAGGAAGCTGGGTCATGGACCTTCTGGGACGTGCCGGGGCGGCGGCTCGAGCGGGATGCGTTTAAACCGAGTCTGCGGGATTCCCGAAGCCATGCCGAGTCTGATTCAACATGCCGGCTCCGCGGGCGGACCCTGCTTCGCGAGGCCCGGGAATCGGAAGGGCTATCGTCACCGCTCCGCCGCGGCGCGGCGCAGGCGGTCGTTGATGGCTTCGCCGAGGCCGTGCCCCGGGACCGGTACGACCGCGATGGTCGAGACCCCCGTCGCGTCGAGGGCGCGCAGGTGCCCGAAGAGACGGGCGGCGGCCTCGGTCGGATCGCCGCGTTCGCTGAGGTTGAGGACGGCGTGCGCCTGGTCGAGGCCGGGCGGCCTGGCCGGCCCGAACAGGAGCGCGGCTTCCCCCGACTCGATCCGCCGTGCGCGAAGCCGCACCTTCGCCCGGGGCGCGTAGTGCGAGGCGAGCATGCCCGGCGCGCGCGGCCCCGCCTCGTCGGCAGGAGCGAGGAGTGGGCGCCCGAGCGCCGCCTCGATCTCCTCCCGCGCGAGGCCGCCGGGGCGCAGGAGGCGCGGCTCGCCGAGGCAGGCGACGATCGTTGATTCGAGCCCGACCTCGGTCGGGCCTCCGTCCAGCACCGCGTCGATGCGGCCGTCGAGGTCGGCGAGGACGTGCGCGGCCGTCGTCGGGCTGACCTGGCCCGATCGGTTCGCGGACGGCGCCGCGACGGGGCGGCCGATCCGTTCGAGCAGTGCCTGCGCCAGCGGATGCGCCGGCACGCGCAGCGCGACGCTGTCGAGCCCGGCCCGGGCGAGGTCGCATACGCGGCATGCGGGCGCCGCCGGCACGACGAGGGTCAGGGGGCCCGGCCAGAAGCGCCGGGCGAGCGCCAGCGCGTCCCTGTCAAGCACGCCTTCCCGGCGCGCCGCCGCGAGGTCAGCCACATGGGCGATGAGCGGATTGAAGCGCGGCCGTGCCTTCGCCGCGTAGATCCGCGCCACCGCCTCGGCATTCGTGGCGTCCGCGCCGAGGCCGTAGACGGTCTCGGTCGGGAACGCCGCGAGGCCCCCCCGCGCGAGGATTTCCGCGGCGCGGGCGATCCCGGCCTCGTCGGGCGAAAGCCGCTCGGTCTTTGATCCGGGGTCGTTCACGCTAAACTATCTCTGTCTCTGCCGTCGCCTTGCGGCTTAGAGATGCGCTACCCTGCGCGTCAAATCGCGGGCGCTCGCCCGCAGGTCCGGAGACGACGAATGAGCTACCGCGCGCCCGTCGCCGAGATGGTCTTCACCATGCGCCACGTCGCCGGCCTCGACCGCGCCATTGCAGAGGGCCTGCACGGCGACCTCTCCTTCGACCTCGTCGAGACGATCCTCGAGGAGGCCGGCAAGTTCGCCGGGGAGCAGCTCGCGCCGCTGAACCGCCCGGCCGATCTCGAGGGGCTCAGGCTCGAGGATGGCGCGGTTAGGACGCCCCGCGGCTTCAGGGAAGCCTACAAGGCCTGGACCGAGGCCGGCTGGAACGCGCTCCCCGGTCCGGAAGCCTTCGGCGGCCAGGGCCTGCCGACGCTCCTCAACTCGGCCTGCGTCGAGATGTGGAACGCGGCCTGCATGTCGTTCGGCTTGGCGCCGCTCCTCACCATGGGCGGCGTCGAGGCGCTGGCGCAGCACGGCTCGGAGGAGCTGAAGGAGCGCTATCTCGCCAAGGTGGTCTCCGGCGAGTGGACCGCCACCATGAACCTGACCGAGCCGCAGGCGGGCTCGGACCTCGGCGCCTTGCGCACCCGCGCCGAGCGCGCCGGCGACGGCTCCTACCGCATCACCGGCCAGAAGATCTTCATCACCTACGGCGAGCACGACATGGCCGAGAACATCGTCCACCTCGTGCTGGCGCGCCTGCCCGACGCGCCGCCCGGGACGCGGGGCATCTCGCTCTTCCTCGTGCCGAAGGTCCTGCCGGACGGGAGGCGCAACGACGTGCGCTGCCACTCGATCGAGCACAAGCTCGGCATCCACGCCTCGCCGACCTGCACCAGGGTCTACGGCGACGGCGGCGGCGCGACGGGCTTCCTCATCGGCGAGGAGAACCGGGGCCTCGCCTGCATGTTCACGATGATGAACAACGCCCGCCTCGCCGTCGCGCTCCAGGGCGTCGCGATCGCCGAGCGGGCCTACCAGCAGGCGCTGTCCTACGCGAGGGAGCGCCGCCAGGGCCGCGCGCCCGGCTCCGCCGCCGAGGACATGAGCCCGATCGTCGAGCATCCGGACGTCAAGCGCATGCTCATGACCATGAAGGCGCTGACCGCCGCGGCGCGCTGCATCTCCTATCTCACGGCCGAGGCCATCGACCGCGCCCACCGCGCCGCGGACAAGGACGCGCGCCGGATCGCGCAGGATCGCGCCTCGCTCCTCACGCCCGTGGCGAAGGCCTTTTCGACCGACATCGGGGTCGAGGTGGCCTCGCTCGGCGTGCAGGTCCACGGCGGCATGGGGTTCGTCGAGGAGACCGGCGCGGCGCAGCACCTGCGCGATGCCCGCATCAACCCGATCTACGAGGGCACCAACGGCATTCAGGCGATCGACCTCGTCACCCGCAAGCTGCCGCTCTCCGGCGGCGACGCCGTGCGGCGGCAGATCGCCGCGATGCGCAGAACGCTGCAGCGCCTCGTCAAGGACGCGACGCCCGCCTTCGGCCTTGCCGGCGCGCGCCTGCGCGACGCGGTCGAGAGCCTCGATCGCGCGACGGGCTTCATGCTGAAGGCCCTTTCGGGCAACCGGCCCGACGCCGCGCTCGCCGGGGCGACGCCGTACCTGCGTCTCTTCGCCCTCGCTCAAGGCGGGACGGCCCTTGCGGAGGCGGCGCTCGCCGCGAGCGCCGCCGCGGCCGCGGGGGATTCCGATCCGGCGCACCCGGCCCGCATCGCGCTGTGCCGCTTCTTCGCCGAGAACGTCGCGACCGCGGCCCGGGGCCTGGAGGAGACCGTGATCTCGGGCGCCGCCTTCGTCGACGACGCGCCGCTCGCGCTGGCGAGCTGAAGGACGTCATGACCGAGCATGTGAGCGTCGCGCCGGACGGGGACGTCCTCGTCGTCCGGCTGAACCGGCCGGAGAAGAAGAACGCCATGACGCGGGCCATGTACGACGCCTGCGTCGAGGCCTTCCGGCAGGCTGACCGGGACGGCGCAGGCGCGGTCCTCGTCGCGGGCTCCGGCGGCTCGTTCATGGCCGGCAACGACCTTGCCGACTTTCTCGCCGCCTCCGAGCGCCCGGACGAGCTCTCGGCCTTCCACTTCATCACCGCGCTGGCAAAGCTCGACACGCCGCTCGTCGCGGCGGTCGACGGCGTCGCGGTCGGCGTCGGCACCACGATGCTCCTGCACTGCGACCTCGTCTATGCGGCGCCGACGGCGATGTTCCGCCTGCCCTTCGTCGACCTCGGTCTCGTGCCGGAGGCGGCCTCGAGTCTGCTTCTCCCGCGCCGGGTCGGGCTCGCCAAGGCGAGCGAGCTTCTGCTCCTCGCCGAGAGCTTCGGCGCCGACGAGGCCCTGCGCCTCGGCCTCGTCAACGCCGTCGTGCCGGCGGACGCGCTTTTTGCGCATGCCCTGGAGCGGGCGAAGAAAATCGCCGCGAAGCCGCGCGAGGCCATCGCGGCGACGCGCCGGCTCATTCACGTCGATCGGGAGGAAATCCTCGCCGCCATGGACCGGGAGTCGGCGGCGTTCCGCAAGGCCCTCGCCTCGCCCGCTGCCAAGGCCGCCTTCGCGGCCTTCCTGTCGAAGGCGAAGCCGGCCGCGTGATCAGGCGCGCCTGCGCCGGGCCGCGTCGCGGCGGAAGACGCCGACGATCTCCAGGTGCGGGCTGTGCCGGAACTGGTCGACGGGCACGACGCGCTCGAGGCGGTAGCCGCCGGAGACCAGGATCCTGGCGTCGCGCACGAAGGTGCCGGGGTCGCAGGAGACGCTCGCGACCGTCGGGACCTTCGACAGGGCGAGCTGCCGCGCCTGCGCCTCGGCGCCCGCCCGCGGCGGGTCGATCACGACCGCGTCGAAGCGGTCGAGCTCCGGCGCGAGCAGCGGGCGGCGGAAGAGGTCGCGCGCCTCCGTCGTCACGCGGCGCAAGGCCGGCGTCCCGCGCGCGGCCTTGTCGAGGGCGGCAAGCGAGCGCGCGTCGCCGTCGGCGGCCAGCACCTCGGCGCGCGCGGCGAGGCGGAGCGCGAAGGGGCCGCAGCCGGAAAAGAGGTCGGCGGCGCGCTTCGCTCCGGCGCAGGCCTCGGTCACGAGGGCGGACAGCGCCTCCTCGCCGGCCCGGGTCGCCTGCAGGAAGCCGCCCGGCGGGGCTGAAACCTGGGCTGCGCCCATCCGCACGACGGGCGCCCGGCGCTCGATGAGCACTTCGCCGTGCAGCGAGAGGCGGGCGAGGTCGTGCGCGACCGCGGCCTCGACGAGGGCCTGGCGCTCGCGCTCCTTCGCCGGCCCGTGGCCGCGCAGGTCCACGTCGAGGCCGGTGTCGGTCGCCGTGACCTGGATGTCGAGAGGCTTCGGATTCGCGCGCAGCAGCCCGGCGAGCGCGAGCGCCGCCTTCGGGGCCTCCTTCAGCCCCGGCTCGGCGATCGGGCAGAACGCGACCTCGACGAGGTCGTGGCTGCGCGCCGCCATGTAGCCGACCTTCGCGCGTCCGCTCTCGAAGCGCGCGTGCAGGACGATCCGCCGGCGGCCCGCCCCGTGGGCGTCGACGAGCGGGTCCACGGGTGCGTCGAGGCCGGCCTGGGAGAGCGCATGGAGCAAGGTGCCGCGCTTCCACGCCGCGTAGGTCGGCGCCGCGATGTGCTGGGTGAGGCAGCCGCCGCAGCGGCCGAAGTAGGGGCAGAAGGGCTGGATGCGGTCGGACGATGGGCTTTCGATGCCGATAAGACTCGCGCGCGAGCCCTCGGGCTCGATCAGGACCGTCTCGCCGGGGAGGACGTAGGGCACGTACACGGCCCGCCCGTCGACGTGCGCGATGCCGTCGGCGCGGGCGCCGAGGCGCTCGATCAGGACGCGCTCAGCCACGCCTCGCCCCGATCAGGAACTCGCGGTTGCCGTCGCCGCCGAGGATCGGGGAGGGGACGAGGCCGAGGATCTTGAACCCGAGCGCTTCCACGAAGGCGGCGGTCTCCCGGCACACCGTGCGGTGCACCGCCTCATCACGGACGACGCCCTTCTTCACGAAGGCCCGTCCGGCCTCGAACTGCGGCTTCACTAGCGCGACGAGCGTGGCGTCCGGCGCGAGGAGCGGAAGGACCGGCGGGAGCACGAGCCTGAGCGAGATGAAGCTCACGTCGGCGACCGCGAGGCCGACGGGCTCCGGGACGAGCGCGCGCGTGAGATGCCGGGCGTCGGTGCCCTCGAGACTTTTCACGCGCGCGTCCCGGGCGAGCCGCGGATGGAGCTGTCCGTGGCCGACGTCGACGGCGTAGACTCTTTGGGCGCCGCGGGCGAGGAGCACGTCGGTGAAGCCGCCGGTCGAGGCGCCGAGGTCGAGGCAGACGCAGCCCGCGGGGTCGATCGCGAAGGCGTCGAGCCCAGCCGCGAGCTTCACGCCGGCCCGCGACACCCAGGGGTGGGGCGCCTCGGCGATGATCGCGGCATCGGCCGGCAGCCGGTCCGACGCCTTGGAAACCGGCGACCCCTCGGCGCTGACGAGCCCGGCCGCGATCGCCTCCTGGGCCTTGGCGCGGCTTTCGAACAAGCCGCGCTCGACGAGAAGGATATCGGCGCGGCGGCGGGAAGGCCCCATGGCCGGCTCTTGCCATGGGGCCGCCCCCTCGGCAATCGTGCTCCCCCTTATCAAGGGCCGGAGCCTGGCCTAACCTTGACCATTAAACAGGATGGAGGAACACCCATGAGAAACCTTCTCGCCGCGCTTGCCGTGACCGTTGCGGCTCCGGCCCTCGCCCAAACTCCGGCGCCCGCCCAGCCGCCGGCCGCGCCCGCCGCCGCCATCCAGACCTACGAGGCCCCGATCACCGGCGCCAAAGGCGACCAGATCGGGAAGATCGCGATCCGCTCGAGCGAGAACGCCACCGTCGTGCGCATCACCATCAACGCCGGCGGCCTCACGCCCGGCTGGCACGGGGTGCATTTCCATTCCGTCGGCGACTGCTCGGACGTGGGGC
Organism: Beijerinckiaceae bacterium; assembly: GCA_036389455.1. Classification (GTDB taxonomy): domain Bacteria; phylum Pseudomonadota; class Alphaproteobacteria; order Rhizobiales; family Beijerinckiaceae; genus JAJKJG01. The sequence goes on from DASVPW010000091.1 coordinate 89,791, forward strand.
AGTTCCAGCTCTCGAAGGGCCACGTCAACCACGAGAACGCCCAGCACGGCCTCCTCAACCCGGAAGGGCCGGACGAGGGCGACCTGCCGAACGTCTACGCTGCCCAGGACGGCTCGGTGAACGCCGAGGTGTCGTCGGAATCGATCGTGCTCGCCGGCCAGCAGGGCCTCAAGAACACGGACGGCTCGGCCCTCGTGTTCCACGCCAACGAGGACGACCACACGACGCAGCCGATCGGCGGCGCCGGCGCCCGCGTCGCCTGCGCGGTGATCAAGTAGAAGTCAGGCCCGCGCCTTCAGCACCGCCGCGTCGCGGCCGAGCGCCTCGAACACCTTGGCGACGATGCCGGCGGCGTCGAGGCAGGCCTCGGCGTACATGCGCTCGGGCGTCTCGTGCTCGATGAACGCGTCCGGCAGCACCATGGGCCGGACCTTGAGGCCGCGGTCGAGGGCGCCGCGCTCGGCGAGGAGCTGGAGCACGGCGGAGCCGAAGCCGCCGACCGAGCCCTCCTCGATCGTGATCAGCACCTCGTGCTCGCGGGCGAGTCGCAGCACGAGGTCCTCGTCGAGGGGCTTTGCGAAGCGGGCGTCGGCGACGGTCGTCGACAGGCCCCGCGCCCCGAGCTCGTCGGCCGCCTTGAGGCTTTCGGAGAGCCGCGTCCCGAGCGACAGGATCGCGACGCGGCCGCCCTCGCAGAGGATGCGGCCCCTGCCGATGGCAAGCGGCACGCCCGCCTCGGGCATCTCGACGCCGACGCCCTCGCCGCGAGGATAGCGGAAGGCGATCGGACCCTCATCATGACCGGCCGCCGTCGCCACCATGTGGACGAGCTCGGCCTCGTCGGCGGCGGCCATCATGACGAAGCCCGGCAGGCAGCCGAGGTAGGCCACGTCGAAGGCGCCGGCGTGGGTCGGCCCGTCGGCGCCGACGAGGCCGGCCCGGTCGAGGGCGAAGCGCACCGGCAGCTTCTGGATCGCCACGTCATGCACGACCTGGTCGTAGGCGCGCTGCAGGAAGGTCGAATAGATCGCGCAGAACGGCTTGTAGCCCTCGGCCGCGAGGCCGGCCGCGAAGGTGACGGCGTGCTGCTCGGCGATGCCGACGTCGAAGGTGCGGGCCGGGAACTGCTTCTGGAACAGGTCGAGGCCGGTGCCGGACGGCATCGCGGCCGTGATCGCCACGATCTTGTCGTCCTTGCGCGCTTCCTTGACGAGGCTCTCGGCGAAGACCTTGGTGTAGCTCGGGGCGTTGGCCCGGGGCTTCGCCTGGGCTCCCGTCACCACGTCGAAGGTGACGACCCCGTGGTACTTGTCGGCGGAGTTCTCGGCCGGGGCGTAGCCCTTGCCCTTCTGGGTCACGACGTGGACGAGGATCGGCCCGGTCTCGGCGTCGCGGACGTTCTTCAGGACCGGCAGGAGGTGGTCGAGGTTGTGCCCGTCGATCGGGCCGACGTAGTAGAAGCCCATCTCCTCGAAGAGCGTCCCGCCGGTCCAGAAGCCGCGGGCGTACTCCTCGGCCCGGTGCGCCTTGTCGTAGAAGAACTTCGGCAGCCTCTTGGCGAGCTGCTTCGCGGCCGAGCGGATCGAGCGGTAGGCGCCGCCCGAGACGAGGCGGGCGAGATAGGACGACATCGCGCCGGTCGGCGGCGCGATCGACATGTCGTTGTCGTTGAGGACGACGATCAGGCGCGAGTGCATGGCGCCGGCGTTGTTCATGGCCTCGTAGGCCATGCCGGCGGACATCGCGCCGTCGCCGATGACGCAGACGACGTTGTGCGGGCGCCCCGAAAGGTCGCGGGCGACCGCCATGCCGAGCCCGGCCGAGATCGAGGTCGAGGAATGGGCCGCCCCGAAGGGGTCGTACTCGCTCTCGGCGCGCCGGGTGAAGCCCGACAGGCCGCCGCCCCGGCGCAGCGTCCGGATGCGGCCGCGGCGGCCGGTCAGGATCTTGTGCGGGTAGGCCTGGTGGCCGACGTCCCAGATCAGCCGGTCGCGGGGCGTGTCGAACACGTAGTGCAGGGCGACCGTCAGCTCGACCACGCCGAGCCCGGCGCCGAGGTGCCCGCCCGTGACCGAGACCGCGTCGATGGTCTCGGCGCGCAGCTCGTCCGCGACCTCGCGCAGCCGCGTCTCGGGCAGGCGGCGCAGGTCCTCGGGCGTGGCGATGGCGTCGAGGAGGGGGGTGTCGACGGGCACGGGGAAAGGGTCCTTGGCGGTGCTTCAGCGGCGATCATAGCGGCCGGGCTTAAGCCAGCACATAGGGCGTGGGGTCGCGCGGGTCAAAGCGGCGTGCCGCCCGGGTGGCTGCTCGCTGCCGGGGGCGCTTTTTGGACTTCAGGTGAAGGTGCTTGGTGGCGCTAGGCGGAAGGGAACCGGCTATCCTAAAAAGCCAGGAATTCAACAGTGTAACCCACAACACCTATCTTTGAGTACCGGCCCTGTGTACCAAACGTGTAAGCGCGGCCGAGATGACATTGGCACCTGCCGAAGCCGTCGCTGCGAAAGGCTCCATCTCAAAAATTGAGGAGGTAAACTTGACCGACGAGGAGAGGAAAGCCAAGTGGAAAGCAATGTGCGACGCCGTGGGGAGGAGAACCCGGGTAGAAGTCAATCCGTAACACAGCGAGGCTCTGCCTACCTACATCCATGAACGTGCTGGTCGGCTTGAGATCGCTCAGTTGTCTGCCAGATCGCGGAGCGCCGAGCGAATGCGCGGCCGGAGCGTGTTGATGAAAGCATTTGTGCGATCCTGAAGCCAGGCGATCGCACGCGCCCGCTCATCCGGGTCCTCAAGGTCTTTGACCGTGAGGTCCTGCGCAATGACCGGACGCTCGCCTCCGAAATTGACGGTCGCTCCGGGGCCAAGCTCTGCCGCGATCTCGTCAGCGTGCTCCGCCAATGCTCGCGATGCCTGCTCCCCGACAGAATTCCGATTGGATGATAGGTCGAGTCCGACGCGGTTATTGCGCATGTCACGGTAGACCGTCAGCCAACTTGAGCCTCCCGGTGCGCCAAACTTGAACACGACGTGGCCGCCAAGCGCGGCAGGGGGGCGCACCTGGTCCGGATCGTCGATTTGGAGTCCCGCCAGGTAGTCTTTCCAGAATTGCTGCCGAACCGCATTGCGCCGCTCGCGGCCGGCGCGCCGCTCCGGCGTTTCGATCGAGTCGACGGTCGCGTCATCCTCGGTTTCCGACAGAACGAAGCCCTCGGGAACCTCGATAACGTTCCTGACGAGGGTCTGCGTCTTGGCTAGCACGCGCGGCACAACGATTTGCGCACCGTCGGCAAGCCGGTAAACCGGCATCTCGACCAAGCCCAGCGTAAAATGAAGGCCCGAATGGCCCTGAAGATACTCGGTGATCATCTCCACTCCAACGCGGATGCCGTCTCCCACAATCAAGAGCAGGAACCGCCCACGCCTCAGGTTCAGAGTCAACGCGTCGTTGAAGCCGATCTCATCCACCTCATGGCCCGCCGCACGCACCCGCTCAAGCAGCAGATTCCCCTCTGCGCCGGCGCGCCGACTGGCTTCACGCTGGAGGTCGGATGAGGTCCAGAGTGCTAGCTCCTTGGCGTAGTCCAGGATTTGTCCAACCACCTCACGCCTTCCCTCGGGGTTGCGCCAGAGCTTGCATTCCACGAGCACAGGAAGGCCGGTCGGGGTGACCATAAAATTGTCGATCGAGCCGGCGGGCGTGGAAAGCTCTCGGCAGATCGGCACGGGATTTGCAAACAGCGGATCGATCTCGGCGATGGGCAGACACGAAGGAAAACGGTGGATTAGCTCCTGGATGTCCGCCTCAGTCATGCCGTGACCGCCGGCGCCCAGTTCGAGCAGGCTTGCAGCCGCGACGCTCCCGCCGTCGCTGGAGATTATGAGGGGCGTCGAATGCTGCCTCGCCATGAGCTAATCCGTTTGGTTATCGACCGATGCATTAGCCTGGAGCGTCTCTGAAGTTCTGGGCTGCCAAGTCATGCATCTGCATCGTGCGACGGTCGATTACAATTGTTCGCGTAGAATGGGCTGAAGCTGCGAGGTGAAGAACGACCGTTTCCAGTCCGTTCAGAAATTTTTCGAGATTTTAACAGCCTACGAGAGTTTGGTGGAGCCAGGCGGAATCGAACCGCCGACCTCTTGAATGCCATTCAAGCGCTCTCCCAACTGAGCTATGGCCCCACTGGTAGGCCGCGGCGTCGGGATGACCGCGGCGAGATCAAGACCGCCCAAAGGCGGCGCGTCCCTCTTAGTGGCGGACGAGGCGGGACTCAAGCCTCTTGACGCCGCGACCCCCCGGGCCGCCTGCGCCCGATGCGACGGCGTCACGTCTCCTCGTCGTCCTCGATCTCCCCGTCGATGAGGTCGGCGACGTCGTCCTCGCCCTCCTCCTCCTCCTCCAGGAAGGTGTCGTCCTCGGCCGGGGCCTCCTCGCCGAGGTCGATGTCGTCCTCGGCCACGGCTTCCTTGCCGGATTCCTCCGCCTCCACGTCCTCGAGCGAGACCATCTCGGGCCCCGCCGCCTCGATCTCGGGCTCTTCCTCGGCGGGCGCCGGGCGGGCGCGGGCCGCGACCGGCGGCGCAACCCGGGTGACGGCGCTCGCCTGCATCGGCGTGCCGCACTTCGGGCACACGGCCGGATCCTTGTTGAGGTCGTAGAACTTGGCGCCGCAATGCAGGCATTGGCGCTTCAAGCCGAGTTCCGGTTTCGCCACGGAGTGACTGCCTTCGTCAGATCGAGAATAGGAGAGCGCCCCGTTAGTCGCGGGTCGCGGCCCTGTCAAATAGGAAGCCCCCCGCGGCTTTCAACCGGGGAGGGCGCTTCGGCCGAGGCCGGATGACGGCCTTAGAGGCCCATGCTAACGACCGCGCGGCCGAGCCGGCCTTTTCGGGCAAAACCCTTGTCTCACGCGCATGTCACAGCTTCGCCGGTCGCGGCCGGGCCGGGCGGTCCCCTGCGGGGGCGCCTGCGGGCCCCGGGGGACAAGTCGATCTCCCATCGGGCGCTGATTTTCGGTCTCATGTCCATCGGCGAGACCCGGATCGAGGGGCTTCTGGAGGGCGACGACGTGCTGCGCACCGCCGCCGCCTGCCGGGCCCTGGGCGCGACCGTCGCTCGCGAAGGCCCAGGCCGCTGGCGGGTGCGCGGCGCCGGCATCGGCGGCCTCGTCGAGCCGCAGCAAACCCTCGACTTCGGCAACGCCGGGACGGGCTCGCGCCTGATGATGGGCGTCGCCGGCAGCCATCCGATCACGGCGACCTTCGACGGCGACGCCAGCTTACGCAAGCGTCCGATGCGCCGCATCCTCGACCCCCTCGTGCGTATGGGGACGAGCGTCGTCGCCGAGGCCGAGGGCGGGCGCGTGCCCCTCGCCCTGCGGGGTCCGCGCGAAACCGTGCCGATCGTCTACGAGACCCCCGCCGCCTCGGCCCAGATCAAGTCCGCGGTGCTGCTCGCCGGCCTCAACTCCCCCGGCCTCACGACCGTCGTCGAGCGCGAGGCGACCCGCGACCACACCGAGAGGATGCTGCGCCACTTCGGCGCCGAGGTGACGATCGAGCCCGAGGGGGCGCAGGGCCGCCGCGTCACGGTGAAAGGCCAGCCGACGCTTCGCGGCCGCGAGGTCGCGGTCCCGTCGGACCCGTCCTCGGCGGCCTTCCCCCTCGTCGCAGCCCTCTTCGTGCCCGGCTCCGAGGTCGTGCTCGAGGGCGTGATGATGAACCCGCTCAGGACCGGGCTCATGACGACGCTCCTCGAAATGGGTGCCGAGATCGAGCGCCTGTCCGAGCGCGACGAGGGCGGCGAGACCGTCGCGGACCTGCGCGTGCGGGCAAGCCGCCTCGCTGGCGTCGATGTGCCGGCGCACCGCGCTCCGTCGATGATCGACGAGTACCCTGTGCTCGCTGTCGCGGCGGCCTTCGCCCAAGGGCAGACGCGGATGCGCGGCCTGCACGAGCTGAGAGTCAAGGAATCCGACCGCCTCGCCGCCGTCGCGGCGGGCCTGACCGCGGCGGGCGTGCCGAACCGGATCGAGGGCGACGACCTGATCGTCGAAGGCCTTTCCGGAAAGGTGCCGGGCGGCGGCACCGCCGCGACCCACCTCGATCACCGCATCGCGATGGCCTTCCTGGTCCTGGGGCTCGCCGCCCGCGACGGCATGGCGGTCGACGACGGCGCCATGATCGCCACGAGCTTCCCGACTTTCCTGCCCCTCATGCGGGCTCTCGGGGCCGAGATGCGGGACGCCTGAATGGTCATCGCGATCGACGGACCGGCGGCGTCCGGCAAGGGGACGCTCGCGCGACGGCTCGCGGCCCATTACGGGCTGCCCCACCTCGACACCGGGCTCCTGTACCGGGCGGTCGCCCGCGCGCTCCGCGACGCCGGGCAGGCGCTGACCGACGCGGACGCCGCGACGCAGATCGCGCGCGGCCTCGACCTCGCCCGCTTCGACGAGGCTTCCTTGCGCGGCCGCGAGATGGGAGAGGCCGCTTCCGTGGTCTCGGGCCTCCGGCCCGTGCGGGACGCGCTCCTCGCCTACCAGCGCCGGTTCGCGGCGGCGCCGGGCGGGGCCGTGCTCGACGGGCGCGACATCGGCACCGTCATCTGCCCGGACGCCGCCGTGAAGCTCTACGTGACCGCGGGCGCCGAGGAGCGGGCGCGCCGCCGCTACGCCGAGCTCATGGCCCGGGCCGAGCGTGCCGAATTCGAAGCCATCCTTGCCGACATCCGCCGCCGGGACGAGCGCGATTCGAGCCGCAGCGTCGCCCCTCTGCGCCCGGCCGACGACGCGACCGTGCTCGACACCACGGACCTCGATCCCGACGGCGCGTTCCGGGCCGCGCTTGCGGTCATCGAGGACCTGCGCCGCAGAATGTGAACGGGCGCCAATTGCGGCCCGCCGCGATGCTGGCAGACTGGGATCATCAGGAGACCGCCATGCTCGGCTCACATCTTCGGCGCGCGCTCGCCGCGCTCGCGCTTTCTCTTGCGGCTCTCTTCGCCGCGCCCGCGGCCCGCGCCGACACCGAGGTCGACCTCGCCCTCGTGATCGCGGTCGACATCTCCTACTCCATGGACGTGGACGAGCTCGCGTTGCAGCGGCAGGGGTTCGCCGATGCCTTCCGCTCGCCGCAGGTGCACGACGCGATCCGGCGCGGCCAGATCGGCCGGATCGCGGTCGTCTACTTCGAGTGGGCCGGCTCCTGGGACCAGCGCGTGATCGTGCCCTGGAGCGTCCTCGACGGCCCGGAGAGCGCGTCCTTGTTCGCCGAGAAGGTGGCGGCCCAGCCGGTCCGCCGCGCCCAGCGCACCTCGATCTCGGGCGCGATCGACTTCGCCATGAAGCTCCTCGGCGAGAGCGCGGTCGACGCGACCCGGCGGGTCGTCGACATCTCGGGCGACGGGCCGAACAACCAGGGCCGCCCGGTGACCCTCGCCCGCGCCGAGGCCCTCGCGCAGGGGGTCACCATCAACGGCCTGCCGATCATGCTGAAGGCGCCCGGCTACCTCGACATCCACGACCTCGACGCCTACTACCGCGACTGCGTCATCGGCGGCCAGGGCGCCTTCGTGGTCCCGGCCCGCGACCGGGAGCAGTTCCCGGCCGCCATCAAGACCAAGATCCTCCTGGAGGTCGCCGGGATCGTGCCGCCGCAGCCGCTCGTGCGGCCGGCCCAGGACGGGCCGCGCACCAACTGCATGATCGGCGAGAACCAGTGGCGGGACCGGATGGGCAATTGATCGGCGGGGCGGGCGGCGACGGGCGTCTCGCCGTCGCTCTTGTGGCGCACGACGCCAAAAAGGCCGCCATGGCGGATTTCGCGGCCGAGCACGAGCCGGCGCTGTCCCGCTTCGACCTCTACGCCACGGGCACGACCGGCGCCCGGGTCATGGAGCGCTGTCCCTCCCTCTCGATCACCCGGCTGAAGAGCGGGCCCCTCGGCGGCGACCAGCAGGTCGGCGCGCTTATCGCGGAGGGGCGGATCGGCGCTCTGATCTTCCTCGTCGACCCGCTCTCGCCGCACCCGCACGACGTCGACGTGAAGGCGCTCACCCGCCTCGCCCTCGTCTACGACATCCCCCTGGCGCTGAACCGCGCCACGGCCGAGCGGCTGATCGGAACGCTGGCTCCGAAAATCACATAAAGACATCTTTATATCTTGATTGCTTCCCCGGCGGGTTGCTGCTATGGAGCCGCCGAACCCCAAGGCTCCGGGCCGACCACGGCTCTCCGATCCAAAGCCCCATCAAGGACAACCGACCATGCCGCAAGCCGCCGCGAAGAAGCACGTCCCCCATCACGACTACGCGGTGAAGGACATCGGCCTCGCCGACTGGGGCCGCAAGGAGATCGCCATCGCCGAGACCGAGATGCCGGGGCTCATGGCGGTGCGCGAGGAGTACGCCTCAAAGCAGCCGCTCAAGGGCGCCCGCATCGCCGGCTCGCTCCACATGACGATCCAGACCGCGGTGCTGATCGAGACTCTTTCGGCGCTCGGCGCCGACATCCGCTGGGTGTCGTGCAACATCTACTCGACGCAGGACCACGCCGCGGCCGCGATCGCGGCCTCCGGCATCCCGGTCTTCGCCTACAAGGGCGAGAGCCTCGAGGAGTACTGGGAGTTCACCCGCAAGCTGTTCGAGTGGGGCGACGGCGGCACCCCCAACATGATCCTCGACGACGGCGGCGACGCGACCCTCTTCGTGCACCTCGGCGTCCGCGCCGAGGGCGGCGACGCGGCCTTCCTCGATCAGCCGGGCTCCGAGGAGGAGGAGATCCTCTTCGCCCTCATCAAGCGCACCCTCAAGGAGAAGCGCCAGGGCTGGTTCGGCGAGCTCGCCAAGGCGATCAAAGGCGTGTCGGAAGAGACCACCACCGGCGTCCACCGCCTCTACGTCATGGAGAAGGAAGGCAAGCTCCTGTTCCCGGCGATCAACGTCAACGACTCGGTCACGAAATCGAAGTTCGACAACCTCTACGGCTGCCGCGAGTCGCTCGTCGACGGCATCCGCCGCGGCACCGACGTCATGATGGCCGGCAAGGTCGCGATGGTGGCGGGCTTCGGCGACGTCGGCAAGGGCTCGGCAGCCAGCTTACGCAACGCCGGCTGCCGGGTGCTCGTCGCCGAGATCGACCCGATCTGCGCCCTGCAGGCCGCCATGGAGGGCTATGAGGTCACGACCATGGAGGACGCGGCGCCGCGCGCCGACATCTTCGTCACCGCGACCGGCAACAAGGACGTCATCACGCTCGACCACATGCGCGCCATGAAGGACCGGGCGATCGTCTGCAACATCGGCCACTTCGACAACGAGATCCAGGTCGCGGGCCTGAAGAACCTCAAGTGGCAGAACATCAAGCCGCAGGTCGACGAGATCGAGTTCCCGGACGGGCACCGCATCATCCTGCTCTCGGAAGGCCGCCTCGTGAACCTCGGCAACGCCATGGGCCACCCGTCCTTCGTGATGTCGGCCTCGTTCACGAACCAGACGCTCGCCCAGATCGAGCTGTGGGGGAACCCGGACAGGTACGAGCGCAAGGTCTACACCCTGCCGAAGCACCTCGACGAAAAGGTCGCCCGCCTCCACCTCGACAAGATCGGCGCCAAGCTCACCCAACTCCGCCCCGACCAGGCAAGCTATATCGGCGTGTCCGAGCAGGGGCCGTTCAAGCCGGATCACTACCGGTATTGATCTTTCCGGCGCGCTTGACGAAAGGCTCGGCATTGCCGGGCCTTTTTTATGCGCCTGTTCGGTAGAAAACCCGAAGAGTGGTGTTCTTGCGTCGTCATCACTCGTAACACCCGCATCCTT